>JBBRRH010000062.1:0-22271 GCA_038201105.1 Nitrososphaera sp. | reverse complement strand
CTACATATGCACCATATGCAGAACAATTTAGAAGACAATCTAACGAAATCACTGCACAAGCATTGAGTGTATTTGACACATCAAATCAACTAGCAATAAACGCAATAAACGCAGCAAGAGAGAATGTGAATCTTTATGGTAAGGCTATGGATGCGGTAACGGAATTTAATAATAACGTAGCCCACGCATGGTCTTCATTCTTCTCAACAGAACAAAGACATCAATACTTCGCACAATAGGTTCTTTAACCTATTTTATTTTTTCAAATCCAAATTAAAAATTACCAATTATGTCTCCCCTATTAAATAGTCAGAATTTACGCCAACCGTCATCAAAAAATAAAACATGATCTCTTGAGAGGCAAGAGTTGTTATGGACAGGATTTCTCGTTAGGGGCCGTAAAATATATGATAGTTCATTAGTTTAGTGCGTATCTAGGCAAAGATCCTAAACCTAGTAAATATTATTTCCATTCCCATGTTCTGTCAGAAAAATTATCTTCGGCATCCACCTGCGCTTCAAAAACTCCTACTAGGTTATAAAGTAAACCTAATTTGCCAGTCGTGAAGAATATTGCACCATGACACTTCAACAGCTTGAGAATTATGTAATTTGTTGTAGTCGGTTTGTGTAAGTAATATTTAAGAACTTGTTTTTGGAATAATATATGTATAGTAAACCATCATCGTCAAGTGTTTACCCTAAGACGTTCAATCACATAGCAGTCAGCGTTCCCAATCTGGAGGAAGCTATGAAATGGTATACGGAAATACTAGGATTCACTGTTATAAAGCCGCCAGTAGAAATTGTAGCTGATGACTCTCTAATTGGGATTGCGATGAAAGATATTCATGGTCCGAAGCTAAAGAAAATGCGGATGGCATGGTTGAGTTCGGCCAATCCAGTGGGTCTTGAAATCTTTGAGTATGTAGAGCCCAGGGCTGAAAGACGCACGGATAACTTTGAATACTGGAAATCAGGTTTTATTCACATTTGTGTTACTGATCCAGATATTGAAGGGTTGTACAAAAAAATTTCTGAAAGTGGAGGAAGACAACGGAGCAAAATTTGGGAAGTTGTCCCAGACAAAGGAATTAGAATAGTCTTTTGTGAAGATCCGTTTGGCAATATTATTGAAATTTATGACCACAGTTACGAACAGACAATAAGAGATCAGCCTGTCAGTTCAACGTCTTGGATGAACAGCATCTTATGAACAAAAATAAAGCATAAGAGTTGAATAACGTGCCATTAAAAGAGAATCGTAGTCAAGATTGCACAACCAGCAACACCACCCATTACATAACTGATTAAGAACCAAAACAAGTCCATTCAATCGCTCTGTTTTATTATTCTATTTTTAGCTAGATTAACTAAGTTAAGGAATCATTAAAACTTCGTTTCTATTCCATTAATTGTCCTATTGTCCATAGGCATAACAGCGGACTGGAGAGTTGCTAATTCACCTCCAATCCGTTGTCTTAACAAAACTAATTTTTTATAAGATGCTAGTCTATTCCCAACTAAAAGAAAGGTTGTCCTCGTGATGAATCGCTCCTAAAAAAGCAGCGTCGTGATGCATAAAGCCTCCGCAAGAGGCAACACTCGTTACAGTAATTCCAGATTCTCTAACCTGGGTTGAAATGGAACAATTACGCTTTGACTAGCCCTAGAATTCTTCCAAGCTCTGCAAGCCCCATTCGTCGTTGAGTTCCTCCTCGAACTCTTTATCCATCTCGCTCAGATTATTTCCTTCGTCTTCTGTCAATACCATTTCACCTTGCTAAGGAAAAAGTCTGCAGTCATCAGCCTCAATCTTTTATAGTCAAACATAAAATGTTAATTGGTCACTATACACACAATTCCCAAAAAATAGAAAAACTATGTCTATATCCCTGAAGAAACGCAGTTATGTACTATTGTCCCAAAACGCTAGTTTTTCTTCAAATTCAAAACATTCAGGTGTCTCGTTTGATCATTTATCTTCTTTTCAAGAGTATCAATCATTTGTATCAAGATAAAGATTACTTATTTTCAATCGAGTTACATTCGCCAATCAACTATCAACTCGTTGAGAGGCGGATGCGGTCCTGAAAAGTCGATGCCATATGTTTTATTCGCATATTCCCGAAACCTAACGTCTCACGGATGGTGGTTTGACGTCGCGAATTCCTATAACATCTTGGCAGGATCGTCAGTCTCTAGGCTAACTATTTCGAGATCTGGAGCGCCACTTCCTGGTGGACCTCGTTGAATCCAAAAGTTCTCGCGAGCAACACCTGCAATCTTATAAAATTCATCATGTTCCTTACTGTGTCCACATTCCTCTTCTGCAAACTTTCTACCAAGTTCAAGTCCTGCAGGATGATACGGCAAGGCTAAACAATAGTTTGTCATAGCACAGTTTGAAAAGATAATATTTAGTTAACTTTTAGATCACTTCATTATCTTTTAACCCTCCTAGCAAAGAATTAAAGTATCTCCCGGCCACTTTGTAACATGGGTGCTTTGCTTCTTCATACATAGCATTATCTTCTTGATAATTTGGACTCTATAAGTTCAAGTTAATATAAGCAGCAGCAATTCTATATTAAATTAAGTCACGTCAGCTATAATCCACCTGCTGACATTCAAGTGATGAAGTGTGGTGTGTCAGCTTTAAGTAGTTTGAAAGTGTGAGAATATTATGGCTCACCCGTTACTCTTATACTACGTGAAAAAGGCCGAAGAAATGGAGTTAGGAATTAGCTTAACGCTTTACGTGAAGGGCCTAATCGTAGAAGGAATTACATTAAGTCGGAATAAATATTACGAAGAAATACAGGCAATATTAACCAGTGGTACACCCGCTACTAATGATTCAAACGCAGATAAGTTGGATAAGGTTCAATCGTCCTTACGGGATTTTATAGATACGGAGACAGAAAAAGAAAAGACAGAGTTCTCAGTTCTAGAATATATTTACCTGAAAGATGTTAAAATCTATCGCGGTTCCCCAAACGATTTTGTATTTACACAACATTGGGTTTGTAATTTGTCATCAGTTGATGCGTTCTCCATAGGCCACGTCACCTATAGATGAAGAAAATCCAATGTGATGAAAAATATGGCTGAAGTAGAGTAATCGACCTCACCTAAAAAAATGCCATCTAACTAACAATGGGAATTTGGGACTAACGCAATTATAACGACATTAGAATTTTAAAGTTAAACTGGCGGTCCAATTGGCAAAAGGTGAATGAGCGGAGCCCGATTATACACAATTACTTTTTCTTGTCCACACCGACTGCATTTTCCCTGCTTTCCCACCGAAGTCATTTTTATCAGGTCCATGGGTTCAGGATAATGAGATTATGTGATAATTTCAAGGTTATTCTGCTACGACTGTTTCATCTGGTCCTTGACTTGGGTTCGTTCTCGAACAGGTCATAACGATCATTCCTTTGAGATTACGTATGATCTGAAAGTCAAATAAAAATGAAAATAGGGAGAAGTACAAATCACTGACTAACGTTTCTTGCTCTTCTTTTGATTAATCTTCTTTTTTGACTTTTTATTGCTAGATGTCTTCTTACCAGTAGATGTCTTCTTGCCAGATATCTTTAGTTTTGTAGATTTTCTAGAATTTTCAATTGTGACAATCTTTCTGTGCATCTGTGTCATTTGTTTTTGGAGATCTTTGATGGTTGCATGACGTATCAGCAGCAAATCTTTTAGTTCCTTTCGTATATCAAGAATTGCCGAATCTATTTTCTTTCTAGCATCAGAGTGCTTTCTTAACTCACTGTGTAATCGTGATATCGATTTAGGTTCAGTAGGACTTGTCATAACCTTTGATTTCCTTGCTTTTCTCGCTGTGGTTTGCGCTCTTGGACTTTTGGAATGTCTACACTCTCCATTGTTTCCTCGAATGTTTCTTCCTCATCTTCTGGATTTATGGTAATTTGTTCTGGTTCCAGCCCTATCATGCTTTCTTCATCATCTGGCTCTATAAGAGGTTCAGCTGGTTTTAGAATAGAATACTCAAAGGGTTCTGGTTCAATTATTTCTGATCGCAACTTTACAGTTAATTTTGGCTCATCTCCATTTTCTTCAGCAGCCATTAAATATCTTGGTGAATACTATCTAAAAAATTAATCGTTGGAATTGTTTAGTTGTTTTATGTAACCTAAATAAAGTCAATTAAAATGCTAGACAAGATCGGATTTATGATGTTCTATTATAAACTAATTTTCTTAAAGGTATAAAAGCATATTAAAAAATAGAAAAAGGACTCTAATCTATTTCTTCGCGGCTTTCCCTAGTCTGAAGTTAATCAGTGTTCCTGGTAGTTTAGGATTCAAGGAATACTTGAACGACAATTCATTTCCAGTTGATTGATTCAATAAATAGCATGTTGACTATCAAGCTTTTATGAGTAATATTGAGGCCTCTGAGGAGAATGTTAAGTCTCCTTCTACGTACGGGAATAACGCTTACGAAGAATATAGAAAGAAGGAAAAGAAGAAAAACAAAACTGACTCGGAAAAAGCCCAAATGCCTTAGCAAGGAGTTAGACTACGTTCTTAGGTCATTGAAATTTTTCATAGTAATATCTTATATCCGCGCATAGTAACTCATGAAGGCTTATCTTTCCACCCACATATTGGAGTATCTCAAAAATAGTAATTACTTGATTAGTGTTTTGCTATGCTAGATCCTGATCTGATAGCGCGGCATGGTACGCAAAAAGATAATGAGAATCGAATGGCACTGCTGACAACAGACTGGAAGCAATTCAGATTGATGGCCCTCCAGAGTTAGCCGTGGGTGAGTACGTATCATTGCTCTTCATACAGCAACGATATCATACATAGTACCGCCGAGAGAGGGGGGAATTGCAATCGGTTAAGACGATCAATGACTGTTTTAGAGCCCTTGCAGGAAGGAGAATATCTTTATGTCAAGTCCACTTGCTTTGGCATTTTCCAAAAGTTCTGGAGATGGATCGCCGTAGATTACTACCGAGTGAGCAGAACCAAATTTTTCAAAAACTGTCTGCAATGTCTTACGAAGATTGAATTGGTGAACTAGGGCAGCCTCAGAACTTTCGTATGCCTCGCGAATTTCACATTCAGTCTTATCACTACTCAGAAACCAGTCATATTGAAGGGTTCCAAGGTCCTTCTCCTTTACTTGCATAATACACTCGGCTGCCTGTCGCTCGAATTCCTCTAACTCTCCTGGACGAATTTTCATCTTGGCACTAACTTGTATTTTAGACACAGATTATACTGAAATTAGCGAACTACATAAAGCTCACATTGTTCCTAGATCAACGTAGAGAAGAAAGATTCGAAGGCAGATACGCAATCACAAACAATTAATAGGAGGATTAAGAACAAATTAATAATCAGAAAGGAAGATCAGAAGTAAGGCAGTAAAACAGTTTCGATAATACTCGTTTTAATTTGTCATGAACATCATGTCATTTTTAGAGCCTGTGACAATATTCTGTTGCCTGCCGATCTAATTTTTGATTTATTGAAAAAGTTAAGATCGTATTAATATGGCTCGCAAATAATGGAGTGATATTATGAAAAACATAGTAAGTATCAATTTGGCCAGGATGTAAAGTGTAACGAATAGAGATTACCAATTAAATATTTAGAGGTTATCGATGGAGGAAGGCTCCTGTGAATTGATAACTTACGGAGATGATAGTAGCAGTGTCTTTCAGTTTGCTACTCGACTGTTACCTCTCCTGCCATCCACGGGTGAACATTGCATACATAAGGATAGGTGCCCGGTTTTTCGAATTTCACAGTAAATTTGGTTATCGGAGGCCCATCTGGAGGTGCTTGTCCTTCAGGCCAAAGCCAACCAGAATTAACATAACTCTCAGTCCCATCCATGGTATAATTTGAGTTTGGGGGAAGATATGTAACATTCTTGCCCGAAGAATCTAATACAACTAGAATAAACGCTCGAGCATTTACAGTTACTACAGTCTTTGCGTAGATTCGCCTGGCACAGGTACAATTAGCGGTTCCACATTTGAATTTGGAACTAGAGATTGAAATTCTGTTGAATTAGGAACCTGGAATGGCGCCACAAATGCCGGGAAGTATTTACTATCTTTCATGAAAGTAACAGAATGTGGTTCTGCAACAGGCGTTGGATTATTCCAAGTAACGCTTTCTCCAGCCTTGATCTTGATACTGTCAGGTACAAAAATAGTTAGAGGAGAAGTACTGTTACCGCCTCCTGCAGCTACTATTTTAGCGCTATTTTCATTCGTCTGTGCATCGACTTGATTAAGAGAAGTCAAGATAGATAGAGTAGATGTTACTAGAATTATCTGTGGTTTATTTGCCAGCATAACTATCTAACAAGAATTATTCTCATATTTAAAAATTCCCGAATTACTATCTATAACATTCACGGGAAGCCTCAAAATAACCACGAAAATAGACAGCTGGTGTGGTTTAGACGTTTGATCTGTTTGTTCCTCCACGGCCAGGAAATTCAGTCTTATCGCTGTTAAGAAACTGTTGTTTCTGTTACAATTAGTTATTCTGAACCTCAAGTACAGAATAACCTTCTTTTTGAGTCATTTCGTCTAAAATTTTTAATGTGTTTTTTAATTTGTATTCAAAAGATAATCCTGCGTTATTACTATGCATGTACCATACACCGCCATCTACAGGTTTCTCAATTCGTTCTATCGTGTAATTCAAACGCTCACCATTTTTTGTTAGTATTATTTTCTTAAAATTTGGTAATTCCTTCCACTCTTTTTTATTATTATGATCAATCATAATTGACTGCTAGAAGAAATCTACCTCTTTATATAAATGAGTTGTATGATTCTAGCAAATAAAGGGAGATATGAATACGGCAAGTTTGGCGATATCATATGCCAAATTGGAAAATCACAGTTTCAGGGCACACGGTCAATCATTGCCGTCGTCAACCACATATCGACTGCAAACAGATTCGACTCGAACGAACATTGGATGCCATAGATGAAGGAAAACGGATAAATCTGCCAACGTCTCATAATAATTGAGACTTTAGTGAGTAAAGAGAATCTCGAAAAAGACGATACTTGGTGTACCATCTCCGTAAATGAAATTAAAACAACTGTACTGGTACGGCATTTAGGTGGAGGAAAATTTAAAGTCATTGATGATCACTTAGATGGAAGTCTTATCGGAAGAATATTAGATGCATCAGAGATTTATCATTGTTAAACTTCATCTTGCATTTTACCGAGATTGAATACTTAAGAATTCAAAGAAAAACTAGCGAAAGTAAGGGAGGAGCTGTTTCAATTATTTATTCTGAAATCTCCAGAAATCCCAGCCCGTGACCAGTTAAGGTTAAGGTAAATAATTTTGACGTGAACAAGACAGCAAACAAAGTTATTTTGAATCATATTCCAGTAACAAATGTGTCATAGTGCTCCAGGATTCAAGTTCAGGCAATCAAGTTTTTGAGTTCGATGCGAAGGCCACAAAACTTTATGACGTTTTTGTGCCAAATCGTACTGTCAGATATGGCGCTAGGTACTGGCTCTGGCAGTTGTGGTGGTCTTGTTTTCCCAGATTAACAAATCTTATCGAAGAAGTGTTTACAAATATATTTAATTAAGGAATACTACACTGTCTTGAATTTATTGGCGCGACGCTTTCAAATTGGCTGTATTTTTGCAGTGATTTGTCTTTCGATTCTCTTTCACTATTTCCGCTTCGACCCAACATATGGGGACTCTGTGCCTTTGCTTCGTATACATAGTGATAATAAGACACTAGACCGTGATCTTCCAATTTTATGACTGCGTAGATAATGCAGTAGACCACAGCGTCAAAAAGCAAAAAGATCCTTATTTTAAAGCAGAACCTACTCTTTACGAGGTTCTAAAATGTTATTACAAAAACTTTGTGAATGGGACAGTTGATAGACATTCGGGGAAGTAGACGAGACAGTATGACAAAGTTCCTAAAAAGTTGCATTATAATTATGATTGCTATCTTGGCAGTTACATCTTATTGTCCAGAGTTTATTTGTATCTTCTGCGTACGCGTTGACAAGGTATTTTAATTGCGTTACTAGGATTGCGAACTGACATGGCACAATGACTTTGGAAAATGTGAAAGGTTGTTATTATAAAGTATTTCAGGGTGCAAGGGATGCAGATGCGGATGGTAACAAAATCAGATAAGGCACTGAAGCTTTAAAGATAATCTTCCGCTTCGATTTCAAAAGCGATGTGAACCGTTGATGGCTCGATCGCACGCAAGCTCGTATCCAGTATAGTCAAGGGATTTTCATAGAACTAAAGGTTATTTGTTTAAGAACTTATCAATTAATATAGCCACCTTCCTTTATCTTGAGTTATAAGGCGGAGTTAAGAGCGACTCTTGACTAATAAAGCAATATTTTATGCAGCCGCTGCGTGCACGTTTATAGCAGGAGTTCTTCATCTCGCAATTGTTCGGATGTTTTTTACGCAATTGTCCTTAGACGTTATGATATTCTTTATAGTTTCAGGTCTAGCCCAGATGTTCTGGATTATACCCGTGATTAAGAAGTGGAGTAATTTTTGGTATTATTTGGGCATAGGTGGAACAGTTATCCTGATTATAATGTACCTCATTGCAGTACCGGGAAGTGGATATCCCGTAAGTCCATTAGACATAGCAATAGAACTCTTTCAAATTGTTTTCATAATTTTATGCACTATTATAATTATGAAAGCCAGAAGAACAACAGCAAGATTGGACAAGAAATCAGGCAGATATCAATAACTTAACTTTATTATGTTTACCATTTATAGTATATAATGACAATCGATTCACGCCCACACTTTCAGCAGACATGGAATGATGATGGCGCCTTTAGTCGCCTTTACCGAAGTCATTGCTGCAATGATACCAAGGTGTGCCATAACGGAATGAACGAAGATATGATATAAACAGGATCTTAAGGTTGGCTTCGGTTTGGGTTTGATGATTGTACAAAGGATTTCCAAGAATCAATATCTACAGTACTATCTATCTTGCTTTGGTAGTTTCAAGCATAAGATAACTGATAAAGTAGTCGTCTGTTTAGTTGACATTCTCACACTGAATAAATAAATAACTTAAAGCTCTGACATTAACATGAAAGGTGTAATATTTGATCTGGATGGTGTTTTAGTCGATTCGATGACTGCACATTACAAAGCATGGAAAACTGCATTTGAAGAAATTACCTCTTTGCAAGTAGACGAAAGGTCAATCTATTTACTTGAAGGTATGCGGGGAATAGATTTGGTAGAGGAAATTTTCAAAAATATAATTATGCTGATCTTTCAAAAACACAGGTTGTCATCAGAAGGAAGGATGAACTTTTCAGATCAGTATCGAATATCAGGCCCTATGACAAGGTAAATGGTATTTTGCAAGAGTTACGTTGTATAAAGGGGATTGTCAGCGGTTCAGCTAAACAAGACGTGATTTCAATCATGAACCAATGCTTTCAGAAGAATATCTTTGAGATTGTTCTTACAGGAGACGATATAATGCATGGAAAACCCGATCCAGAAGGTTTCAAGTTATTCCTTCAGCGAGCGAATTTGAATCCATCAGATGCGTTAGTCGTTGAGAATTCTCCATTGGGTGTGGAAGCATCAAAAAATGCAGGAATAAAACCCATTGTTGTTTTAAATAATTCTCCTCTTAGTGCAAATGACTTTGTTCATTTGATATCACACGATAGCATTTATCGAGAAACGAAAAACATCGAGGATAAATTAGTTAAGTGGTGCGATGATGATAAGTGAAAATTATGAAGAGGAAGGAGGGTACTATACTCAAAAGAATATCAAAACTGGTGAAATAATTGGGACTCCCAGCTTCCTTACTCCTGAAGATAAAAGAGTTAGAGTAAAATGTCTAACGTGTTGAAGTCTGAAGGAAAACCATCTTGATAAAAACTAAATCTGTTTACGACCCTGTAGACCTAGAGTCGGATGGATTTCGGATATTGATAATGAGGAAATGGCCAAGAGGAATAGGCTACAAGAAACATTCAATTCATAAATGGAGTAAAGAACTAGGACCGTCTAGGCAGTTACTTGACAAATGGAATAGGAACGAAATTGCCTGGGGGGATTATGTGACGCAATATTCTGCGGAGCAGCTCTGGAGTGTTGCGGCCAAAATAGAAACAGAGTCTATAGCAAAAATGTCTATACACAAAACTGTCCCTGAGAAACTGTATCTCATCTGAGATTATTTGTTCTGGAAAGGAAACATTTGCTTACCGCCCCAAATCATCTATTCGAGTTGGGTGAGGTGATTCAACTGGTTGGGTATTGTTCTGTCTCCACATGACTTACCTATGTGACGTTTATATTAGTAATGCAGTTTTGCAAGTTTAATATGTTACTTATTAGATAAAACATACAGATTGTCACCAATACCTAGAAATAGCAACGTAAGATCACACTCCACTCGCGAATAACACAGCCTATCCAGCCATGTTATATACTTGTGTGTTGTATATATTGATATGAGTAATGAGAGATTTGCGACAAGAGGCAATTCATTAATTGGTGATACTATAATTAACTACAACCTTCCAATTCCTATGAATTCGTCAACATCAGACCATCTAACTAATTCTAGAGACATGAAAAATATTGTCTATAACAAGCCTTTTCCAAAATCTGTGGAGCCAAGAGTCTATGTCTATAATGAAAAAATTTCAAACTGGGAAATTGAGAAGCTGACAGCTTTGGAATCTGATGAACCATTACAATTCAAAATCAAAACATTCATTGTTTTTGAATATGGACAAGATAAGCAAAATCTCACTTTAAATGAATTCGATGCAATGACGACCCACTTTATAGAAGAATTAGAATCGATGAACGTGACAATTTTCTCCAGAAGCCTTGGTCACAAGGGGAATACTATCGAGTTGGGGGTATTCGCGCACTATAAGACAATCACTACCGAACTGATAAGATTTTACTCAAAGGGTTTTAAGAATTTGGGAGTAAACAAGATATTGATCTTGAGCGAAGGCCTCCCAAGATACAATATGAGTATTTCTATCTGATTTTCTTTAACGTACTAAAATCTACTATGCCTGGAAATCATCGACAAAGGTGTACAATGTTGCTCCTCCATTGATAACTGGTCATTCTATCATGAGGTCCGTTTCTTTATTTTTTTTTGCCATTCACATTTCATTGCGTCTTGTCTTTAGTATCAAAACTTCCTCACTATACACAACTTTTACGAGGTTACCCAAGTTTTTTATTGCCTCCAACTCGTCTGATTCGACAAATATTTCGTTCAGACCTCCACCCACCGATCGATGCGTGATTCTGATTTCGAATCCTTCGTCTGACTGTTCTAATTTGAATCCTCTATTTTCAAGAAATTCAATAGCCCTTTCTTTTTCTGTCTTATTTGAATCGGTTATATCATTAGATTTCGAATCAACCACCACCAAAGCCTAATTTGTGATCTTTTTGTAGTATCTTTTAGTATTATTTAAAGGAATTAATCTGAAATGAGGAAGAATTCCGTACGGAAGGCCACCATCAATCGAAGAGTGAATACTGACCTACGCTTTAAAAATTATGAACTTTAAAGGTCACGTGGCTCTTTGAAAAAATTATGGTACGTATCTGACACGTATGGATGCACAGAGCAATAAATGGAACGTCGAAATATAATTATTTCAACAAAGGTTAGTTATACCGATCTCATCACAACTTGTATCATCTTTGGGAACTTGATCTTGTGTCTTCAATCCTTTTACAGTCACATTCATTGTATCACTGGCACCCAGTCTATCATTGTCTACAACTGTTAATCTAAAACTTAATTTGCTGTCCGATTTAACATCAGGAATTTCAAAAGTTGCAACCGGAGAATCAGCATTGCGTAATGCAACAGTTGGATTTCCTGAGATCTGAATCCATGAATAGGAGACAATCGTACCGTCGGAGTCTTTACTTTGTTCAGCATTGAGATTGACAATAGACCGTGCTTTTACGATTTGACCCTGTCCTGCGTCGGCCACAGGAGAAGTAGTATCCTTCATAATGAGCAACGTCTTTTCTGTTGAATTGTCGGGTTGCGATACTGTTCGTTCGATTGTTGTCGCTTGAGGTAATATCTTGCTTGAATTTTGCAATGCTGGAGAACTAAAACCACTGTAATTGCTACTAGAAGGATACAAATCTCTTACTCCAGTAACATTGACGCTAAACCACTTAGTCGAATTTAACGTACTGCCAGAATTGCTCAGACAGGATATCTTGGACGTTAGTTTGTTGGATCCCTCGCTGAGGCTTGTATAATTAGAATTTAGTGTAAAACTCCAATTAGAATAATCATTCATTCCACTTTTACTTGACGCGACAACTTCTTGATAGGGCTTTACATTATTCACAATAACTGAAACTTTACAATCTGTCAATTCGTTGTCACTTGAAATCCCCGAAATATTGAGTGGACCACTTAAACTGACATTATCAAAGATGATGAGGAAAAGTTATTCTAACTGCTGGCGCGTTTGAGATCGAGGGAAGAGGCATTGGTATTTGAGCGCCTATTTTGTTTGGTAAACCCACATTAATCGAAAACGAAATAATCAGCAACACTGCTACCAATAAAGCGAATCGATTCAAAGTATCTCCTAATAAAATAGGCAACATCGCGTATAAGAGTATAAAAGAAACTAAAAATATAACATTACATTATAATATCAGTAGCCAAACGGCCCATGAAGATGTCTAGTTTTAAATAAATTGTAGCAGCGGACTCTTCTCTTTCGATACGTGTAGATTATTATTATTATTATTATTATTATTATTCTGCTTTTTCTCGAAAATTTTGTGCCATTTAATTACGAATCGTGCACCATTTAATTACGAATCGTGCACCATTTAATTACGAATCGTGCACCATTTAATTACGAATCGTGCACCATTTAATTACGAATCGTGCACCATTTAATTACGAATCGTGCAGTAACAACGGTATCTGATAAGATTAATCATATGAAACCAGTCGCTAAATATACTGCGGAAAAACACTTTCGGAGCAGCTAAGTGCAAAATAGGCTCCGATCTATGGACCGACCGACGACTGATTACAGTAGATACATGTGGTACAGCCGAACAGCCAACTATCGCCGATGAAAATGCCACGCCCCCTGAAGAAAATACCACCGTACCACAAGAACCAACTATCGCCGATGAAAATGCCACGCCCCCTGAAGAAAATACCACCGTACCACAAGAACCAACTATCACCGATGAAAATGTCACTACCTCCGAACCACCTACCACTGTATCAGAAAATGTCACTACCTCCGAACCACCTACCACTGTATCAGAAAATGTCACTACCTCTGAACCGCCGAACAACGCCAATAATAATACCTCGCCTTCAAACGTAACAACTACAAACGTTGCTCCTGTTGAAGGCGTGGATATCATAAACTCTGACTCTAGCTCATCAGCAGACCAGGCACTTCCAGCCGAGCAGCAGTCCGCAGATAATATGACTTCGGCCAATATAACAGCAACAACAGCAGCAACAGAAACTACTGATGACATGTTAGATCAGACTACCTCTCCTGAAGACACACTTGGTGCTCAGATATCCAACCAAACAGAATCCGCTGCCTCAGCCGTGGCGGGATTGTCTACCAGTAACTCAAAGGTGGAAAATAATCAAATTACTAACATTCAGAACGTCATTAACAATATAGCGATTAGTGCTGCAAAAAATGGAGCAAATTCTCAAAACATTGCCCAGCAAATTTCTAAGGAAGTTATCGAAACCCCAAGGGCCAAGTAGCGAACTCTATCAAGCAATTAGCGAATGAATTTGTGCGAGGCAACCCAGACGAGGTAAATATAGCAGCAAACCAAATAGGAAACTTAATTGCAAAGGGCAACAACATACAGCAGACGCTCGTACAGGTAACGAATAAAATAGTTAATAATATAAAAAATATCAAGGCAACAGAAAACAATTTCAACAAAGTAATTATACGCCCCTCCCTTACCATACAACAGAAAACAGAAATTACGCAAACAGTGGATGTAATAAAGAAATCCAAACAAGAAGTTGACGTTCCCCGAATTCATATCAAATTTGATTCACACGAACGTAGCTTGGTTCTTCGGATTCTGAGTACAAATAATTACAGGTATGAGATGCCATTTAGTAAGTTTAACGGTGCATTTACCTTAGATGACAATCAATTCAGGGTAAAGATACTCAGCGGAGATGGATCAATTGAAGCAGCATCGGTTGCCCCTATGTTTAAGAGTGGCAAAGTTGGTGAAAGAAACTTCTTGGATAAGGATGTAAATAACGGAAAGGTATTTTTCTCTCTGAAGGACATACAATCTGGCAGATACTTACTGGAAGTTTACGTCAAGTTAAGCAATGGTGCAATAGCGACATTTGCCCGAGGATCTGTTAGCATAAGATAATTCTTCTATTTAAGGCTCGGGAATTGTCTCACATAAACAATTAGATAAATTTGCTTGTCTGACTTTTATCATGAAGAATGTAGTAAACAAACCTAAGGATAATAGATAAACAATCGATATAACTTCTTAACCCTAATAGTGGATAGGTATGATCTTAAACACTCTGATCTTTATCGCATTAGTAATTATTGTTATAATCATAATTGTTGTCCTGCTTAGGTTTCTATTCGGTGTCCTCTTTATGTTACCCACAACTTTGGATCTTCCAGTAGATGTGCTAGTATTCACAAAAGGGATTTTTAATATCTGAACAAGCTAGAGTAAAACTAATTTCGTTGAGGTAATTCCTAACACCGTGTTTTTTTTTTTATGAAGAATCTTATATCACACAATTTTGTAGATTCAGTATAGTAAATCTATCCGAATCTAGATAAAATGGACAATTAATACGTGCTTGTGAGAGAACCAAAGGTTCCACAGTACCACCGAATGATAAAGTCGGCAGTAATATTTGTAGTCTTGCTTGCTATATTTTACTACGCAACAATATCTTTTCCAGCAAATAGTAGTTTTGCTGAGACTGGAGTAGGCAAAGGTACATTCAAAGTAGTTGTTTCAATATTTGGTATTACAAAAGAAACTGGTGACATTGTAGCTATTGTTAATGTTGATGGAAATTCTAGAGTAAAAACTTTTGACTTAAATCCAGCGAATCCATCTCCTTATAGTACAACAAACGGAGATGTCCTCAAGTTTGTTGCTACATTTCCCACCGTCGATGTAGAGTCTGGAGACATTTACAGGGCATGCGTAGTAAAATTAAATGACATGCATCACTACTGTCAAGAACGTAAAAATTCGTCTGCGAAAGGGTCAGAAATTGTCGATATAGTACTGGACAAAATAATGAAGAGACCGGATTTGGAAAAAAACAATGAGGTAAAGAATGAGGTAAAGAATGAGGTAAAGATTGAGGCCAAGAATATATTGCCTAACTACCCTGCTAAGTAAAGATAATTTAACAGTAAGTAACGTACAATACTCCCCATTTGGCGTCTTTTCTGTCAAGTACAATCCTTGAATGTGTTCATGCGTAATCTCATTAGTAGCCTATGGAACTAGAGAAAGATGATAACACTTTTTCAGATCTTGATTCTTAGTCTGGCCAAGTCAAAATATCTGAAATATATTTCGTCCATAGTCCGGCGACAATTCTAGAATCGTATTCGGACCACCTGGGAATATTCGCTCAACTCTCATTGGGATCTTTTAGCTTAGGTTTAGTTAACTACAGTTAATCATACTGGAAAAGGTTAACTAATAGGCTATTGTATCGTATATGATGGCAAAATCTCTCTGCTTGTTGCTATGATTACAAGATAATCATGCCTTATAGAAGGTGTCGTTCTTCGTTGAGGTTTACTTGTCGTTTCAGAAATATGCCTTAGATAGACACTGACAGTACTCATTTCTTATACATTCCTCCCATAACCATTCGAGAACGCATTTTTGTCCCTAGTCTCTTACTTGCCATTTCCAGCACTCCTAATGTTGGAACAAATCCCAACATAACCCATCCAAACATTTCTAAGAATTCCATAGTGACTCTACGTATCAAGAGACTATAAGATCTAGTCAGACTTTGAACTAACAATTTCCATGGAGTTATGATTTATAGGATATTGATATGATATGTAGCGTTTTGTTCCAGTGCACAGATCCTATAGTTACAAATCATAGGGAATGCTGAAGTGATCTTATAGCATGTAGCGTGCTATCTAAAAGTATGAAAATAACATTTACGTTGATTCTAGGAATGGTGATGAGTGCATTGTCTGTATCAATTTTACTAATAGATAGAATATACGTGTCGTACTAGGCAGGGATGGAAAGAAGGTTAATCAAAAGTATGATTATTTCAACCCGGAGAGATCGCTCAGATAGTTTACCAAAATAAAATAGATTTAAAATTAAAAGAAATAATTTAAAAGCACTATATAATGCACCCCCCCCTCTCAACTCTTCCCTTCAACTCAAGTTGAATATTGATAAGGGTTAGTTATGATAGGAAGGGAAATCATATGAGCTTATATTATATTAGCTGATCCCGGTAGCCGGGCACTATTACTTTTCAAGTTACCAATTTAAAGTTATTCCAGATTTAGCATGAGCTACCTTTACCAATTGCAGCAAGCTTACTTCTGAAACCATATGGGAAATAATTTATTGGGGTGTTATTGCTAGTTGTTAGAGTAAATCAATCCCATCAAATTCGCAAATTGATTAAAAGTCAGTTCACTTAGCTTATTCAATCTTTCATGAGAACACTAGCTATGTGCCTGTATCATTAGTAAACTGAAATGTTTGGATGATTTTTTCCCCAATTGGTCGCATATCTTGGACTTTAAGTGGTGGCGTACTAAAGCTGATCTCATATAATTTTTCTCCTTTAGCTACGTAAATAGTAATGCCATAATTAACTTGAATACCCAAATAATTATGAATATAGTCTAAGCGCCATGCCGGTTCTCCGATGAAAGTGATGCCCTCATTATTTAAGATATTAGGTTCCCCCTTAGCTGACGTCATTACCTGAATTAGTTCATCCGCATACTGTTTCAATGGTATTGATTGCACTTGCAAACTTGTCGGATCTAATGTTCTCGTTGCATCCCTCACATTCACTGAAACTAAAGTCTCTTCCAATGGGGAGGCGTTATCGTCAGGACTTGCAGCAAAACCAGTTTGACGATGAAGAACTGGATTCTCAACTAATTTCCATTCTTGGGGATACCGTATATTATAACCATCTTGACTATCTTCGTAAGTTTGCCAGCCTACCGATTTATTTGAGATCGTCTGATTCTGATGCTTACTTTCTAGGGAAGAAGATTTGCCTTGATCGTCTGAACATTGATCGTCATCACCTAAGTCTCCACAAACATAACTTCCAGTATCTGAGGGACAACTGTGATTTGCATGACAGACGCTCTTATGTGCTAATACCTCTTGGTCATGGATAGAAAATGACTGACTTATAACGCCAGTAATCAACATTATAGTAAAAACTAAGGTTGCTAGAAGGTTAATCAAGTCGATCTAGTTCTGAGTATTGAACAAATTTATTTAACTTTTCTGCTCTCCTTTCGAGGCCTCTAATTACTACACAAGATATTCATACTCTGGACCTCTAATTAACGGCCAAAACAATCAGTGAAAGCGTAATTTTTTGAGTATATGCGCTGGACATAGTTGCTCAGATATGGTTTGACTCGTAAAGGTGAAAGGCTATCGGTAGGTATCTGACCCGGAAGTTTTGCAAAGGAAAGTTAAACTTCGAATAATTTAACGTGTCATTTTTCCCTAGATCCTTAATAGAATGTATTTCCAATTCTAGACAATGTTTAGCAGGAATTGGAGGAAATAGAAGATTTATGAAATTACTGTTCCTAACTATACTTGTGGGTGTATGTTTGGTCGTTTCAACTTCCATGAACGCACAAGCAATACTGTTTAAAACACATTCGTATTCAGTGGACGTGCCTACTGGGTGTAAGACAGACAAACAAGAAAATAGATTCTCAGATGATGCAATGTTTAATTGTAAGGATAACAAAACCTTCCAATTTGAAATGGCAGGTAGCGCTTTTAATGGCACCGATGAAGAATTGCCAGATCAATTGTTAACTGTAATTAAAGACAAGTGGGGTTCCACTGTCGAAGAAATTGAGCGTGGAACGGACAAATATACAATAAACAACCAAACAGCACCTTATTCAATTGCAAAATATGAACAATCATTTACAACATTTTTTGGGTATCCAGCTGACTCACAAGAGTGGGCATACATGGTAGTTGGAGTAAAAATGGGTGACGATATGCTATATGCTCAATACAAAAATGACCAAAATCATTTCGACAAACAGTTGCCAATATTTGAAAAACTACTAAAGAGTATTAAAGGAAATTCGACCGCGACCGCCTAATATAGTAGTAGGAGAGATCAGGTTAAATGAAAACAATAATTTTTCCTCTCATGATATTAGCCATGATCGGTTTGTTCGTTATCACAACAGAGAATGTTTATGGAGTCCAGTATCAGAACTACAGTAGTACAAAATATGGAATTCAATTTCAATACCCTTCAGACTGGGCAGTAGATGAAAAGACAGGTAGGTTTGATGAAGGTGCCGATATTGCAGTTGATAGCCCTACAATCTCTGACGGTTTCATAATTATTGAATCCGTTAATGCTACTGGTGACAGTGGTTTAGCTTTTAAATCACATGTTTATAATCTGTTCAAGGCTGAGGTAACTGGTGATTATAGTAAAGAACACGTAGTCATTGAGAAACCATCATTTATGACAATAGACAATCAACAGGTAGGAACGTATCTTTTGACCAGCAAGGACAAGTATGAGGAGTCTGCGAATAAATGGGCTGACCAGACATGGATAGTGTCCATGCCAAGTCATAGTTATATAATAAAATTAACATCAATAGTTGATGTTTTTGATAATCCTACTACCACAGAAATACGTGACCATTTCATAAAGTCTATAAAATTTTTATCCGATACCACAAATGTAAGTGTTAATCAGACTTCGAGGTTCACTTAAGATGAATATAATTATCATAGGAATATTATCGGCATTAACTATAGCTGTCGTTTTCTCATTAGGAAGTAATACAGTATATGCTCAACAACAAAACATGACCCAAATAATACAAGAAAAATTTGCCACTTCCGTTTCACTGATCTATGAAAGTCCTAGTACTGCTGTACTCCAAGGAGATTTAATTATATCTTCTGGATTACTTAGTAGTCAAAACTCGACATCAAATTATGAGGGTGGTTATGCAACTAATACTGATTTATGGGTGGCAATGGATTTGTTAAGAAACAATGGATTCAAAACACAACAGATAATTACTACTGGACAAGGAAGTGTAGGTAATCCTCATACAGTGTATATCGTGATGACTAAATAACGAATTTATGCACGTTGGTTAGGCTAAAGATATTAAGGATCGTAATGATTTGTCTTCAAAACCATTAAATCCGCCGGATGAAGAATCTAACAAATTTGAAACGGAAATAACGCTACCGATAGATAGTCCCGAATTACTTAAAGGCTAGGCTGCCCCTTATTTAGGTAATAGATGCACAAAAACGTGACTGTAGAGCGTCATACATTCACAAAAGCAGAAAGAGAGTATATTAGAGGTATAATACATAATTTATCATTCCAGAGACTAACAGATCAGGAAATAGCCCAGTGGTTGCATGACGAGAAAAATATTGACTTGGACAGAAGTACAGTTTCTAAAATGAGGAATCAGATAGAGAAACAAGCAGAGAAATGGTATATCGACCTTAGAAACTCTGCTTACAGATATCTAGCACAGTACAAAGAAAGAATAGACTCCCTTCTATCTTACCAAAGGACGCTACATGAAATTATCTCTACCACAAAGAGAGAAGACATAAAGATACGGGCAATATCTGAGTTACATTCTATAGAGATGGACATCTTAAGCCTATGGAAACAATTACCTGCTTCTAACGTAGTTAATACAGTGGACAATACTGAAAATGAAAAGAAAGTACAATGGGCCGTACAGATAGGAGGAGGAGAAGAAGAAAAGATTCCTATCTCTCTTCGCCCTCCTCTTCCCTCTGTTGATGGACCAGAAGTAGAATCAGAAGCATGGACCGTGGATAACCACGATAAAGATAAAGATAAAGACAAAGATCAATACAATCATGATGATGACAACAATCATGATGCAGAACCCCAATACCAATACAATCGCAAGATTGCGAATATCGTAGTAGAGAAAGATACAGAACAAGAACAAGAACAACATCAAAAAACCACTGAGGATAAAGATACTATTGACTTAGACGTACTAGGTCGGTATCCTAGGCCCTTTGATATTGAACCATGGATTCAATGTAATTTTGGACAATGTACCAAGTGGTTCAAGAATGCAGACCTACGGACCAAGCATTTAGCAAAATATCATACAGGTAGGAATGAAGAAATACAATCTGCACAAGTAGATGAAACAGAGACAGAGCCATCTAAAACTCACAGTCACAGTCACAGTCACGCAACGCCTGCGCGTAGGTTTACACGTACATTGATGGATTGAAGGATAGCATAGCATAGGAACTGAGAACTGTAAGAGGTAAGAGGTAATACTTTTCTCTTCTCCTTTCCCAGAAGAAGAAACACAGAGACTAAAGAAGGAAAAGGAATTGAAATTCAAATATGACACATCTGCGTATGATAGTTTTGCGAAGAATGGTTTAGAATCTCCAAATGCTTATCGTAGGCCCGATAAATGGGAAGTCCGTTTTCTCAGTGCAGTAGATCCAACGAAGGGTAAGGTTAAGGTTCGCATCACCAGGATGTTCAGGATACGAGCGATAGACTATGATGACGAACGACAACAGAGCAAGGAATATCTATATTATGAGACTGAGTGGCGAGCAAAGAACTGGCGCGGCAATGACATAAATCCGGTCATTCCTCATGTTGTTGGCATGCACCAAGAACAGAAATTGATAGTACAGAAAGGAGATTTTAACCCAAGCACCGGAGATCAGAAATCCTGGTATGTCAAAGGTCAGCCAAAAGTAGTTTATACTATTCCTTTCACAAAGAAAGCAGTTGACCAAGCACTAGAAAATGAACATCCATTTGGTCCTGATTCAATCAACACGACAGATAAAGATGCAATAATTTATTACGGCAAATTATCCAACATACTAGGACTGCAGAACTTTAGGTGTGCCGACTTTACCTATGAACAATTTGTTATCCCTGAGTGGAAAGCATTCGTAGGATTGGCAATACAGGAAGGTGGGCCAGCACAAAGGATTAGGTATCCAGATGAAGAATTTAAGCAGATGGGACTTTACAAATAGTCCTTGTCTTTGTACAAAGACAACAACATCAAAAACAAGAACACGATAGACAGCAGAACGGATTGGCTTCTAGAATCCTGTTATACCCATTGCTTTGTATGTGGCGAAATCTTTAACGAACCTCCAAGACTCGACAGATATGGTAAACTTGATGGAAGAGCATTAGTGCTTGATCTAGTAGTTGATGAGACTGGCTTTAAGGAAGAGACTGAAGAAAGATGCTGTAATGACTGCTTTGTCAGTGACTTGACACGATACGATGCAAATCAAGACACCAAGACAAGATCTACTATTTTCTTACCTGACTAATTGATTAACTAATTAAAATAAGGTATACAGTCAAACAGTTCTCTTACTGGATTTCTTTGTACAGAGAAAGAGGCAGTTTTGCTTTTTGCATACTCTTGTAAATCTATTATTTCAGGTCCTTTTTGTACTTGCTTGCTTACCAATACGCCATTTACTAATTCAGTAACTCTTACTTCTGGTAACGCTTCAGGTACTGATACTGATGCTGCTTTACTTCCACCATAACCATAGTCCCACAATACTGACATGCCATTAGTGCTTATGAAATCAAACAATTCTCTAACTTCATTTGTCATTTTATTTCTTACCTTGTATATGATAAGGATGCGAGAGTACTTAAATCATAGGGGTAACTCTAATACCTAGTGCTAAGAATTAGGGACAATGCTACCGTCAAAGAACTGAATATTCCTAAAGATAAGATGGAAGTACTTCAAAAGATTGCATCTTCCAAGAATATTAATGACGAAGCAAAACAGAGAACTCTAAAGAAGTTAACAGAAGGTTCTTTATGCGTAGTATGTAG
>JBBRRH010000061.1:0-23027 GCA_038201105.1 Nitrososphaera sp. | reverse complement strand
CTACTCTTCCGCGAAGTACCAAACTCGTCCACTATCTCAACTCTAACATCGTTTCGGAATCGGGTCTTAATCTCAGAGGCAATACAATGGGCTATTGAAGTGTGTCCGTCTCCTATTCTAACAATTTTTTCTTTAGCATGTATCTCTTTTAACAAAATTGTTATTAGCTTGATGGCATCCCGAGTTGAACTTTGCACGGTCCGTTCAAGCTCATCATGAAGATATAATATGTAAATACCAATTCTATGGCCAGGGTCAACTCCTATTATGAGTATATCATCATGAAACTTACCAATCATGTTTTTCAAGATTCTTGCCTTAAACACAATGGGGTATGTGTTAATCTCTGAATAAACAATCACACTCTCCTTGTTTATTATGTGCGCTTCACTCTTAGTTGTAATTATTACTTTTGCATCTGATAATGATGCCTCCTCGGGCAGCATTGAGATAAAATTGAGTCCAAAACTCTTTAACATAGTTACAATCCTGTAGTAATCTCTGCCGCTTACAGTTGCTACTATCACCTTCTTAGGAAAAGTAAGAATACTCAGGGGAATTCCATCATGGTCGCGTATCCCAAGATCCTTATTAAATTTACCTAATCGTCTGTCAGACTAAAAAAACGCAATTTCTATTTGCAAGAAAATAATTACTAGCGAAACAGCCCAATTTTGACAGAGTCACTTAAAGCATACTGGTCTTAGATAAGTAGGATTCGATAACGAATGATGCGATGTTATTAGGCCCGAAGTAATAAGTACGACGGATAGTGCTAATACTTTGGGACGAGTCAAACAAAGGGAAGAGTACTTGTGGTTGACGATGAAATTGATACCGCACGAACATTAGGACGTATACTGGAAACGTCTGGGTTCGAAGTTGACATATTCACGGATCCCAAAGCAGCATTGGGAAGGTTCAAGACCGCATATTACGACCTTGTCGCAATTGATGTTAGAATGCCAGATATGAATGGATTCGAGTTATACTCCGAAATTAAGTCGATAGATAATAAAATTAAGGTGCTTTTTCTCACTGCTTTAGGGGATTTGCATGATTACGACTATTTCAAATCTGATGTATCGCCAAAACTGCATCAAAGACACTTCATTCAAAAACCGGTAAATGATGACGAATTTCTAGGCCAAGTATATTGTATCTTATATTAAATAACATCTTCATTCATTGCTATAGTTGCTTTTAGAAACTTAATTTAGTTTCCTTGCTGGACCGACCAAGAGATAGTTGGTTATCTTCGACAAGAAAAGAAGATAAACATAGGTAGAAGCACGGTGACTAGCCTGTATTCCATACCTCGTTTTAAAGTATCTGGCAATAATTATAATGAGCCAAACTATGGTCCTAGCTGTCCTATTTGCGGCGACTGGCTGGGCGAGAGATTTCTTGCAAGAAATAATGAAACAGAATTTCGTTGTTTCACTTGCGGTCACACGGAGTTTTATCGCTAGTGATATATTTAAAATAGTTACTTCTTGCGTTATGCTTTGCCTGTAAAGACTGATTTTAGCACAATGTCAACGCACTCATTAAACGACGACTCAATGTTAGTTCTGACTTTAGTCAAGTTTTGATCAGCTTCTTCCAAAATTTTGGCCGATTCCTTCTCAGCTTCTTCCTTTGAGATATTCATTATTTTCTCCGCCTCTTCTTTAGCGATTTCAATTACTCTCTCTCGAATGTTGGAGATTTCCTGTTCAGAGTGAACCATGAGGCTCTTCTTCATTTCGTCCACTTTTGATGAAAGACTATCAATGTCAGACTCCAGCTCTGAAAGAGCACTTACTATACTTCCCACCGATGACATATATCCCGTTCGAATCCAAAGTATATATTAATTGATTGGTTCTCCAAATGAATTCTAGAAAGATGACACTCGTACACCTAATAAACCAAAAAAAGCGCAGTAGACAGTATTTTCTCAACTACTAGTGCCTTGTGGTCTGATTTTAGACCGGGTCCGATCGAGCAGCAGCGAATTAATTATGTATTTAGCAACTTTTGCGAATCGTCGACCAGCAACTCTTTTGAGTTTGTAACATATGGAATGACCTTTAGATATCCGGAGTCGGGTATAAAGGAGATATGGTTTATGTCTGATGATTATGTCGTGAGGCCCAATATCGCCTGAGCTATGTCTCCCTTGGACTCTGTCAAAGCGATTAATGCCTTCTCTTTAGATACTGAGGCCTGTTGCATTACTAGTATGACATCTTCTTCTTTGATTGATGGCGTTTCCCTTTGAGATTCCTCTATGTTCGCTGCAACTATCTGAAAAATTGTACTATCTTTTCCCTTCATTTCGATAACCTGAGGTTTAGATAGGTAGAACTCTTTATTTTCAGTTCTAATTATTACTTCTTCTACATTCCCCAAATCCTTCATTTCAAGCCCCATTTTGTCCAACATACGCCTCATGTCACGGTTGCCTGATCGCATCATTTCAACTCATTCATTAATAGCTCCACTTTTTAATCCTTTTCTGATTTTAATTGCAATGCCCCTCTTGACGTTCGACTTAAAGCAGAGAGAATTAACCAATGATTTTCCTACTGCCAGTATTTTTCCATCATTATCTATTACTACGCCCTCTGAGCCAACCTTGATGTTGGAACCTATCCATAGAATATGTTTACAAAATAATGATTTTCCTTCTCTAATAAACGGGATCGCTTCGTGTTTCGGAATGACGCAGTTTTCCCGAAAATCTCTAGTTTTAAAAATAGCTTGCGCTCCTTCGATGGTTAGGGCAATGCCACCGTCAGACCTGAGTGTGCCAAAGCTTAAGTCTTTTGAACCAAAACTTTTGATTCTCCCTGTTTTTTTTGAATAAATGAAGTGAAGCTCGGTCAATATGTCAGATGATTTAATATTGAATAACAAATCCAAATGATGAATTACAATATCTCTTGCGAACGAATCAGCCAATCTTATAGCTGGAGAAGTTCCGATGTTTTAAATATGTCGAAAGAAACTATTATGAATAGTCCATTTACCGGCTACTCTCCAGGCATAGACGCATTTCACTAGTTTATTAGTTACTCTTGTGATGGCTTATATGACGAGTTTCCATACAATCATTGTTATTCTACTATAAGTTTAACAGCTCACATAGGCCTACGGAACAAACAATTGATTGGTATGCTTAATTTTACCGAGAAATTTCTTTCATATTAGGCATCTTACATGTTAAGAGACCATTCTCTTTCACCTGATTAGCTTGGTAAATTTCCTTTCCCACACACATTATCGAACATTTTCCCAAAACTAATTTTCTCCACGTCGAAGTGTTGTACATCATAAGATAGTTTCTCCTTTACGGATGAGTAAAGTATAATTAATATAGGAGATAAGATAATGTAAACAATGCCACTTTGAGGTATCATTTGTAGTGATGAATACCTCGCCAGTCTATTTTGTAGAGAAAAAATGATAATGTAAACCTTTTTTCTTTATGCTTTTTAATTCTTACTCACTATCCAAGAAGATCTGATTCGAAGCCAAATCGTCAGATGGTATTGTCAAAAGATGGTTGTAGAGTACATCGTATTGACGTTTAAATGGGGACGTACAGGATATCATTCACCTTGAGAAAAGCTGCCATTCAAGTGCCAGCTTGTGAAACGGCTGAAGATCTAAATATTTTGCACCTCGGATTTGATAATACTGATTCTATTCAAGGAAAATGTACTACGCACTTGGCATTTAAAATAACTAATTACTTGCTTAAAAAAAATGAAATAAAGTTTATTGATTTTCCTCTATTAATTAGACTTAATCCTAATATTCCGTGGAAGACTAGGGGAAATGGGGCTGTATGTTTACGCATCGCAACTAGAGGAAGCGAACACATTATAGATTACGTCAAAAACTTCATTTCTGTAAATTCGGACATTAGCAACGGTGCCAACCCTGGTTTCGTCGTATATGAAGGGGCTACTATTCCTACTAGTGTGAGACAGTTTAGTCGAATCGCTCTATACAACGTATTGAGTTTGAATGACGCAGAAAAAATAATTGAAAATGAGTCTATTCAATGTTATAAATGTGGAAATGGCCACGGATCCATTGGGGCACTCGCTGCCATAGGCTGTCTATTGGAAGGAGACCATACGTTTGAGGCAATCTCCTACAGAACCGAAGAAAACTTAGGGACTCCAAGGTCGCTAAACGAACAATTAGTGCTAAAAATGAGCGCTGTTACCTTCCCACGTACTTTTAACAATATTGATGCAGTACATAAACGGATTTTGATTGCTCCGCACGGTCCTGATCCTGTGTTCTGTGGAATTAGAGGTGAAGATCCTATCACAGTTCTTAAGTCATTACTCTCCTTGCAAACCACTGAGATATTGGAGGGTTACATGGTTTTCAGAACAAATCAGGGCACTAATATGCACTTACAAAATCAATTGGTTTTTTCTCAAGTGAAGCCCTTCATGGCAGGGTACGTTCGAGGTACAGTAAGCAAGATCCCGTATGTACTTCAAGGAGGCCATGTTTTATTTGAGATCTCTGATACTGCTAGAGATACATATCCTGTTGCAGTATATGAGCCCACTGATCTTGGAAGAATTGCAAAACAACTTGTAATTGGAGATGTAGTTGATATTGGATTTGGGGTTAGGGAAGAACAGAGAGACCATTCAAGGATTTTAAACCTAGAGTACTTGGCCGTCCTAAGACTGAATTCAATTGTCCATACTCAGAATCCTTTATGTAAAGTATGTAGAAAACGTATGAAATCCGAGGGCAAGGGTAAGGGATATCAGTGCAAGGAGTGCAAAATTAAAACCATCGAAAAGTATAATGTTACTGTGAAACGTGACATAGTTGCAGGATTCTACTTATCCAGCAGTAAATCACATCGTCACTTAACAAAACCCTTACATAGGTTTGGACGAGAAAATTCATATCCATACGTGCCAGGAATATATCCATTTCCTAACCCGAACTCGTTTCATCGGAAAGGACATTTTAATCATCGGATTGAATGCCGGAGCTTTTAAAGATAGCGGGGGGTTGATTTGAACCTGCGGCCACTGAAGCATACTTAAGTGGAAACCGCTCTGCGGGTTATGAGCCCGCCGGGATAACTTTGCCTCACCAAGATCTGGCTTCCCCACCCCGCTGTTAAGAAGGTCCGAAGAAGGGAAATATATCTCTGTCTCTATCAGGTCAAATCACAGAAGTACTGCAGGATCAATTCTTTAGTTATTTACACCAGACACGTGGTATTCTTGGTCAAGTGGGTTGTATTGCTGATTGGATCCCTGCTCTCTTTCGGTACGTTCTTTTATTATGCCTTCAATACAAACCTTGAGCCATCTTTTCCAGTAGGCATCATAATCCAATGGTTTAGCCATGTCAGTCGATTGAATGTTTATTTCTATTACACGTTTATGTTATGTTTTTCGGTCCGCGTAGATTCAATCGAATTTAAATTATCCCGGTATTTGCTCTGACTTGATGGAGAATACCCTCTCGTTAATTACTTGCAAAAGGTGCGGGGGATGGGATTTGAACCCATGAACCCCTTAGGGATGAGGTCTCTCAGCCAGTAAGGATCGTCTGAGCATCGTGTTTCAAATTGAAACTCACGCCTTTGACCTGGCTTGGCAACCCCCGCTTCGATCCATCAACGGTTCTAACCATATATATTCGATAAATTAACTAATTACAATTGCCAAATGGAATTTCTTCTAATCATAATAATCATTTGAGAGGTAATTGCTATTCTAGCTAAGAATATTGGTTGTAATTGGAAATCTATATTATGGGTCTTCTAGCCTTACTCTCTTGCCTGCTTGACTAGGAATTATGCTCATTTTGGCATTCTTAAAACATCTGTCCAGTTCTCTCCCTTCAAAAAGTCTGTCTAGGAAAACTGCCAGTGCTGCAACTTCTGAATGCGGTTGATGGCCGATTGCTACATTGTAATCTGCCATAGAATAAACCTCGCGAGGTACCTTACTGGCACCAACCACAACCAATATGTTACTTTTGATTTTTATCTGCGGTAACGTCTTTTTTAAATTGATTCCATACATAGTTAAATGAACTACATTTCCAGCATTACTTTTCCAAGACCTAATTAAATATCTCCAGTCATTTACAAGTTCTACCTTAAACTCTTGTTGTCCACCCCATCTTTCATTTATATCTTGAATCGTGTCAACAATACGATTGTCTGAATAAGCCATGTAAATTTTCTTGCAGCCAAATGCTCGAGACACTAATGCCACGTGGGTACTAGTCCTATCATCTCTAACCAACCTATGCCCTAATCGAAGGACCGAAACTTGGAATGGATATTCACGATCGTTATCAGTTGTCAAACAGTTTTAATTCCAATATTTTTAGCAAGCTGTCCATGTTAATACCGGTTTTTGCTGAAATCATGGCACTTTTGTGAACCGAATTGGGAATATCCAAATTTTTTATAGTCGTCTTTACCGATTCCTGATCCACCAGGTCCGCCTTATTCAACACATAAACTATCTTACCAAGCGGAATTCCTAAATGATTCATTACTATAAGACTACTCGACAATTGTTTCCTTATAACTTCGTATGGATGACTTACATCCAGCACGAGTAATACTAGATTTGAAAATGTTAGATCTTGCAAGGTTGATTTGAATGCGTCTACCATATACGCTGGAAGCTTGCTAATGAAACCTACAGTATCGGATATGATCACCTTATTGTCACTAAGTTTTATGGCACGGCTTACCGTCGACAGAGTTGTAAATAATCCCGAACCCACAATTTTTGATTCACCAGTAAGCCGATTAAACAATGTCGTTTTCCCTGCAGAAGTATATCCTGCGATTGAAATTGTTGGGAATCCTTGCCTGATTCTGCCTATCCGGTGCAACAGTTTTTTATTCTCCTCCTTCATCAATTTCCTATTGAGAATAGTAATTCTACTTTTGATGTCTAGTAAATGTACATCTGCATCATATTTTCCTAAACCCTGAAAACCTGGCTGCTCTCCTTTCTTGGCGAGTCTTACTTTTTCCTTGATTCTAACGGCATCATAATGCAATTGGGCAAGATTGACTTGAATCTTCGACTCTTCTGTGTTTGATCTAAGGATAAACATCTGTAGGATTAATTTTTCCCTGTCGATGATGTCAACCTTACAAAGGTGTGCCAAGTTATATTGCTGAGTGGGTTTAAGCACCTCGTCAAATATTATGAAATTTATTTCGCGAGATCTAACGATCTCTCTTAGTTCTTCGGCTTTACCTTTGCCAACACCATATTTTGATCTAGTTAGATGGCGTTGAGTAATTATTTCTTTGATTGAATATCCTGCAGATTCAGCCAGTGATTTAGCCTCCTCTGCAACATGATCGACAGGATATGTTATCAGTATTGCATTCTTGCTTGTTACCTTCATTCATCTTCAGCTACGTACAGTTTAATTCCTAGGAACCTTTCCAATTTTGTTGCAAAGTTTCTGTCCGGTTTCAAACTACCTGTTTCAAACCTCCGTAGTAAAGTGGCCTTTTCCTTTAACATCGAGCCTAATTGTTCGTGTGTCAAATTTTTCTGCATTCTGGCTTTTCTTATAACGGCAGCGTAGTCCTCAACTAATATGATATCGTCCATTATTTGATATCTATTTGTGCGAGGATTTTGAAACTTCTTTGATTTAGAAAGGTTCTGAATTGCCGGTCTACTAACCGGTTTGCCTCTTTTTGAACAATTCTTGCAGACCGTTAACTGCACTCCGTCTACCAGAACATCCACTTTATCAAAAGATAAGAGATTACCACATATTTCACAAGATGCCAAGATTAATTTATTAATACTCGGGATGATTTTATCTTTTTCAGGAAATTTGATTTCACATCTCCTTGAATCTTTCAAACAATTGGTTCCAAAACAGACAAATGTCCAAGTTACACAATGGATCTCGCTTTCCAACTCACAAAAAGCAAATGGCGCATAAATCCCCTAAACTCTTTGCGCAGGTCATCCAGTAATCAACATTTCAGGTCCATGAATGAAAAAAACCGCGAAGGAATGCAATTTGGGTCAAGATATAATGCGCCACAAAAAGGCAAAAAAATAATTCTCTACACCTGAGGATCTACATATAAGCTCATTTTGAATCCGATCTTATTCTACTATCCAAATATGAGATCCATGGAATAACCTGTTCTTTCTCTAATATTACCATCATGACATTTGCCTGACTAAGAATTGCGGTACCGTCTTCAGGGTAGGAAGCTAAGGATACTACCCTTTTTATTCCCACACTTATAACCATCTTGCTACATTCTAAACACGGTGCATAAGTTGAGTAAAGAGTAGATCCAGTTGTTGTACTTCCTATACCAAAAAGTGCGCATTGCATAATTGCGTTTGCTTCAGCATGAGTACATAAACATCGATCTAGATTTTCACCGGATTTGATCAATCCTTTTTCCCTTTCCAAACAACGGGGGCAACCACCCTCGAAGCAATTTGTTATTCCTGTCGGCGTTCCATTGTATCCCGTGGCAATCTGTCTATTCTCTTTTACTATCACACATCCTACGTGGCGAGTAAGGCAGTTAGATCTAAGCTTGGCAACCTCCGCTTGAAGCATAAAATATACATCCCAATTAGGACGAGAAGTCATGATTCACTTTAAAAGTTCTACCGAGGGTATTTAACAGATACTGTTCGTATGAATATCTAACTGTCTATAATGATTGGGAATTGACTTCACAACGGAAAAAAATCTCAAACACTAGAACGTTGTGTTAATCGATTGTACTTTATACTTCAAGCCCATTTGACGGAGTGCTTGTTGAAATTCAATTTTATTGCCTGTGACAAAGACAAGCATCTTCCCCGTACCAGTCTTCTTAGAAATCCCAGTATCTTTCAGGAATTTTTTTACATCTTTTGCAGTATTGTGCGCAGGGTCAACAAATTTAATCGTTGAAAAGAGGGATTCGAGATAGTCTTTAATCAATGGCAAGTGGGTACTAGACAGCGTGATAACATCTATAATGTCCTCTACCTCAGGTTGGAATGTACTGTCAAGCACCGCTTGTCTAATTTCATTTCTGGCAAAAAAAGAACCATCTTCTATGACGCGGATGAGAGGCGATGCATTTATTCTCGTGACAAATATTTTCTGAGGAACCTCTCTTGCGATCTGTTGTCTCAGCTGAATACTTCTCAGTGTTGATTCTGTAGCCATTACACCTATATGCTTCTTTTTTGTTAATCTGGCTGCCTCAGCAAGTGGTGGTTTAACGCCCGTAATTGGAATGGAAGTGCATTCTCTAATGTTCTCGAGAATCTGAACAGATGGTGTATTTGAAGCCATTATTATAAGCTTAGGGCTATATGCTTCCAAAGACTTGATCGACTTTATCATAATCTCTTTCAGTTGTTCAGGCGACTTAGTGCCATACGGAAAATTTTCCCTATCCGCAAAATAAATAAGATCTTCTGTAGGGATCTCCACTTTAAGTTCTTTAATGATTGAGAGAGATCCTACCCCTGAATCAAATACTGCAATTGGCCTATTTGACAATTTTCTCCATATTTCAAATTTGGTCTTCTAGTTAAAAGAGTTACTAACTAAAATATCGATGAATCTGAGGTCAGTCATCGAGACATAAACATGAGTAGAGATATGGGGCACCTATATATTACATATAACAAAGATATAGCACAACAATACCTAATCTTCAACTTAACGAGAAAGTGTGTGACAGTAGTTATGTACTTGATCATATCTATTTTCCGAATTTATCGATCCATAGTTGGGTTAGTTCTTGAATTTGTTCATTCATCTGGAGATTGAAAGGAATTCTCTTTGATCAGAGGCATGTACGATTCAACTTTTTCGGGGTCAATAACACCCTGGATCACTAGTTGAGTGCCATCAGCTAATTTTATATCCAGAGCCACTGCGCTGTACGGGATTTCAAATTGTAATATGGTTTGCTCATCACAACTTTCAAATATTTTATTATAATTGCCGTGTTCGTTACTAAAGCACATTATTTTGCTTATTCTTCTTGAACCATATCCAGCGGCTCTACCGCCGGCTGACCCGCGAGATTCTTCCACCTCGAATATCACTATAACATTCACGTATGTTTTCGTAAGATCAAGATCTTTTCGACATACCAGAATTTTTCTGTTTTGTTGGCGAAGTTCAGCCTCAAATGTTGACGTCACAATGTAATTATAAGCCCGAAAACGCTATATTTCTCTTATGATGAAGGTATGTTTTGATTTCGGATACCTTCCAATTTTTGCAGATTTAAATGAATCCTGTTTCTCCACCTTGATTTTTCTTTAACTTTCGAACTAGTTCTAATATAGGATCAATATCGTCAGCCTCAGGATATTTTTCAATATATTGATTGAACAAATCTAGGGCCTCTTGCTGGTATTTTCTTTTAAGCATAATCATTCCCTTGTCGCGCAATCCGTATTGATCGTTACTATGTATGTGCAGAATCATCTCATTGACAAGTTCCGCTTTATCTATATCTTGACATTCAAAGTAACTAGTTTTCAAGTTATTTAGCATTCTAATCATAACCTTTGTCACCGATGCTCTAGCAACAAAATCTCTTGTTAATGCTACACTCAATCTTGGTGCAGTCTGATCTAATAACTGTTTCAATGAATAATCGTCCATTATTCGCCCTTCGTTATAAGGATCAATAATTATTTCACTCTCTCCTTCAAGAATATATTTTATTAGGAAATGGGACGGAAAACTTACAGGAACCAACTTAAAATCCAGGGAATCTGCTACACGCATGTACAATATAGACAGTGTGATTGGGATTCCAATTTTTCTCCTTATTACTACATTGAGAAAGCTATTAGAAGGGTTGTAATAGTCATCTCTATTAGGTCTGAATTTTTCCTTTCGGTACAATTGATCGTTTATCCTCTCGATTATTTGTGTCGGACGTGATTGAGAGAAGTTTTCTAATGTCTTGCGAATTTTAAGTCCAATCTGATCTATTTTTGATATTTCATTTCTAACGTCCAATTCTGGGAATGCAATTATCCGTGAAAGTTGTAATGCATGCTCAGGCAATTTGCAAACATCATCAGAAGCGAGATCTTTTACTACGCTTTTGTTCCAGTCAAACAAAGCTTTTTGGATTTTCTCACGCATTAAATTGCATTCAGCATGGACATTAATATATCATTTAGACAGTGCTTGAGTCAACCGAGATCAAATGTTGCTGCTTATGATTGTCAACATTATGGGAAAGAAGAAATTCAATTTTCAACCATTATTTTACCAACCTTAATATGGAAAAGTGAGAAATAAAGTGGATTACTGCATCACCAAACTTTCACAAGCAATCGGGATACGTGGGCCAAAACAAAGTATAGACACCGACATGCAAATACGATTCGTTTAGAATACTTCGAGGTGATTATCGTTGTTCCAAGAAAGATTATTCTTTAGATAGAAAGAAAAAAACTTCTTTTATTTGAGCGTACTAAAATATGGATAGCTATTCACTATATGACTCGCTTACAACAGGATTGAATTTTGAAATTTCAGGGAGATCCGAGATTGCAGGGAAGAGTAGACACAATTGTTCGTGTTTTTTTAGGAAAACTAAACCAGCTTCAGCAGTTCTGTAGAGGCCAGTTACCTCTGAATATTCCATGAGCTTCTTCTCAACTGCTGCTGTGAGATAGCGACTAAGTTGAGAGTGGGAAACACTTGCATTATTCATTATGGTGGTTTTATATTCCCAATTAGATACAGCCGCCCCTAAAATGGCGGCCATTATTTCAATTTCAGATCGATTCTTCATTTCAGAACCAATTGCCATATCAAAACTACAAATAAAAACTAAGTAGATAAGTATGACTATTACATTGATGGAGAATTGTTGACTAAATATCCGTAAACTGAAGAACGAAGATTTTTAGGTAACTTACATTTTTGTGTTGCCTGATTCTGTTGACGCTGGAGAAAGAGATTTTGAATTTTACTCATATTTCATTTTTTGCCCATCCTTGTCTCTAAATACATTTCCAAATTCTTTCATCCATGATAACTGGTTGCCGTCAAAAACGGTGCCATCACGGCATACCAGCCAACGATCAATGCAGCAACTACCACAAATTCCTATCCCACACTTCATGTATCTCTCCAAACTTGCTTGAACAGGTAAGGATCGCTCTTTTGATATTTCAAAAATTTTATTCATCATAAGCTCAGGACCGCACGTATAGACACAGTCGTATCTTTCTTCTCCAATAGTTTTTATCATGCCGTCTGAAGCAGTACCTTTCATACCATAGCTGCCATCGTCGGTTGTCACTATGATCTTACCTTTGATATCGCTCAAAAACTCTCTAGCATATTCTTCAAAAATGACTTCGTCCTTGGTTCTAGCGCCAATAATCAGAGTGCAACGAATATTCAATCTAGTAATGGTCACCGCCAACCTGAGTAAAGGCACTAGCCCGGTGCCACCACCTATAAGTAAAACATTAGTAAACTCTCTTGATATTGTAAATCTATTGCCATAAGGACCTCTTAGTCCTATAAAATCCCCGACATCCATTTCAAATAAGGCAGTTGATCCTATGCCATGCTTTTTCACTGTGACAGCTGCATGACCTTCCCTCCGGGACACCATGACACTCATGGGAATCTCTTCAATGCGCGGGATCCACACCATTAGGAATTGGCCAGCACTGGCCATGGAACCTAATCTGTCCTTAAATACCAGAGTTTTTACATTCGATGTTTCCACTGCGGTTTCTGAGATACGAGCCACTCTCATCAAATCAATATCTATGGGCAAGTCCTACGATTTCTCCGATGTTTTTTATTCCCTTTCTTACAAGATATCTCTTTAATCCACTTGTAATTCTGTTGAAAAAAGTATCGTCACTATTACCTAGGATGCTTCCAATCTGAACTGCTGAAGCCCCCGCAATCATATACTCTACTACGTCTTCCCAAGATGATGCACCACCACATCCTATCACGGGTACATTCAATACTTTTGAAATTTCATATACGCATCTGATTCCTATGGGTTTGATGGCCTTTCCCGACAAACCACCTATACGGTTACTAAGTACAGGTATCATTGACTGAACATCAATCTTCATGGCCCTTACAGTATTTATTGCAGTGATTATGTCTGCACCGGATTCAATGGCTACTCTGGCGATTTCAACCACATCCATCGAGCCTATCCCAATTTTCACTGATATAGGCTTGCGTGTGTGCCTTTTAATGGTTCTTATAATCAAACTAACCATCTCAGGATCATCTCCAATTTCCATTCCCATTTTTGATACATGCGGACATGACAAATTGATTTCATATCCAATAATATTCAAAGAATCCAAAAATGATATCATTTTTGGAAAATCTTTTTCTGAAGATCCTACCAAGCTAACTAAAATAGGTACAAACTTATTCCTCATTATCTCGTGAGAAAAAGCATATACACCGGGATTGGATAGCCCCACAGCATTAAGGTAAGTTTTGTTACCTAGGGGAACGATCGTGGGATTAGCATAACCTTTCATAGGGTCCACACTAATAGATTTAGTCACAATTGCACCTATGTTATTATCATATAGCCGTTCAAAAATGTCCTGGGATATTCCTAATATGCCTGATGCGAGCATGGTAGGATTTCGAAGCCGCATTGGACCTACATTAACAGAAAGAGTGTCAATCTGTTTTTCCCCTTTCAATCATATCCGTTTAAAGCTGAAGTTAATATATTTTAATGAGATGAAAATTGAATAGTTAAACGACCAATTAGATGTAAATTTTGAAGAAGTTATTTTTTAATACAAAGTTTAATTTTAATTTAACTAGTAATAGCGAATGATTCTATTATTTTTTCTACTCGTGGTACGTATTGAAAAGTCATAGCACTGGGTGCCTTAATCGAAATCCAATAAGCACTGTAATGATTCACTGCAAAAACATTGAAAGAGGTCATGGGTACGTCGTCCCCGTAAGTTCTATCAATGTAATTGTAAATTATCTTATAGGCTGGAATTTCTCCTAAGGAACTACCACTCCAATTCTCACCTGTCCATTTGGAGACCAGGAGATGAGCCAGAGGATAAACCAGACTTCTTCAAACAATATCTCGAAGCCTTGAGGAATCTCATACAGCTAATGCTGTTTCTTAGTATTTAAACAACCATTAAGATATTTAACGGAATTAATGGAAGTAGAACAATTTCAAAATAATTCATGCTTAACCTTTCCTTTTACTTGGGAATCTAATTTGACTTACCGTAAACTAATGCTGGTCTATGGGTAATAGGGTGAAGGTTATAAGTGTCATCTAAGCAAAATGGTAGCAGATGACACTTACGCACAAAATGCTAGCTTTCTAAATAAGAGTTTCTAAATATTCCGTGCTCATATGTCCTATATTTTTGCCAATTCATACCATTTAATATAATGTATACTAACAATATTCAGTACAAATTATCTATTTACTCAAAGTTAAGCAAATGGTTAGCTAATGAGCTATTCTCCTACAACGAACGAATGATAGGTTAATTATCTGTATATAATCACACTTTGCAGGTACGTCAGAGGTAGGACAATAACGATAACAATTAGCTAATTATTTAACTACTTTGCAGGTATTACAAAGTTATGCCTAGCCTAGGTTATACTATCTAAAATGGCAAAGTATTACTACCTATAGAGAGCTTAGCTCTAGTGAATAATAATTAGAGGTTAGGTCCCACAAGACAGGTAACAACAACAACGTCCTCATGTCACGAGGGCCGAATGACCTTTCTTCATAAGTGAACCTATTATCAATGGCGCAAAATTTGTAGGCAAAATTCTAAATGATAATTTTAAATTGTATCGTTCATCTATGCAGATATGACATGAATATCATATCTGGATTTTTCTGCAGATGAGCCTGAACGGGCTATAAAGTTTTACAATACAGTGTTTGGATGGCAAGTTAAAAAATGGGAAGGACCATTTGAATATTGGGAATTCAAGACGGGCGAACCAAATGAGCCAGGCATAGACGGAGGATTGGCTAAACGTAGTAAGCCGGAGGAATCGCTTACGCCTTTCATAAATGTTCCATCAGTAGATAATTACGTTTCCAAGATTGAAGCCAATGGAGGCAAAGTCATTCAACCTAGGACGGCAATACCTGGAGTTGGATATATGGTAGTCTTCCAGGACACAGAGAATAACAGATTAGGGCTCATGGAGGAGGACCAGTCAGCCAAATAAACGTGGTTGGAGTCCTTGATGCTGAGTTAAATTTTCTGAGCATAGAGCGATTAATCACAGAATGGGTCTAGCAAAATATCCAAAGCAGTTCGAGTACAGGAATAGAGCCTAGTAGGTAGAGCATTACAGATTCAGGTGATACGAGAACCCCTGAAACGAGATTTGGGTATAGAATACGAAAAAGAAGTAGCTATGAAATCCAATAAGTATAAAAAAATTAAAGGGCTGGAGTCAATGATAAGTATTTATCGATTAGTATCTTTTCATTAATAACACTCAACTTGTTGCCTGATTGTATGTTTTTTTCCATTTTATCTATCTCTTCCTCTTTTTGCTTATAATATTCCGCGGTGCTCTCCCGCATACCATGAAAACGTTCACCTACTTTTTTCATCAACTCACTATAATCCGCCGATATTTTGTGATTAGGTTCTTCATTTAGCTTATTATTCATCTCAAGTAACTGGTGCGAATCATTTGACATATTATTACTATCATTTCGTAACATATAAACTAGCTGCAACTACTAAGATTATTTAGCTTAATGCCTATTCCAATTCCATGTGCAGTAATATTGTGCATGATGTTTCTCCTCACTAGCAACTTGGTCTTATAAACAAGGAAAATAGACACTAAGCTGTATGATTTAACGATGATGACATCATAGTGCTTCATTTACTCTTTGCCGACTTGAATCTTGGTCAACCTTTGTTGTGCTTTGGCAATATTCGCTTTATCTGACAATATTTGTAGGATACCTAACACAACATAATTGAAGAACTTCTCTGCTTTGTACTTAAATCTAACCAATGATTTCAAATCCACTTATCACATTCCTATAAAGGTCGAAGAATGACGTTCGAGAATAATCAGCAGTCCCTTAGAATCGACTTCATTACGTTTCTGCTACCACGAGTCATCTTCTTTCGATATCTTATATATGCACGCAGTACTATATCAGTGCTTAGAAACGTTACTATAGACTGGTAATGAAAATTGGGATTGAAACAAGATGGCTACTGCATAATAAAATATGGGTATGGTTTTCGAGCGGGACAAAAACATGCTTATACAGTTAGTCGTGGATTGTGCCATTTATGGACGTACGGAGCAATGATATACGCTACAAACACAATTAAACGAAATAATGAAGCTGGTATGAAAGTACGTGCAGATATCTTTTTTATCGCTGCAACAGACGACAGTTCATCAGCTGACGAAATAGCTGAGGTGGTTCTCTTGGCTGCACAGATGGAACATGACCAAGTATTACAGGAATTTGCTAGCAACATCGCATTTTCTCTCCTTCGATAGTCAAATCTCGTGCAAATTTACTTATAAAACCATCTCACGGGTTGTCGTATAGACAATTATGCTTGTTATCGATATTCAGTCAAACTGATAGGTTTAAGTTGAGACCAGATGATTACACCTCGGATACTCGAATAATCCCAGATATAGTAGCGCTGCTACAGGAAATTTACGAAATGGAGAAACTTGCACGTATCATTCACTTCTGGAAATGTAGTTTTTGGTCTGACTAATATTGCTCCGTGAAATCTGAAACTCTGACAGCCTGTTGCATGTTGTAGGTTACAATTATGATGGTCACATATTCCCTAAGTCTTCTCACAAGATGCTAAATTCTAAATTGAGACTAAAATCTTCACAAGAATGGAACGAATATTGTAAATCAGCAGAAAAATGCCAGCAAACAGCGTCCGTCATCAGCTTGCTATAACTCCGTCTTAGCTATACTGATATCCCTTACTACCCACTATCATAGAAGGCGATTGCAATTCATTCACGAGTAACCAACAACTTATAATGGTCAATTAGGGAGATTGGGGATACTCCTCCTAATAGTATCAATTCAAATGGGGCTGCTTCGCTGAGTCTATAGCAGTGAGTGTTAGAGTGAGCATAGAGTTTGTAATAGGAATTAGTAATCTCGCCGCAGCGTTCATTGGTGAAGCAAAGTTCATATTTATATATAACAATATGGTGTTAAGACTATGCCTACCATAGAATCCTCTAAGTAACGGGGGTTTTGACAAAGGGTGCCATTTGTTTTGTTCCACAAAAATTTTGTGGATATGATGTTCCTGTGCTACTTTTCGTCAAATCTGAGTTATGAGTTTCTGGGAGGCACGGCAAGGGAAATGATTGGCCAAGAAAAAAGAAATAAAAATAGTACGTGGGATTGATAGTAATTACACTTTCTTAGACATAATGAATGATACTAGTAAAGAGTCCAAGGATAGTAATTCAAATAAAAACAGCTCAAACGTAGAAAAGGATATTCTCAAGGCACGTTCAATCGATTCAAAAAAAGCAAAAGTCCGTTATAAGAATAGGATGGTGGGTGGACTAATATAACAAAGTCATTCCTCGGTTTATGAATAGTCTACCGTCGTAATTGTTTGATTGTTGAAGATAGACCAATTTCGTTTCGCTTTGGGTAAGCAATGCAGATTCCAATGAGCATTAGCTACAGGTAAGAATAAAAGGTGAATCAGATTATTGTTTACATTAAAGAGGAAAACAAAATGAAGTCTTCTTCATAAATAACAGCTGGTCTTCTTTACAGAAAATATATTACATCGTCAGTAAGCTAACATGAAATGGGTGAACGTGCAGACTTATGTTCTACGTGTAAGGAACGTTCTTTGCGACAGACAGCAGAAGTTGTCGTACACGGAGAATCGGGAGGCCAGTTCAAAGATATTGGCACTAGAAGAGATTCAGATGTGGAAATTGTGGACAAAGGCAAGTTAGGGTAGGACATCAGGAATACGTTAACATAGGCGATAACGTCAAAACAGAGCCTGCAAATGAAAGAACATAATTTTTCTTGTTCAAACTGTGACGAACCATTTGAAGTATGATTTCCTGAAGACATCACCAGAGCATTCTATTCGCTTATCTGCACTCATCTTTTTCAGGCTGAGCTACCTTCTCTTAAACTGAATCCTTATTTAGAAAAAATCATATTTTGAAACATTTGCAGTCAAATTTATCTTTTTGAAATTTTGGATGATATGTTTCCCTAGTCTTCCATGTTGAGCTGCCTAGCATGCATGAAGATATCAACATCACGGTGGTTGTACCGATTCCTAGCAAGGAACAAAAACTATTGCCCCATACATTATTAATATCTTGGTCATTCACGATACTTTAACTATTGGTCCATCAAATCGGAAGAACTGACCCTTGTCCTTGTAAAAGTGGAAAACTGTATAAAGAATGTCATATGCGCGTGTTTAAACCTGCGGAAGAATTCCGTGTAAAGACACGAAAGGGTGATAGGGCCGTCGACTATCATATGGAAAGAAAGCACGGGTCAAATGAGTGGATAAAAGTTCCAGCGAGGCTATCTGTTATGATAGGATATCGAGAGAAAAATTATGATGATATAGATAACTTATTGAGCGACATTAACGAGTGTATTCCCGAAAATCGCGATGTTCTCAAAGAGAGGATTATCAGGTTAAAACATAAACTTTACGGGATTAAATATCATATCGAAAATTTTGTGAGCGAAGAAAATAAGGTAATTGAAAAATATCATAATGAATATCGCGCGCCTGCTACTGATACCTTCTATCACAATCCAGGACTGATATACGAATGCCTAAAGTCCTTGCTAACCGAAGTTATTAGAAAAGATTTACCAATCATTAAATTATATAGGGTTATATTCTAACCACAACAGATGTTAGGCCCCAAGCCAGATGAGGTAATAGAACTACGAGTAAATATGCGACATAGACTCGTTAAGGATTTATTGGTAGGACAATGTAGAGAGTTCCCTTTCATCATAGTGAAGGGTAAGTCACTGGAAAGTCTGAGAGAGCAGTTATTCAAGCACTTAGAAGTGTACTTTAATACATTCTCAGAAGAAGGAAAACGAGTACTAACTCAATTTGGGAAAATAGTAGAGGTTCGGAACGGTACCTCGACAGAAATTGTAGAGGACGCCGAATGGACTCAACAAGAAGAATTGCTAACTATACCTATCAAGCACTGAGTATCTCTTCACATTTATAAGCTATATTTGGTAAATTCTACAGTTGGAACCCTATCATCCTCAGACAATCAGGCATGTCATCAAATATCTCGGCAAGGGATTTTCAGAAATTTATACACCACATTCTAATAGCGTCCGATATTTCCAAAACAAAGAAAGACTTGTCGAACTGAAGATGGATGAGGATTACTTGGATATTGAGGTTGAATTATTGTGCACACAACTTGGCATCAGAGTAGAAAATTTTGAAGTATTATATCGCAAGGCCAGAAAACATAAATTAAAACCATCAAAGTCATAATTTTTTGCGTTATTAGCCAAGGAAATACCTCAAATCGAAATATGCTGGTTCCGTCCTCTTGTGTCCATATTATCTCTACCTTGGTGTCTCACGCTATGCTTACATATCCACTACAGGCTATAACGAGGTATACCAAAGTCTATCTTGGAAATGGGTAAGAATATGACGTTTGTTGCTAAATATAGCCCGCAGGGAATAAAGTCATAATAATAGTCCCTAGGGAACATCATGACACACTTTCAAAACTAAGAATCCGTCGTGGTCGAGGAAATAATCGATATCGATAATGCCCAGGAGTAATTTACATAAATTCGAAGATGGTTGGTCTATTTTCCAACATGTCCTAACAGAGTTCGGCGGAGAGGATAAAATCAAAGACTTTGATCAGCAACTTTACTACGAATGGCTTAGCAGTAAGACACAGGGACTAGAACTAAAACTAGGACCAAAGCCAAGCCCATATTCATTTCTCTTCAGAAAGCATCGTAAATTGATACAGGAATTGATAAAAAAGGAAATGTGCCATAGAAGAGGAATAACCTATGGAACCCTCAGAGGTAACCAAGACCTTCATCATCGTGTCCATCCATGCTGTATCGGCCTATCATAACAAGATTTCTACTAGGTCGAGTTTTATTTTCTTAAATAATTGTAAATAGGCAAGTTAACGAGGTATATAGAGATTTATACCAACGGATAGTGGGTATTTGCATGGACCCTTGTAAATGCGGTCGTGAATTAGAGTTAGTTTGTACTGGATGCAGACAGATTCCGAGTGACTGTAAGTGCGAAAAGGATGCAACGCTCCAAAAAACAGGTTATTACTATAGTATGACTGAGACTCATGAAACGAACTGAATAACGTAATAACGTATGATTTATCATAGCAATTCATGATTAATCGGAGTTGCTTCTTACGATACCTGTTGGCTTAAGGTGTGGTAGAAGGTAATGAAGTGTAATCTAGTGAAAGAGAGAAGGAATAAAATGAATATAATTGAAATATGCTAACAGTACGCACGCTCTTCGGGCGTTGCTAAGGTTAAGCGATGGAGCAGAAAGTAAGAGGGGAAAAATAACCAAATTTTCTACCATGATTCATACCTCACGTGAGGGATTGGATTACTATTTTGTAGAAGTTACAGGTAGTAGTGGATGTCGCTATTTGATTCAGGCATATGGCGAAGAGGCGGAAGGACTGCAGGAAGAAACCCAGAGCCAGAACAAGAGAGAAGAAATCATTTGTTTAGTTTGAAAATTCATTTAATTCGGTGTACTACTCGTACTGACCCATTAGGGTATGTTATGAGTGGAGAAACGGAGGTGAATGAGCTCTACGTAACACAATGGGCGTTTTTTTGGGTCATATCAGGGCGTTTCTGCGTTGTGCTTACACCCTAAAAAATCTACTAAAAAAGATAGCCCGTGTTAAAACGAGTCCTGGGTTGAAAACAGTAACAAGTGTTAGAACTAAAATGGTGGCACAATTGTTAGCAGTGTCATATTACAGTAGTTGTGTGGTCAAATCCATTTAGGGGTTTGCCGCTGGTATCAAACGGCTGCCTTGCTTTTATAGTATAATTCATTTACGAGTCTCGTGAATCAAAAAATTGGTTTAGGAATTATCGTATTGATGACTCTTGGAACAACAGCAATTGCATCAGCACCACAACTACAATGGGCTCAAGGTCATATCCATATTAACCCACGCTCAGCAGCCGCGCCAGTCGCTGTTACCGGTGATGACATCTACGTAGCCTGGTGGACGAACAAGACAGGAAACAATAATGACGAAGTAATGTTTAGAGCATCCACAGACTCAGGGAAGACTTTTGGAGATAAAATTAACTTGAGTAATACAACCAATTCAGATTCCACAAGAGTAGAGATTGATTCAGACGGAAACAGTGTAGTTGTTACATGGTGGGAGACGAATGAGACAAGTGACGTACCGGTCATGAAAATAAGTACTGATGATGGCAAGACATTTGGACCACTCTTAAAACTAGCGAGCAATGAAACCATAGGCGGCTAAAAATACACAGGTCATAAAAAAACACCCCCTCATTTTTTCTATCTTCCATGTGAAGTAAAACTGAATTGGTTGCTAGCTATCACAGAACTTGAATCTTCGTATCTAAAAGAACCAAAACAAATACCATTTAAGAGCGGTAACGCCTTTCTGCTTCTTCGATAGGGTAATCGTTTGTACTCATATCACGTCTATGCATAAGGCCATCGTTATCGAATTCCCAGTGCTCATTACCATGAGTTCGCATCCACTGCGTTGGATTGTCAGCATCTCTCCATTCGTATTCGAAACGTACAGAAATTCGATTTGCAGTATAGCACCAAAGCTCTTTCATTAGTCGGTAATCTAGTTCCTTTGACCATTTTCTTCTTAGGAACTCTATTATTGCTTCTCTGCCATTGAAGAACTCAGTACGGTTACGCCATTGAGAATTGGGAGTATAAGCCTGTCCTACGAGTTCTGGATTCTTAGTATTCCATGCGTCTTGTGCTGCTTTAACTTTGACTCTGGCTGTTTCTTCGCTAAATGGAGGTTTAATAGGCGATATGATTCCCCACAATCATAATCCTGAGCTCCAATACTTAATTCCTTTGAATCCAAAAGGTCTTAGTGTTTTAGAGAGTGAATTGTGTCTGCAATAAACAATCTGTTACTTATGGCAAGTCAGGAAGCTTTTTGTTGATTACCGCTTTAAATGATGGAAATGGGAGAGCACTTTGCAGGAATTCTGGATTTGAACCATCACTATTTACTATTATGAAGGAGGGAGTTTCTTTAAATCCGAAAGACAGAGCCAAATCGATGTCATTCTGAATAAAGGTTTTGTATTTTTGGCTATCCAGACATGAACTAAATTCTCGGGTATCAAGTCCTGGAATCTCTGAAGCAAATTTCATCAAATTCTCTTTATTTACCCATCCTGAATCAATAGGTTTTTGGTTACTATAAAGTAGTTTATGATATTGCCAAAACTTTCCTTGGTCATTGGTACATTGGGCTGCAAGAGCTGCGCCCATTGAGTCGAATCCTCGATTAGGAAGATGTTTAAAGACTGAAAATAAGAACATTCACGAAATTTTGATTAAGATTCTAAAAAAGGATTAGAAGATTTCCTTCATTAGAACGTCAATCGGTCAGAATGTGGGTAACAGAAGGTGTAATCTTCAAAACATTTAAAGCTAGGAATGCTCACTATTAAACGAGTCTATATACTGAACTGCTAGCGTTACTAGAACCATCGAACCCGCTGTGAAATTTATAAATACCGATTTTTCATCGGTTTAAGCAATTAATGGAAGATACTGTTAAGACTTTGGCATAATACTCCGTTAGGTAGGTGCAGTTGTCCTCGTCGAAAGAAAAGTTTGCGATACCCTTAT
>JBBRRH010000060.1:0-23044 GCA_038201105.1 Nitrososphaera sp. | reverse complement strand
TTTAGTTTTGTCATTTCACATCTATTTCTCTAAATGTTTGACGGATGTCCCGTTCACAAAAGTTTTGTAGTAACATTTCAAAACTTCGTTAAGAGTAGGCTCGCTTTTAAAATAAGGGTCTTTTTGTTTTTTAACGCTGTGATCTATGGCATTATCTATGCAGTCATAAAAATGTGGAAGGCCCCGGTCGAGTGTCTTATTATCGCCATGTATTCGAAGCAGCGGTACTGCATCTCCAAACACCTCGTTGTCGACAAAATGAAAAAGAATAGATAAGCCAATTATGGTCATGATAGAACAAGAAGCGAAGCATAGCAAAGACAAGTTCAAGACAGAATTTCCTAATCTAACCAAATATATCTTATTCTTTGCTATAACTTTCATAACTGAACTGCCATTACATAATGACTAAAAATAAATATTAGTCATGGATTGGAACATACGTCTTATTTCCGACCGTATTTACAATTTCACTCCATACCGCATCCCGGATTCCATCCATAGCCTTTAATTTTTCCAATAAATCTAGAAGTTCTTGATAATCTTTAAGTATGGTCTCCACCCTCAAGTCAATAGTATGTTCTCCTATGCTTTTTCCCAACAAACTACTCACAATTCTTTGAAACCACAATAATCAGTCAAATTCAGTATTTCCTAAACATTTGATAACTACGAGATTAGTTTGTAAACCTCAAGAAAGAAATTAAAACAAATAGATTATAACGGACTTTATTAGTCGCCTATTGTTCCGTTTGTCGCTAGATTCAACAGTGGTCCGAACGTCTTACCGTTGTCGCTACTTACCCTCATAACTGGGACATCAATGGTCGCATTCCTTTCCCACCATGTGACTACAACACTATCCGCATCAGAATCTATCTCTACATCGGTTGAGTTAGCATCAGTCGTATTACTCAGGTTTATCTTATCGCCGAAAGTTTGTCCTTTGTCGGTAGATGCTCTAAAAAGTACCTCATCATTACCTATCTTGTTAGTACACAATGCTACGTAGACATTGTCACCTGTGATTGCTGGAGGCCCTTTAGGACACGGACATCTCCTAGCACTTCCCTCTGCCCCAATGACCTATTGCTGCAGAGAAGATGCTAATAGCGTCGTTCCAAGTCATCGTTACGATAACTCCCAAATGATTTTTCTATTCAGTAGCCACTTTTTGAATTAAACATTATAAAAGCAAGGCTGCTTCTCTATAATGCATGATGTATATGAAATTTTGGCCAGTCATTCAGTTTACTTTACGTACTTTTATGTAGAGTTGCTCTAGAACAGCAGTGGCTTGAGAGATTGTGAATTAAATTTAAAAAACTGTTGCAAGCAGGCTCATTTGTGTAAGACTAACTCGCAACTATATTATCTGGTGGAAAATTATCTGGTCAGTTCCGTCAGCAGGTACCAAAGATGGTATTCGTATAATGTCTTTATATTTGGGCTCATCTTGCTATTAAATTTATGAAGAGATCCATCACACCAGGATTTAACTTCGCCGTAGTCGTTGCAATTGTATTATTGGGCTTAGGAATTTTCTACAATCCTGTCCAACAAAATCAGAACGCTTCAGGCGCTTACAACTACCCTTCAAATCCATCGTCGACATCGGCAAATAATCCATCTCCACCACCAAATGGACAGTCATCGGACGCTAGTACAACCAGTGGAGCAATGAATGGTACTAACTCTATTTCGCTAAGTGTAAAGAATGTTGGAGGCGATTATAAGTGGACCAATGCTACAAGTGGGGTCGAAAATCCAGAACTCAATTTGAAAGCTAATGATAATAACACCATTCAAATTCAAAATCCAACTGACACTAAACATGAATTGGTAATAGAATCGCAAGGTAAGGAAGTTGCAACAAGTGGCGATATTGCTCCTGGTACATCAGGCGAAGCATCATTTAAACCCAATGGAACGGGCGTATTCAGCTATCATTGTCAATACCATCCTGATACAATGAAGGGAAGCATCAAATTAACGGGTTAGCATTCCCTTTTTTTTATTTGATTATACCGAAGATGCAAGTTTTTTGGTATAATGTAATACATTGCGTGAATGAATTATCAAGATTTTTAACTCGTCAAGATTTCCGATCGAGTCACCTACATTTCCATAAGTTATAAAGTTTAATTTAAAATGGAAGCTGTCACCCAAAGGAAATCTCGGAGCTAACGAAATTCTGATTTGTCCATATCAGTCGCATTAAGAATTTTTATTGAATTAATGAACTGACTTCGAACCAGTACGTTCTCCGGATTGCTAAATGACTGAATTGGATCTATGAAGGCCATCAAATAATAATCTGCAGAGCCCACATAAGTCAACCAGTATTGCTCCACAGTTTCCAGTTCAGCGTCTCCAAATCTGTGCCTTGAATTAGAGATGAAGGTTTCGGCCATCTGTCCGGCTATTGTAGTAAATGATGGTGGTTGTATAATTTCATACCCCTTTGGGGCATTGCTCTCATTTAGCATTTTCATTACGTGTCGCAGACCTGCTTGTAAATCAGATCCTAACTCGGTACCATTTCCACGCACTATCCAAAATAAGGATCCGTGGCTACTACCATTATCGTTACTAAGTTTACTCACACTGATATCAGCACCTCTATCTTGCGCTGAAATCTTCTCGCTTTGGACCCAGTTACTGGGGTACTGAAATTGAATTTTATACTTGTAAGATGTATAATTGACATATTCCAGGGCTGAAGTCTCGGCTACATTCAACAGCAGTGTTAAGAAAATACATGCGAATAATAAATCGATAATACATGTTGGATTAAGATTGAGATATCTCTGTATCAATATAGATTCGGTCAACGGGATACCCTTAGATTCATGGTAGTAATGTGCTATGAAATTAAAACATTTTATGATAAATTCTCCGAAAATTGCCAACACAAGAGAACTTGCTTAATTAGTGAAACGAAATAGAACTACCGTCAAGTAATTCAAAGAGGATAATATTCCAATACAATCTCCAAAAAAAAGATGGAATAATAAAACAAGCCGTTGCCACACGATATCATAGCGTTAGTATTTTGAACGTACCGTTTAGTGGCTGACCGATACAACTCCAAAGCTAGACTTGATGCTGTACGATCGTCCTATAACAATAACGATAAACTTCGTTCACACAGCAACGTCATCTGTTCGAAGTGGCTGTAAATGAATCTTGTGCAATAACTGTTTAATGAAGTGCACAAGTCTGTGTCAAGTTCCTTCAACATGGCCCGAGTAGAAAATAGCTCGAGCCATAGCAGATGCCGATAAAATAGTAGCGACATCGCAACCATTACTATCTGTCCAAGGCATCCATTGGAGAACGGAAATAAATCTTCGTGTTAATTCATGCGATTAATTTTACGGGTAAAATTTTGGAAATTAACTAAAGAGCTTGTAATAAGCTTGTGATATTGTTTATCTCAGTATGCGTAGCAATAAGTTAGCAAAAAATAGCACATTTATGTTCGCATTCATGGGCACCATTCTACTCCTTGTTTTGCAAGGTTATAATTCGTTAGTTTTTGCAAGTTCGTATAATGAAACAGATACTCAAACACTGCCAGTAGAACCTCATGAATCCTGTACTTCTGAATCCCCATCTTGTACAGGCTCACTCTGTGATAGCCTGTCAGCACAGTGTTCTGTTGAAACAGGAGAAAATGGAGGATGTGATACTGAGAATGGGATCTGTGGCACCACTACTACCAGTAGCACTGGTTCTGGAGACGAGGCTTCTAGTACTGATGAGGATAATTGTGATACAGAGAATGGGATCTGTGGCACCTCTACTATTCATGAGGATAATTGTGATGAGCAGGATACAAGCTGTGGTACTACCAATAGTATTACTGGACCAGATAATCAATGTCAATCACGTGACGCGACCTGCCCGATGGCCGAACCAGGTAATGAACTGGTGCCTGTCAAAGAACAGTCATGTAACGATGGTATTGACAATGACTCCGATGGAACTATTGATGCGCTGGATAGCGACTGTGGCCGCAGTCCTTCTCCTTCATTTCCTGGAATTGTAGGAGGTGTTCCCCCGCCTCCTGATAATAATCCTGTTTCCTCTCAGGATGGCAATCCGTCAATATTAATTCCCGTTTCAAATGATGACAGCACAGGCCGCAATTTGTTGGCTACCTCCTTCGCAGTCGATGCTCAAAGTGCAACTCCCATAACCCTTGCGTTACCAAGGGAGGATATATGTAATGATGGACGTGATAATAATCATAACGGACTCATAGATTCAGAAGACCAAACATGCGGACGTCAGGAAACGCCAAGTACAGGGTCTGGTAATGAGGCTTTATTTTCGGCTGCTGAAAAAGAAAGTGGAAGCCATAATTTTGTTCTTGTAGGAGCCAATGCTGGTATACCAATATCATCATTAGCGGAAATCGCTACTGCGAAAACTACTGTCATAGATGCAAGTGGAGCCTCTAATGAATCACGAGATGATTTACGAGGTAGCGGCACAGTAGAGATACGAATACTCGGAGGTGCTAATCATGATTTCCGCACAGTATCGTTTCATCACAAGTACTCTGATGATAAAGTAACAGTAAAGAATGGTTCGAAGGTAGTTTGGATAAATGAGGACCCAGCTGGACCCCGTGGAATAAGCCTCGTAAACGCAGAGTCCGGTACAATAGTCTTCTCGAACCCTGCTATCGCTTTTATGTCATCAACAAATTACGTCTTTGATCAAGTTGGTAAATACGTATATTATGATCCAAAAATGGGCGCCTTGAATGGAGAAATAATGGTAATTGATTGAATTGTGTCAGTCAGGGCAAATTACATTTATAATGGTGCTTTAACGAAAAGCAACTTGTTAACTTTCAAGATTTAATGTACTACTTGACAAGGACTATAGATAACTGCTTTTCCCATATCCTCTCGTTATTCAAAGTAACTTTTCAGGTTAGCCACTTTGCTTATGTCTATAATTATCCATGCATGGTTAATGCTTCAGGATGAATGGCCAAATTCTATAAAATTTATGTTACAATCTTCCCTAATGTTATCTGTGCCTTATTTACCTATAGCTTTTTAACTGTAGATGTTATTGTCAATTTATTGACAAAAATGATATTTTTAGCCATTTCTGGTGCCATTTTATTTTTGAGTATGACAATAGTAGGACAATTCAATTCTTCATTTGGGGCAGATACTACTAACGACAACTTGGCAATTTTGGATTCGCCGCATTCAGCAGGACATCCACCTGTGGCCAATGCTGGTGAAGACATCAAAGTAAAGGAGAATGAAAAAATTACATTGGATGCGTCTCAGAGCTCTGATCCTGACGGAGATCAATTGAAGTATAATTGGAAATTGTTATCACCGAACAGAATTAAATTGGATATTGGTGATTCGAACAGCAAAATACTCTTGTTAACTGCACCTTTTCTTGAATCCAAAAAAGGACTCGTTCTGGTCTTCAAATTGACTGTAAGTGACGGTACATTTCTCAGTTCTGATACTGTAAAGGTACTGGTAACTAGTGAGGGGAACGCAAGAAATGATCAAAAAAATGTAAAAACAGTAACTGTTACTGACTCGGGAAATCCACCAGCCAAATTCTCTGCACAAGACCTGTGCGGAGACGGTACTAACGCTTACAGTTTTATGACCGCCGGAGTCAAGTGGAAGACCTTTCCAGTGACCTTCGGAGTCGATGCAACAAATAGCCACATGGACATAGCACAAGCAAAAGATGCTATCAGAAAGGTGTTTTCAACTTACGACGCCATTATAAATCCGGGTCTTACGAACTTTAAAGAGGCGTCAACTTTCAGTTCGGCTCAAATAAAAATTAGCTGGCGTCCAATGGACGGTCAGTATGGCCAGTTAGGGTTTACTAGTTATTCATATAGAACAGATACAAAAGCCATCCTATCTGCTACAGTAGCATTTGATAGCAGGGACAAATTCTTTGCTTCACCCACAGAGAGATGCAGCGCATCAGGTACCAGCTTTGATTTACAAAACATTGCAACCCATGAAATTGGACATGCCTTAAATCTAGGTCATGTCGGCGACAGGCTTCAATCTATGTATCCAACGTCATTTGCTGGGGAAACACTAAAGAGAAGTTTAGGTAACGGGGATAAACTCGGGGTAAAGACTCTCTACGGCTAAAACGACTGATATAATTTGTATGGCCCACTTCAATGACTGGGGTTCGGTAAGTTTCGTTTACTTTACGCGTCCCTAATATCGATCCCCAAATTCAGGAACAGCGGAGTGTTGTTGTCAATTCACTAAGAGGAGAGGGAGTATTAGCAATCCTTTTACCATTGTCGATCAAATGAGACATGTTCCGATTTGTATTACTCTTGAGCGTTGGATTGACTATAACGCTAATCTTGCCGTTATCTGCGTTTGGCGTTAATATGGCTCCCCCCGAAATTGTTACTCCACGCTCTGCTGAACCTCCTTCATACCCATTAGCTAAAATCTTAGATCAGGAGGCAGTATCGAAAATGCTTGCTACAAGTCTATTCGCCAGCAGGAACGTTCAGCGGAATATGGCTCTACAGCTATGTAATATGGGCAATTCTATGGGTGACATTATTCATAAAGACATAGAGAAAAGACAGGAACAATTAAAGTATGGCTGACTCTTTTCTTGGCGTCAACTGCAACAACTACAATTCTGATTGAAGCCAGTCTTAATTGGAGCTCGATATTCAAGTGAATATGTCCAGTTATATTGACTCGTATTAGGGCCTATCAGAAAGGTAGTTTGGGTTAGAGCCTATGCGAAAAGTCCTTCTGTCCTATACGTGATCCACGCACGATAAGATGTTACTATCGCCTCGATCTGGTACCTGCCTAGATAGATAGATCGGCAGTGGTACCTATTCCGCGATTATCAAAAAGTATAACTTTGATACTTTCGATGGACGAGTGATCTTACGATGGCAAGCTACTAGAGGCACATTGATTTGAGCACAAAAATAAGGTCAAAAATGATTCACAAACCTCAAAGTCCTCGAAATTTACGAATGCCCACTTCTCAAGATATTCAACGTAACTTATTTCCTCCGAATATTGACATTAAGAAAAATCTTTTTGCAACTCTTATATACTGCTTTTTACAAAAATAAGAAAATGAGAACGGCATATCCAAGTTTAGCTCTTAGAGCAGTAATACTTGCCACATTACTAATTATTAGCGTAGCGGCTACTCCATTACTTACGCAATTAGCACACAGTGCCCTCAAAGATGTCACTATGAAATATCCACAGCCAAGAACATCAATGATACTATCTGGAAATATTATCTATGTAACATGGTGGGATAACAAAACAGGAAACAATGAAGTATTATTTGCAAGAAGTACAGATAATGGCAAGACATTTGATAAGCCAATTAACTTAAGCAATGCTACAGGTGCCTCTGCTGATAGTCAAATAGCTGCCTCCGAAAATAATGTGTTTGTTACCTGGTGGGACAATAAGACTGGAAGTTGGGAGGTATTCTCCAGACCAAGTACTGATAATGGAAAGACATTTGGTGATTCAATTATGCTAAAAAGTGTAGGAACTTCTCCTTTAAAGAAACTAGATGGTCCTACGCCAGAAACAATTTTCTTAGATACACTTGTGGCAGCTTCTGGTAATAATGAATACGCACTCTGGTGGGATAACAAAACTGGTAATTCGGAAATATTATTTGCAAAAAGTACTGATAATGGAAAGACATTTGGTGACTCAATAAATATAAGCAATTCTCCTGATGCACGTTCAATAGGCGCAAGAATAACTGCTGATCCTCAAGGAAATAATGTATACATATCATGGATAGATATTGATAAAAATACCGGACAAAAACAGGTGTTATTTAGAACAAGCAGTGATAATGGACAAACATTTGGCAGTGCAGTTACTATAAGTAAGTAATAATACTGCGCCTAAATTTATTTGATTGATCTGCGTGCAAAAGAGATATCCAGGAATCGATTTCTAATGCCAGAAAATTCTGCACTCCCGATTGGGACAGTTTGTATAACGCCTAATGAAATTGCGAAGGGAAGTTATGAACTTTGTTTGGAAGACAAATACTCCATTCATCTGACGAGAACAGCTAACAATCCCTCCGCATTGACGAAGCGCTAGGAACTAACGATGAGCAGGTTAAAACACATGACAAGATCTTTTAAACTGTCATCGATATCCATGTCATTGTGTGACTGTCACACGTTGAAACGAAAGTTACCCCCAGAGAGGTTGTGTTCTTTTTTGATGTGTGACTAACTAGGTAATCGGTTCATTGACTTCAACTAAAATTTGCCTATGCCTGGGGGTAAATTTATTTACATCATGTGACTCAGTGACACGGTCACGAACATCTTTATGACCAAGAAACAAAAAGTTAAAAATGAACTCTGAAAAATACTAAATGAGAGATGGTTCAGACACAGCCTGATTTAGAAGCTGCGAGATCAGATCTAATTTCGATATTGGACGAATTTATAGAATTGGATAACTTAGGGAGCGTAGGACAGAATTTTGAATTTGGATTGCATTCAGATCTGAACGTCATCCCTTCCGGCCCACTCTCCTTAGCAGGGCTGAGGCGAAGAATTTTGAAAAAGGCTTTGCAGCGGGCTATGGTTATGCTCTTACAGGTAATGGCTTCGATCCAGAACAGTTGGGTAAAATAATCAAATTGATTCAAGAAAAACTGAAATCTCTAAACGATCCCGCAGTCCCGCAGAAAGAGGGCTCGAGAGAGGCTAACATAGGTCTCCTTCTAGGTATCAGGAAAGGTCTTTTGCTTCGGGATACGGCGGAGGCGATGGGTTATACTAAATATTCCCAAGAATACAATAAAAACTGTAACGCCGCCAGTTTAAATGAGTCAAACCAGAGGCAGCCAAAAAATGCTCTCATATCTTGAATTAATTATTATTTTTGAATAAAATACTGAAAAATAGACCAGTAAATCATTCCAAAACGCTTTTGTTTTGCAATGCGCACAAAAAGCTAAATGGTTTCGAATTCGATCATGTTAGTTTCATCTATGCTTGCGTCAATTATGCTATTTGGATCAAATACGTCAAATATTGTGTGGGCTGCTACAATTGTTTGCCCTACAAATCCGAATAATTTCTGCAATGGAACTGAGAATAATGACAACGTGAAAGCGACAGGGTAGACCATAATGGCAGAACAAAACGATGGTGCAGATAACATGATTGGACATGCAGGTCCAGACTCAATGTTTGGAGGTGGAGGTAATGACGTTATGAAAGGGGGAGACGGGCTCGACCAATTATTAGGGTCCGGTGACGACGACACCATATTAGTCAGGGTGCTGAAGTTATTGAATAGAAAATATCTAAAAACCTAGGAGAGTGTATCAGTAATGATAAGACAATGTTTACTTTGTAGAGCTGAATTCAATGATGAAGATTTGCCGGAAGATGCCAAACTAACCAATATACTAGTTCTTTGTGATTCTTGCTATATAGATCGAATTCATTCTGAAGAGTAAGCTATTTTTCCAAGCCCAGTTTAGCCCTGCGTACTTTATTCATTTTATATCTCATCGCTGTCTCCCACAGAGCGAGGCTTCCGTAGAGAGAGACTGACATTGGGGTGCGTACATTTACAAAATCAACTGGTAACAAAGGTTATGTTATTGCCCTGTCAAACGGGTGACTACCACTGAAAATCACTCAGCAATATATCATAGCATGATCATAAACCAATAATGATTGCACTATACGGATGCTGTCTAGACCTTAAGTAGGTAATCCCCAAGATGCAGATACGCCAAATACAATCTCCAAAAAGAGATGGAATAATAAAACAAGCCGTTGCCACACGATATCAAAGCGTTAGTATTTTGAACGTACCGTTTAGTGGCTGACCGATACAACTCCAAAGCTAAACTTGATTTTACTTCTCAAGACCTCCAAAAAATCCAAAGATATGTTATTTTATAATGTCAGTTGCGTGTGTGTTGAAAACTATTGTGAGTCAAAACGGTATCCGCTGATAAGAAAAATCTTGCACAATTTTATAATGCACAGATTGGCAATCAACACCCTTCTTAAGTAATTAAACAAATAAATAAATAAATAAATCGATGCTTTGCTCCAGAAACTTGATAGCATTTGTTATAACGGCTCCATTGGTACCAAATACCAGGTTACAAGGTTCTAATTGTTGTCAAGTTCTGAGTATACTAGTTTTGGTGTGAAATTATTCGCCCATGTATATTGTCTTGGTATTATCCCCAATATTACTACATGCATCACCAGTACTTTTGACTCTGGTATGGGTTCCAATGTTTAAGCATGAGGCTCCGTTAACACATGTTGTATCGTTGTTCGTCCCCACGTTCTGACAAGTTGAGTCATTCACACAGTGGTTTGTCTGTGAACTCGATACGTGTTGGAAGAAATCCACATTCACGTTGCTACACACACTACCTCCGACACAGTTGTTTTCTTGATTAGTGTTTATTTGAAGACTTGAAGAATCAAATGATATCAAACCATTAATGCACAGGCGATAATTCGTGTCATGTCATGTTAACGAGAGAGGCGGGCTATATGAATAGCAAACTGGCAGAATACAAAAACAAACTGTAGATAAGCTCAAGGAAACTAAAAGAATTTACTAAAGGAAATGATCATATGATGTATCTGAACTTCTAATCAGCTAATCTATTTATGATTTTCAGTTTCATCACCATATGTCCTGACATTTAAATTGCTTTTAAGCAGGTTTTTTTAACTATGAACTATGTCTGTGGATATAAAAGCGGATGACTGGGATATATTGATTTTAGGTAAGAATTTAGTGGCCGCAGATTTTTGGGCACCTTGGTGTCCATATTGTGTACGTCTGAAACCAATTTTTGAATCAGCGGCAAAAGACTATCAAGGTATCAAATTCGTAAAAGTCAATGTTCAGGAGGAAGAAAAACTAGCATCGAGGTATGGAATCCAAGGAATACCTGTCATAAAATTCTTTTGCGAAGGCAAGGAGGTCGGAGAAATTGTAGGGTACGTTACTCAAGACGTTTTAAAAAAACAACTGGAGGAAATAGCCAAAAATGTACCAAGTTGCCTAACGAATACCTCAGTAATGAGACAATAACATATACGACTCTTATAATTTTCCTTGGTAACAGTTATACATATTTTCTCGGAGATAAGATTAAGCCGGTGCAAAAGCAGTAGCTAACAAAATTGCAGATCCAAATAAAGATCTCGGTACAGAATACGATAAAGAAAAATTGAAAGAGAAAGTCGATTAAGGCTTTCCCGTTTTTTGATGTGGCATGCGGCTCTAAATATTATACAAATCTTTACAAATTATAGCAGCGGCACACAAGCATGGGTCTGGTGGGATGCAATACACTAGTGTATCTAATCCATGAGATTACGTCTATGAGTGAACTGATTGTTTGATTTACGATAAAGTCTTTAAAGTATCCATTAACAATTTTGATACCCAAACGTCTAGTGGGAGACCAAATGGTTACTCATCTTTTGAGTGTAATTCAACAACGTATGGACTTGACGATCCAAATAGAATAAAAAAAGAATGACACCAGTCAGTTCTCGAACAAAGCAGATTGGGCTGCTTGTGGTACGAAGACTGCCAGTCCTATTGCACCCGTCAAAAGTGCGGTCAAGATTGCAATGAATTTCATCATTAATCTTAAAGAGAGTGCACCGGTATATATGGATGAGTATTGTTCTACATTTAGTCTATCAGCCGTATGAAAAATTTATCGGTGGAGATCAGAAGAAGGCAAGGTGTGGGACTGAACTGATCTATTTTGGGTAAATGAAATTATACACTAACAGCTGCCAAGAATATCGTCCGCTGTAATGTCCTCTAATATAATGTCCATTGAAAATGTTCTTGTTCCAGCTACTTGATCGTTATGTGATAGGTCACGTGTAGGCCCGGGTCAGGAGCTATGCGACCGGCAAACTTTATAGTATGTTCTCCGACAGTTAGCGGCTTTAGAGCAACCCAGTATCCATCTGCTACTGCGATAAATGTACCGGGAGGTGAGCCAAATACGTTATCCTTCGGAATTTTTAACTTGAATACAGGAGACTGGGCCCTCAAATTATTTATATTATTGATATTCACGCCATCTACTGAAGCCTGTAAATCTGTTGCTTGATCGATGTTCTCCTTTGCTGCTTTCTTTATTTTGGCTATAGTATTGAAATCACTTGTATTATCCAATGTTGCAACAACATTGAATATTGGAAAGAAAATTCCCTTTGTCTTAGATATAGTACAATGTCTATCTGCATCGCCGCCGAAAGTTCCAACAAGATAAAAGAACGATCCGGACTGCTTCACGTCACAGGGATGATCATCTAGAATTGGATTTTTATTCGGAGGTATCGATAATAACCACTGCCACCAGTTCGCACCTAATGCTTTATTTAAATTTGAAGGAAAAAGGTTAGGAACACCTGTTGCCGCGTTAACTTTGCTGGAAATTGGAAGCAACAAAATAGTACTTGATACAAGTATTGTCATTACCATGAGTGTCTTGATGAGCAATCTCATTACGCTCTCGTAATGCTTTATACTATTTAAGGGGTTCTACAGAGGTTCTGTTGGTGTGAGGCAGCCTCATTCTTGCTACTCAAGCAACGAATCTGAATCCAAAGACACAAGGATATGATATCCTAATCAAAATTCTTAAAGAAATATTTACTACAGTTCCAGATCTACTTGAATGATTCTTCTATACTCAAAAGGTAGAGATGAAGGTCATGTAACGACCAGCAGCAGCCGAACAAAGAAGAATGCAGGAACAAAGAATGAAAGGACACTTCATGTCATGAGTATAGTCAAGGTTTTCAGTTCGTACACATATTGTTTGGGTGATGCTTTTCTTCTTTGATATCATCTTCTAATACTATACTTGGAGTCCCATTATAATCCAAATTTTTGTCAGATTAAATAAGTTTTTGATGATGAAACTTGAACTTCTTAACGAAATAGATATCGTCACAACATATTGCTACTCCAGGATTGACTGCAGTATGTTTTGCACCTAAAGTTGCTGCTCCTGGATTATATTGCTGAGTAAATCGCTTTCAATTTTTCTGCTTTGTCTTTCTTGCCTCTTCTTTTCTGAACCATATGCCACTGTTCGGTATAATATTTAGTAACATCTTCCAGACCATTGGCAGAGAATGCCAAAACATACTCATATTTTTTTCCCCAATTTTGCTCATAATAATGAGGGTGGTTAAAACTGATAGGATAGTCCAAAGTTGAATCAATGTGTACCCATTTTTTATTTATCAAAGACTCATTCCAACAATGATCAAGATAATCTTGTACTATTCTAGTCTGAATGGACAATGAATTTAGAATAGCACCAAATAAGAAAGTCCATTCACTACACCTACCAATTCTTGTTTCTGCAATTTTTAGTACTTCGGCATATCGTGGAAATATTACACTTGACCCACATTTATCACATATGTGATTTTCTGTTTTTCGCAATGTCGTTGAATCTCCTTCTATCACTTGAATTCTCATCGGACTGTGATTATTATTACTATTATTACAACTCGTGCATTGTAGTTCTTTGGGCATCCACTTCATAAAGTCATTTTTGAACCAATGTAAAAGAGGCTTCAATGATGGGTCATTAGAACTTGATAGATTATCTGGTACTAATTGCTTGATAGAATCTAGAATTCCTTGGTTCTCGTATTGTTCTGATATTCTTTTGTATAACCTAAAAGTGTCTGTATATGACGATACCTGATTAAAGTAATCAAGAATCATAATCCCATGTACTCCAATTATTTTCTAGAATTAATAGTTTCTTTGTTCATACAAGTATAAACATTTAGGTCTACAATATTACTTGGGGCATCAGATCTATACACTGCCTGCGATTAACAATGCTGGTTATTATCCCCTACGTATTGCGTACCACAATATTGACCTAAAGTTAGCGTGGGCAGACACATTGCTTCATGTCAGGCTATTGAATCTTCATGGTTAGTTGTCTTCTTAGTTAGAATTTTTGGAGGACGAGTTGGCAATCATCCTCGTCCGAATATTTTTTTCTTTGAGCCAAATACATGTATTCGTCTTACAATTAAATTTATAGCTAAATAAGAGAAAGAGGACGCTATGATTGATGCTATTGTTGCGGCTTGTACTGCAGGATATTCGATTCTCAATAATTCCAGTAGAATAAAAAATCTTGTTACATTACTGATTATATCAAATATAGAGTCAGCGAATAACATCTTTGTTACTATTTGTTTTAAAACTGGAAGGTTTAATTTTCCAGTAAATCTTTTTGTATATTTCTTCCTATTATCAAGATGAAACAGAATAACAAAAACTATTTTGGAGAATACGAATCCTGTTATTACGGTTAATGCAGAATTTGCAAAATTGTCAGTGGAATATTTCGTAGAGACATATGCAACCACAAGACTAACAATAAAACCGATAGTACCTGAAAGTAGTAGATTCTTGTTGAGAGATATGGTACTGCTATACCTCTTGTAAAATTTTGTAATGAAATTTGTTACCACTACGCGATCTTCCTTTCTCTTAGTAGTATATAGGGCAAACTATCATTTATGAGTATTCATATAAAATACCATAATTTGAAATATTAAATCCTACCTCAAAAAAACGAAAAACCCTAATCTGTATTTTAAGTTTTTCTGTCTCGTATTCTGTTCCAATCTCTATTGGATCTTTAATTTTGATGGCGAGTTGCCCCCAGCTTTAATCTTATCCCCTGCATTCTCAGAATCTTGTTCAGTATCGCTTTTAGCTTCCAATTTTGCTCTTACTTCAAATTTATTTGTAATTACAATAGTATACAGTGTCTATCGATCGATATCCCTTCAATAACAAAGGATACAAAGCATATTTACCAGTAATACGAAACAATGATATAAATAACTAGGATTGACTTGACATTCTTTGAGGAAATCTTCTCATTCTGACAAATAAATATCAAATATCAAATATCAAATATCAAATATCAAATATCAAAAAGCTAGATCTCGAACTGTATTTCTCGATCTAGTTCTTCTTGTTAGTTAACTTTGATTCCCAGTTTGATTCGTAGTTTGATTTCCGCTCTGATTACCTACAATGCTTGCTGTAATATTAGACATCTCTTCTGAAATACCAGTCGTGAGGTTTGATAGAGCACTGTTGTTTCCTGTATAATTAGATACCCCTTCTGAAATACCAGTCGTGAGGTTTGCTAGAACACTGTCGCTAAATTGCTGGGTGTTATTTCCAGTCAATTTTTCAAGCTCCTTGGCACTCCCAATAGCTGTGTCATTTTGTGAGATTCCCATAGTCGCATTCGAAGTCATATTGCTGCCTGCGGTCGTATTTTGAGCACTTGCAATGCCAACATAACCCACTATAGAAGCTAATGCGAAACTAGATACGAACATCAATACAAACGTACGTCTATCTTTTTTCATTAATTAATGATATGTATTATGTTATAAAAAGGTATCAAATATTACTAATTGTAGGAATACGTTGTAAAGACGAAACTGATTTTCTCATATTAGAATTGGCGATAACCTCGAGTCAACTAGCCTCTGGATTTCGTTTTTCATATGCAACGTTGCTAGTTCTAGTATCTCGACCTGCAGCAATTATTTTTTTAGTTTCATTTCTCAACAGGTATTAAGGTATAGTTTCAATAGTTGGACTGTCCTTTGACATCGCTGGTATGATATGACTCAAGCACGCTTGAGTTAGTATGTAAAAGTTTTCACAATCGTTAGTTTTAATATCCCCATACTGAACCTGGAGCATTTCGACAGTCAGTCAGTCTATCCCTTTGGCCTAGCACCCAGGATTACATCAATATTTTGAAGCTGACCATTTCTCAATATATTTAATTTCACCTTGTCTCCTACTATCCTCTCGCGGCCAGTAGCCAGAATGGCCCTTCAGACTCCCATTATTTTTTCTTGGAGTACGTCAGAGACTACGATTTAAGTTTAGAAAACGATTGCGAGAAGGTTTTCTAGACATCTGTCCCGCGGCAGTCTAGATACGAAACGTGTGGATGGTCGATGATAAAATTGAACTTGTATGACTATATTCAATGCAGAGGCAAGCCAGGACATCATTATAAATGAATTAACTACAATAGCTCGCCTGATATCCTATAATTAGCACTTAAATATCCATTATAAAGGAACCTTGTGTAGAATCTATTAACTGGTACGAGCTGGTCAATTGGCTTGGTTACTAAAGGTTGAATTAAGCGGTACGTGTTTAGGTCTTAGTTTTGGTTGCTTTGGGAATTTCCACGCCTAAGGCGTCCATCGTATCCTGAATTAAAAGACCTTCCTTTACACCCATAATCCAGCCAAATCCTTCATGGCCTTAGCTCGTGGATTATTTAGAGTCTGTGCGTATTTATGTAATAATTTTGCATAACCATCTGCCTCAGACTGGGAAACGCCGCGAGTGAGAGCAGAAGCATAGCCCTTTGTAAAACCCCTCTTCAACATTTAGTTATACGATGGTTATACGATGTACCATTATTTTCGTTCCATTATGTATACGGCTTCATTACTGATCTTGATACTACCTGTACTATTATCAGCATATTTTCTTGCTGCTTCGGTTACTGCTTTCAAAATTTCTTCTTTTCTTTCTTGAGTTACATTTGCTAATATTGCTTGAAGAGGACCAGCTGTTTCGTATACATAGTTTGCATAGGCATCGGCTGAAACAAAATCAAAAGTTACCGTCAGTCTTTCTATGTTGACATCTTTGAATCCTGACTTGATGAAAGAATTTTTGAGCATATTTTCATCGGTCAAGCTAAATGGTCCAGATATTCCTGCTGGATGTGGTAGCTGTTAATCTTTTTCATTATAGTATTCATTAAAACCTTGGTGACATTCTTCGTCCCGGTCTTTATGGAAATAAGACATTCTTACCATTTTTTAGTCATTTATCCATGCAATTACCCCAGAAGGACCACGAGCCATAAAATTCTCCAAAGAAATTGAAATGGATTCCCGCCCTATACTTGAGCATAGATATGGGGAAATCGGCTATTGTGAAAATAAATAACACGAGGAGCATATTAGTGACGGCTATTGTTATATCCATTCTGACTGCGCTACTCCTGACTTCTACTATATTTGCGTATGATGTAGAAGCAAAGAAGGCTAAGCCGTTAAACTCAGTAGGAGACCACAGATTATTAGCTATTGTGAAATTCCAAGACCCAAATGGCAAGAGTAACAACTGTTGGGATGAGATTTATGCCCGAGCAACGCCGAAAAATAACAATCATGACGTATTAAACAAACAAACGGTTGTAAATGATAAGCCTTCTAATGGGCCTGCAAGAATTATCCGACTAACATGGAATTTCAAAGATACTGTAATAAAGCAAACTTCAACAACTAATGAGGGCAAGATACGATATTATGTCGAAATCGAATTAGTCGGCGGAATTCTAGGTGAGACTGTGACAAAGTACAAGTCCTTTGATGCAAGCACCAGAGACCTTGACTTTGGAGTATTTGTAATGCATACAAATCCAGAGCTCTGTAAATAAAAGTGGAGAAAAAACATGTTACGTGTATTGAAAACTTCAACTAAGAAGGGTTGTAATGAATTGAGAAAAATCCATTTTTTTCCAAAAATTAGGTACAAACCAATATTTTTCCGGAGCAACACTTATCCAATTTAGGACAGTTCCTCCTGTTATGGAAACAATGTTCTTATGTAATTTCTTACTGAAGCAGTGCGCCAGTATAAAGCTATGTCTGGGTTTGCTATGTGTCGTGGCTCTAGTTCTAGTTCCACTGCAACTTGCGACGGCATTCGAGCTAAAAGTAGGTCTATATGACGCCAAGAATGATAGTGGTAAAGTAAAGGTTTCTGTGTCCTCACAGGCAACCAATACAGAGAAATCAAGGATCCTTGATGTTGGAAAGATTGCCACCAAGTCAGGTGATTCCAGAATTGAAAATATTCTCTTCCAGTTCTCAGAAAAGGAACTTCCGCCTAATGGAGCATTTTCTGCATGTGTGTATTCAAATACTTTTCATGCGAATCAATGCGAACATGCGGACAGACATTACAACGCTAAATCAGCTGGTATATGGGTACAAGTCCCTGGTTCAAATCGCAATTAGTGTGCCAAGGCTACATTATTTGTTTTTGGTGAATTGTTCTGGATGCCACGTTAGTTCGTGTTCATTACGCTCATAATCAAGAGAAAATTTTAGGCCACAGAACTTACACTTTATTCTCGGTCTTTCAGTTACTTTTTTTAATTTAGGTTTTAGAATAAATTTAATTTTAGATGATTTGCTCTTACTAGATTGTGCACCTATTGAATATGCGTATTTATTCGAAAAGTAGAAGGATATCCACTCGCCAAGGTTAAACTAAAAATGAAAAACTATGATGATTGCACTACAACAAATATCTCATCTTGTCTTTTACAACCCTAGTTTTAATTTGTGGAGTTATTACTTTAGTACAGGCCAAATCTGGTAAATGGTCTGTATCAATATAGGTTCAGTCAACGGGATAACCTTAGATTCATGGTAGTAATGTGCTATGAACTTAAAACATTTTATGATAAATACTCCGAAAATTGCTAACACAAGAAAACTTGCTCGATTATTGAAAGGAAATAGACTACCTTAAGTAGGTAATCCCCAAGATGCAGATACGCCAAATACAATCTCCAAAAAGAGATGGAATAATAAAACAAGCCGTTGCCACACGATATGACTCTGGTATGGGTTCCAATGTTTAAGCATGAGGCTCCGTTAACACATGTTGTATCGTTGTTCGTCCCCACGTTCTGACAAGTTGAGTCATTCACACAGTGGTTTGTCTGTGAACTCGATACGTGTTCATTAATTAATGATATGTATTATGTTATAAAAAGGTATCAAATATTACTAATTGTAGGAATACGTTGTAAAGACGAAACCGATTTTCTTATATTAGGCAAGCACGGTAAATAAACATTGATGGTAACTAAACCTCATTGGTTACACTCCATCCAACTCGAGGCTAATTGGATGGACAACCTGCATCACATAATCGATTCCTATTGTGCTTGACTTGAGGGCACAGAAATAGTGCTCGCTTGGTTGGTTATTTTGTGAAAGATTTAGTCATATTGCTAAAATTAATGCACTTAAATGAACTGTATATTTAAAACATAGTTCCTGTAATGTAGTATATGAGCGACAACAACAAATCAAAGTCTGCTTCCGATATTAAGGATTCGTCAGTAAGACGGTATAAAGCCCTTAAGAGACCATCTGGCGACGCTGACAACCCGATGGTAAAGGTGTTAGAGTCCATAGTTAGTGGATTGGAGGGATCTTTGGGCAAACGCACATATCTTTGTGGTAATCCCGATTGTGGAACATTGATTATATTTCATACTAATGAACCCCGACCTATCGTTTGTCATAGATGTGGATCCGAGATCGACTGGGAAGGAGAATATATAACAATAATCAGGATATGTCCTAAATGTAACATGGAATATGATACTACTGCAAATTACTGTCCGTTACATTCTCCTGCTGTATCATTGATAGAAAAAGAGCTTGAAAAGCATGGGAGCTCTTTTCTTTAAGAAAACAGACTATAAGTTGATCCGAGATTCCATCTAGGAACTTGAACGGATATGATTTGCTTCTTTGTGCATATTCCAGTAATTATGTCGATGACCTGGCGATACGAATCACAGGCGATAAAGAAATGAATAAAATACAGTGGCAATTCATGGTGTTTTATGGTAATTAACACCATATAACGTCAAGGTTTATATGTTGCCATACACTACCATATAATGGTTACAAATGACAGACACAATTAAAAATAAAGAAACAACTACTTCAACAAGCACTATTGCACAAGACAGTTCTGAAATCTTTGATACATATAAGCAAGGCGTGTTAAAAGTTACTGAAGAAGTATCTAAATTCCAACCACAATATGCACAATCTATTTCAAACCTACAACAAGAATACATAGCATTGACACAAGAACTCGTTAACAAAGTATTTGCAGCACAAAGAAATTGGGCAGGAAGCAGCATAAATTCTACTAACGCAACATTCCCAACCTCGATATATGCGCCATATGCAGAACAAATTAAAAGACAATCTAATGAAATCACTGCACAAGCAATGAGTGTATTTGACACATCAAATCAACTAGCAATAAACGTAATTAATGCAGCACGAGAGAACGTGAAGTTATATGGAAAGGCTATGGATGCACTAACGGCATTCAATAAGAACGTATCCAATGCATGGTCTTCATTCTTCTCATCAGAACAAAGACATCAATACTACGCTTAATAGGTTCTTTCACCTATTTTATTTTTTCAAATCCCAATTAAAAAAAATTACCAGTTCTATAGCCAGGAAATATATCTAGAACCGGGATTTCAGGTTCAATCGATCATTACTTTATTGTGAACAATCTACATACATGCGGCCTGTAGTTATTATGACAAATGGACAGCTAATCCATGTTCAAATATAACCAATTTACTTATGACAGAACCATCCCAACTCCATACTGGGCAAATGTACTATTTTATTAAGATTATGTTGAATGAAAGTGATTAGCTCTTCTCTAGTACAGTTCACGATATATCAATTGACCAATACTATACTCTACGACTTGCCAGAGAGGATACAACTATACAAACCAAAAGTGATAGTCATTTCTGGTTTGTTGGACCAATTCTATCAAGACCCCTACATTAATACTGCTGAAGCGGACAGTTTAGTATCGCAAATAGTAACAGCCTTACACAAAATTAACGTATTCATAATCTTGACGTCATGTTTGACAGATAACCAAATAGAGTTGCCTTCTATGTCCAGAATTGAAATTCGTGCTAAAGAGGTATTTGACGAAACGAAATTAAATCTATCAATTTACAACAATGGTAGACTGAGAAAAGTTTCACTGACCGAGGTAGAGATACTAATTGACTAATGTTTTGAACTAGTCATATACAATGAATATCTCATACTCTGCACACTATGATTGCCGTGATTAATCTGAATATGCCGCATCTCCGCACTAGAATTTTCTCTGTCATACAACAAAAACAAAATGGTAAATGCCGCCATTGTAGAAAGAATATTACTTTATCAGATACCGTGGTGAGTAACGGAAATGGACGGGGTTATTACCATAAATCTTGTGCCGAGAAGTTGCACATAATATAAGAGGATTCAATTATGACGAATTGGAAAAAACGGGTTGGCAAAATCAGTTTCTTTTCTATGCTTCAGGACTGATGGATTCAAAAATTAAAATTTTGTTTACACAATGGACATCTATCATATTGGAAACCCTTGTCGCAATCATCGGTCTTACACTCATAAAGCATTCCACAAACTGTGCATTGATGTCCTCCTAATTTTATTGAAACCATGGTTTAAAATCGCCCTTATAGTGAAGCCTACAATATCCCATATTTGTTAGTGAACATATGAGAGATCAGTGAGTCCGATCGGGTTTTTCTCTTCCGGTATGCGCCTTTTTAGAATGTACTTCCAATTTTGATTTATCTTTGAATGTCATTGAGCAATGTTTGCATTTGTAAACGTCATTTTTTCTATTCTTCTTGAATAGATTGAAATTTATTTTCATTCTTATATATCGAACGGCAATAAATTACTAAAAGGTTAGATCAATTTCACATGTAGTAGCTTAATCATTAAGATATAATTTAGGAAATATTGTGATCATTACAAAATTGACAAGAAATCAAAAATGTTATACTATATCTGAAAGAAAGGCATTTAAAATTTGCCGAAAATTTCTATCTAGCTAACATAGAGCATTAATTTCTTAACTAGAGATCCATGAGCTTCAATAGCATTAGACTCTTAAGCTTTCATTGTTACTAGTGGATGAAAATCGAGCTGTAGCACCTTTAACTCAACTCCTACAGAAGATTCCTATTATGAGCTAATCATTTAACAATTCATATTTTAGAAGGCTTATGATTTATTACATCATCATTTGTATGCGAGGAGCAAATTAGTCTTTACCTTTTCGGATATTATTTAGTATTCACATCGTGCATCATCAGGTGAAGTATCTAAAATATATCCTAAATTGGTATAATAAGAAAACAATTCAGAGAGAATCTATAAGTACCTTAACTTTATTATCATAGTATTGGTATCTGTAGCGGAAGTACTATCGGTAATTGGCGATGAGAAATCACTAAAATTATTTAGCACTGTCGCTACCAAAGGAGGAAATAGTGAAGACCTTTCCATGCAACTTAAGCTCTCTCGAAAGGAATACTATTCGAGAATGTCTCGGCTGATGAAAACAGCGATGGTTAAGCGTAGAAATGGGAGATACTTTCTTACTGCGTTCGGAAAAGTAGTATACGATGCCCAATCCACAATTAAAATAGCAGTACAAAGTAATTGGAAACTTAAAGCGATAGATTCCATTGATTTATCTGATGAAATCACTGTAAAAGAACGGAACAAGCTCATTGATACTCTCCTTGATGATGGGGAAATAAGGGAGATCCTGTCCAAACACGTTCATTAATACATCGAATTTCAAAGTTTGTGCCGTCGTATTCTCGTTGTTGTTGGATTTGAAATTGCTGACGTAGAAATTCCCATCCACCAATAGCATTATCATCAAATTTTTCATAGATTAACTCCTGATATTCATTCGGTCTTTAGAACAAACGATTGTGAATAGTTCCAATAACAAGTAAAGTATCAAACCATTTAAAGCAGACCGCCGCTATAAGCTGTCGTTTTTGAAGCCTTAATAGAACGCTGTTAGTAACAAGATCATGTGCTACTTGACGGCTACGGTCCCTGTCATCCATGGGTGGACGGTACACACATAAGTATAAGTCCCGGGTTTTTCGAATGTCACAGTAAATTTGGTTATTGAAGGCCCTCCTGGGGGAGCCTGACCTTCAGGCC
>JBBRRH010000059.1:0-23196 GCA_038201105.1 Nitrososphaera sp. | reverse complement strand
CTATAGAGTGAAGGATCTCCTACAGTCAGGTAAACAACTCTTTTTCCTTCTAAAACTGCACGTGCAATGTTGTCAGCGTTACTCTTCCACTGTAGCTTAAGCGTTTCCTTATCCTTTGTCATTGGAAACAACAAATTTACCATCGAAGTACTTTCTTCGATTATGTATTTACGAACTATAGAAAGAGCAATACTAGGCTTGCCGAGTTTAGAAGTTGGCGCGAAGATAGTATCCGCATCCTTTATTCGCTCGACTGCCTTTAGTGTAAGGAGATCAGGGTCTCCAGGACCACATCCCACACACGTTAATTTCATTACCCGAATTCATAATTAATGCGTTATTTAAATTCGAGGATCTTGATGCTGAATTCACCGCATACCTTGCATACGATGAAATTTATAATCTAGTTCAAATTGGTGATGCGCAAAATATTATCAAAGCGATATACCTATGAATCGGCTCATTATTTGAATTATTGTTAATATTATGATAATAATATTGGTTAGATTTTTGTTGCAGATATTATCGTTACAGGATTTCTTGCAGTTAACATCGTTCCTGTACTCACGGTCTTAGATTTGCTTATGGTTACTTGTGTAATGTCCATATCTGTCAAGTTCTCCTTTTTTATAGCTGTTAATACTTTAAAGACGGTTTCGATCAAAATTGTGTCAATCACGATCCTACCCTTACTCTTTAAGTGCTGAGCACACAGTCTAATGATCTCTTCAGGCTCTCCATTTGTACCTCCGATGATAATTGCATCTACGAGCGGAAGCGAGGGCAGCGCATCTTGTGCATTTGAGAGTATCAACTCGGCCTTCACCCCAAATTTCATCAAATTTCTCTGCGTCAATTCTATTGCTTCTGGATTAAGATCTATTGCATACACTTTTCCATTCTTTGTTTGAAGACATACTTCCACTGTAATGCTGCCACTACCACAGCCTACGTCGATGACTTGATAATCGTCTCTAAGTCTTAATTTGCTGATAACTAATGCTCGAATATCTTCTTTGGTGATGGGCACATCTTCCCGTCTCTCGAACAATTCATCAGGTATTCCAGGTGTTACGTAGTCCCATTTCATGGTAAGAGAGTTAGATGATTACGGCACCAAATATTTTTCTATTGTGGATTGGAGTGCTAGCGATTACCGTGTAATCCGGTGTATACGAGAATCATGAACATAAGCAATAAGAAAATGAAGGGAAATATTCCGCTAGTTGCCAGTTTACGCCTTTCTTCTGACTTTACTCCGGTTCCAATTTTCTTGGCTGCGATGTAAGAGATGATGTATAAGATAAACCCAATAAAAACAATAAAGTATAGAGCCGAGCCTCTATTAGACGGATTGAGAGCAACTCCCAGTATGACTCCTGCTATAATACCTAAGATAGCCCTCATGTAGTATATTCTATCTAGCTGTTCCAATCGGCTAAGCTTCATAAACTGCAGGTTTAATTCCTTCCGATCCGGAATCTTACTTTTCGTTAATTAATATTTATCTTGTGGCAGAATCAGAATATGGAATTATCAGGGTTAGAACTTCGATACCTTATAAATGAAGCAAAATCAAAAATTTCTTCGGAATATTATGTGAGTGACATCATTCCGGTGACAGAATCGGCTCTCTTATTCAAATTACACCATTCTCGTGAACCTGATATAATGCTAATGATCTCTACCCAAGGCCTCTGGATAACGAATACCAGGTTCAAGACAATAGAGGAAAATCCGATGGTGAACATATTAATCCGAGAAATTGAACGAAGCAAGATTGTAACTTTAGAGCAAATGGGAAGTGAACGAATATTCATTGTGAAGTTCAAAAGAAACGATGACACAGAGAGGATACTTGTTGTAGAGATATTTGGGAATGGCAATATGATACTCTGCGACGCTGCAATGACAATACTAGGCTTACAACGGGCCATCGAAGTTAGGCACAGGACTCTCAGAGTTGGTTTAAAATATGTCTTTCCGCCGAAACGCGGTGAGGATGTTTTCAATGTGTCACTGGAGCATCTCTTAACTAGTAAACATACAGTCCAGTCTGACGAGTCTAACGTGGCCAAGTGGCTAGGAGCCTGTACTTCAATGCCAAAGAAGTTCGTGGATGAAGTAATTAGAAGGTCAAGTATTCAGCCAACAGCACTAGTGAATCAACTGACCGATTTTGAGATGCAGTCCATTTACACAAATATTATGGAAGTTGTAAGCGATGTGGTCACAGGAAAGAATCATGACCCTGCTATATTGACGGATAGCTCTGGAAACGCTCTAGACGCATTTCCCATTCGTATTTATGACGACAAAAATCCTGAGATAAGGAAGGTTTCTACTTTCATGGATGCAATTGACTATGTTCTCGGTAATCAAATTTTGAAATTCGCAAAGAGTCAGAAGACTATGAACTTGGACAAACAAATGGCAGATATAAAGCACGATTTGGAACAGCAAGAAAAGGCGAAGGAAGAGGTAATCATACGTGCAAATTCTCTGAGAAATCTAGCCAAGGATTTAATGGCTCTGAGCCAACAAGGTTTTTTCAACTTGGAGGATACAGAATTTGACACAGTCCTAGCAAAACACCATTCGCGGATTATTAAGGAAAAGGGGGAACAGTATTTAGAAGTCGCAGATCAGTTCATCCCTGTAACTCCGAGTTTCCCGACACTTGCTTCATATCTTTTCACTAGGGCAAAAGAATTGGAACGTGGAATGGACACAATCGAAGAGGCGAGTCAGAAGATTAGGTCAAAGATTCAACAGCTGCATGACAAAACAATAGATGTAGAAAAAAAGATAGAATTCAGGAAACAGGAGCAAAAGGAATGGTACGAAAGATATCACTGGTGCTTTACCTCTGATGGCTTGCTTATCGTTGGTGGAAAAGATGCATCATCTAATTCGGCGATAATAAGGAAACATCTGACTGACGGGGACATTGTATTTCATGCCGAGATCCACGGCTCTCCATTTTTTCTATTAAAAAACGGCAAAGACAAACTAGATTCCACTGTGGATATAAGGCAAGTTGCTCAGGCCACCGTCTCGTTCAGTAGGGCCTGGAAAGAAGGTTTGTCTACGGCGGACGCATATTGGGTGTTCCCTTCGCAAATAAAAAAAGGTGCTCCCAGTGGACAGTATCTGCCAAAAGGATCCTTTGTTATAGAAGGTAAAAAGAATTTTGTCAAAAATATTGATTTGAAATTAGCAATTGGTCTAACAAGGCTTGGGAATTCTAGATATTCGATAATTTGCGGTCCGAATGAAGCGGTTCCAGAGAGAAGCGTTGTTCATGCAATACTGATCCCTGGAGCAGTGGACGTAGTGGGATTGGCCAAGAAAATAAAAAGTGAATTTGCAAAGATACTCGCGCAATCAGAACCCAGCTTGGTCAGTTATATTAAACAAATTACAATCGATGATTTAATAAAAATTCTTCCCACAGGTTCTTCAAAGATTTTGTCAGTAGGAAAGGGAGGCTCATTCGACTTGGTTCAAGATCCGTCCTAAGTAAAACAGCTCCGCTATTTTGCTACTTTAATAGCATGTCATGATTTATGTCCAATCGAAATAAGTTCTTGATTGATATTTTCACACTAACTTGCAGTTTTCCATTACCAATCAGTAAAGCAATTAAAGAGATGGATTCAATTGATAATGTGGCAAAAAAACAACTAAGGGAACATGTTGATGCGAATATGACTACCCGAGTTTTGGTTAGAGACATCATGAATAGCCCTGTAATCTCTGCCAGCCCAGAAGATACGTTGAGGGATATTGCCCTTAAAATGAGCGACCAGAAAGTGGGAAGCATAGTCATCAGCAAAAATGAACTTCCTCTTGGGATCGTGACTGACTGGGATATCGTTTCTGATGGCGTTATTAAAGATATTAAACCGGGATTGATAAAAGCCTCAGAGATAATGAAGCCAATTCACACAATCGAATCAGAGGAAAGTATTACAGAGGCTGCACGTGTTTTGAGAAAAAATAATATAAAACGATTAGGTGTGATATATAAGGGAAGATTGGTTGGTATCATTTCGGCATCAGATGTCATCGCAGTTACGCCAGAATTAGTGGATGTAGTATCAGAAAAAGCAGGAATTATCAGGGGTGAAATTGGCCGACCTGCTTCCAACGTATCTGGATATTGTGATGAATGCGGAGAATGGTCTGATTTGTTAATGTATAGTGAGGGCACGTTTACTTGTGAAGAGTGTAGAGGAGATACCACCCAATAATATAGGCCAAAAATACGTCGTTGATTCTATGTTTGGTGGCCTGGCTAGAAAATTGAGAATACTTGGTATTGATTCGTATTATGCGTCAGATTTAAGGGACGAGGATGTGATTCAAATAGGGCTTGAACAAAACAGAACTATTATCACCGCTGATAGAGAATTGTTCTCTAGAACGGTAAATAAGAAGGTCCCAGCAGTCTTGTTGACTTCATCAGATGATCTGCATAATGCTGCCATGATTCTAAAATATCATCATAAAGAAATAAAATTTGATCCGAGTTCAGCGCGATGTTCCAAATGTAATGGCATATTGATAAATGTGTCTAAAGAGATGATCAGGGAAAAGGTCAAAGACGGAGTATATAATAATTATGAAGTTTTTTTTGAATGTAAAGGTTGCTCAAAGGTATATTGGATAGGCACTCACATCACCGAAATTCAATCATGGATAGATAAATTGAATGAAACATTATTTCGAGTATCCGATGATTAAGATCTTAGACATAGTATATCTGTTATTTTGGAAATATCAGATCAGTCCTTTGTGTCAAGGGATTCTATCAAAAGATTAAAATCACGCGGTCCTTGTCCAAGATTTGAATGAGTTCATCTTCCTTAGATCGAACTATTGACAAAGTATTGGCTCAAAATGAATCTGAGTTAACTGCTCAAATAGACTCAGCTCTAAAAGAGGCTTTAAGTAATCTTGATGCTTCTCGCACAGAACTGCAGTCCGAATACGATGCGATTATACAATCAGCGAAAAAACAGGCAGAAAATCTAAAGAGACAAATAATAGGATCAAGTCGTCTAACAGCAAGAAATAGAGAACTACTTCTGATAGAATCAGCAATTAATGATATTTTTGCTAAAGCAAAACAAAAACTTGGTTCCGCATATAATGAAAAGGAGTACAGGGATCTCTTAAAGCGAATGATCGAAGAAAGCGTACAGAGACTTGGTTCCGCAGAGGTAGTCATAGAATGTAATAAGAACGATTTAGAGATAGTAAAGAAAATTCTATCGGATTTATCTGCCAATAAAAACAAAGTGAAGATAACCCTTTCCAAGAAGCCAATAGACATAATTGGTGGGATTAGGGCAGTTTCTGGCGATGGAACAATGACACTTGATAATTCCCTGGACTCTCAAATTGAAAGGCTCAAACCTTTAATAAGGAAGGAATTAGTCCAACTGCTCAGGGGCGATTGAGGGAATGGTATCTAAAGGTAAAATTGTTTGGGTTAGCGGCCCGGCTGTAAAGGCAGATGGAATGTCATCGGCAAAAATGTATGAGACCGTAGGTGTCGGCGACACAAAACTTATTGGTGAGGTTCTTAGACTTACCGGTGATACAGCGTTTATTCAAGTTTATGAGTCAACATCAGGTTTGAGACCCGGAGAACCTGTCGTTGGTACTGGTCAACCGTTGTCCGTCCTCCTAGGTCCTGGGATCATAGGAAAAATTTATGACGGCATTCAGAGACCTCTGGATGATATAGCTCAAAAATCAGGTGCCTTCATTGGAAGGGGGATAACTACCACTCCAGTTCCTATGGACAAGAAATACAAATTCAGTCCTTTATTGAAAAAAGGAAATTCGATAGCAGGTGGTTCCATTCTTGGTACAGTGGAAGAAACTCCTCTCCTAACACACAGCATCTTGGTACCACCCACTCATCCGGGAGGAGAAATCACTGAAATTGTAGGGGAGGGCGAATACGATCTAGAGCATCCAGTAGCATATGTCAAAGGTAAAAATAGTGCAAAGTCCGAACTAAAGATGTATCACAAATGGCCAGTAAGACGTCCAAGGCCCTATACTGATAGATACGATCCTACAGTTCCACTCATAACAGGCCAACGCATTATTGATACATATTTTCCAATAGCGAAAGGAGGTACTGGAGCTATTCCCGGGGGCTTCGGAACAGGCAAAACAGTAACCCTTCATCAAATAGCAAAGTGGGCTGACTCAAAGGTTGTAGTTTACATTGGTTGCGGAGAACGCGGGAACGAGATGACAGAAGTACTCGTAGAGTTCCCCCACCTACTGGATCCACGCTCTGGAAGACCACTAATGGAGAGGACCGTTCTGGTTGCAAATACTAGTAACATGCCAGTAGCTGCAAGAGAGGCATCAATTTACACTGGCGTTACGATAGCAGAGTACTACAGAGATATGGGATTCGATGTCGTATTAGTTGCTGATTCAACTAGCAGATGGGCAGAAGCCCTGAGAGAGATGTCTGGTCGATTGGAAGAAATGCCTGCCGAGGAAGGATATCCTTCGTACCTTGCTTCTAGACTGGCAGAATTCTATGAAAGAGCAGGACGAGTTAGAGCTCTGGGTTCTCCAGAAAGAGCGGGTTCAGTTACCATAGTCGGGGCGGTGTCGCCGTCGGGAGCTGACTTTACAGAACCAGTTACCACTCATACAATTCGGTTCATAAAGACGTTCTGGGCACTGGACACGAGACTTGCCTATTCTAGGCACTATCCTTCTATAAACTGGATGCAGTCTTATTCAGGATATTTGGAAGATGTATCCAAGTGGTGGAAAGAGAATGTCAGCGCTGATTGGTACGACCTTAGAGCAGAATCATATCACATACTTCAGAGAGAAGATACTTTAAAGGAGATAGTCAGACTACTAGGTCCGGAAGCGTTGCCCGATGAGGAAAAATTAGTTCTCGAAGTAGCGAGGATGATAAAAATTGGGATACTACAACAAAATTCATTCGATAAAATCGACACATATTGCAGCCCTGAAAAGCAATTGAAACTAGTACGATTGATGGTAAAGTTCTACAAAGAATCCCAAAATTCGCTAAAAGGAGGAAAGTCACTTGCAGATATTCGGGCCATGCCTATTATTACATCGTTGTTAAAGGCCAAATTCGAAATTCCAGATGATCAGATGTCCAAATTAGATGAGTTGGACAGACGTATGTCAGAAGAATTTAAGGGTGCCCTAGCTCGTGAGGTGGAAGTCACTGTCTGAATCGATCGGAGTAGAATATACTAAAGTAGCTGAAATTAAAGGTCCATTGATCATAATAGATGGTGTCACTAAGGCATCATTTGACGAACTAGTTGAAATTGAAACGACTGAAGGAGATAGAAGGTTAGGTAAAGTACTAGAAGTGGGATACGGAAAGGCCGTGGTCCAAGTCTTCGAAGGCACAACCGGACTTGCAATAACTGGCACAAAGGCCAAATTCCTTGGGAAAACAATGACAATGCCCGTATCTCAAGAGTTATTGGGGAGGGTCTTTGATGGGCTGGGTAGGCCCAATGACGGTCTGCCTGACCCAGTAGCCGATAAGTTTCTTGATGTAAATGGTGAGCCAATGAACCCTGAAAGCAGAGAATATCCTACTTCATTCATTCAGACCGGTGTTTCGGTTATCGATGGAATGTTGACGCTCGTTCGCGGCCAGAAACTTCCGATATTCTCTGGCTCAGGAATGCCCCATAGTATATTGGCTGCACAGATCGCACGACAGGCTACAGTTGTGGGAACAAAGGAAGATTTTGCGGTTGTATTCGCCGCAATTGGAGTGCAGTATTCTGAGGCCCAGTATTTTAAGAGGAGTCTAGAAGAATCAGGAGCTTTGAGGCGAAGTGTCTTATTCTTGAATCTTGCAGACGATCCAGCAATAGAGAGAATAATTACTCCTAGAGTGGCATTAACAGTAGCAGAATACCTGGCTTTCGATCTAGGGATGCATGTATTGGCTATTCTAACTGATATGACAAACTACGCTGAAGCCCTCAGAGAGATTAGCGCGGCCAGAGAGGAAGTCCCTGGAAGAAAGGGTTATCCAGGGTATCTTTATACAGACCTGGCAAATAATTATGAACGCGCCGGTAGGATAAAGGGAAAGGATGGAAGTGTCACTCAGGTGCCGATACTATCTATGCCTGCGGATGACATCACTCACCCTATACCTGATTTAACTGGCTACATAACAGAAGGACAAATTGTCCTAGGACGTGATTTATTCAGAAAGGGCATTTATCCTCCAGTCAATGTCTTGATGTCTCTTTCGAGACTCATGAAGGACGGTGTGGGTGAAGGAAAGACAAGGTCTGATCATATGGAAGTAGGCAATCAACTCTACGATCTATATTCCAGGGCCCAAGAAGTAAGAGCGCTCGCCGAAATTGTGGGAAAAGCTGGTCTGACTGGCGTTGACCTCAAGTATCTTGACGCAGGCGACATGTTTGAGTCATATTTTTTAAAACAAAATGCCGATGAAAACAGGAATCTAGAGGAAACCATGGCAAGAGCTTGGGCTATATTGTCGACTCTCCCCGAAGGGGAATTAACCAAGATAAAGGATAAGCACGTTAAACAGTACCATAAGAAAGCCGACAAGTGATGGAAGCGAGTAATTCAACATGTCATTTGGCAAGCGGGTAACTGCTACAAAAATCGAACTAATCAAGATAAGACGATCACTTCAGGTAGGTAGAATGGTGCATAAAATATTAGATGACAAAAGAGAAGTTCTCTTGAAAAAGATAGATGAAATTATAGAAGAGGCAAACAAGGCACGGGGCGACATTTGGTCTCCTCTGAGTAATGTATATTCTGCTGTGTATGACTCTTATATGACGCTTGGAACAACTACGGTTGAATCTATCGCTGATTCCACTCCCAGTATAATGGAAGTCGACGTAAATGTAAGACGTATTGTAGATGTAAAAATTCCAACGCTAAGTGTTAAAACTAGAGAGGGTGGACAAGATCTCTCATACGGATTTACAGAGACCAATGCTTTTGTAGACAAGGCCGCAAGGCTGATAAAGAATATGCTTCCAAAAATTTGCAAAGCAGCAGAATACGAAAACGCTATATTCAGCTTAGCCAAAGAGCTGGAACGTACTCAAAAGCTGATTAATGCTTTAGAATTCGTCATTATACCGCATTATGAGGAGGCTATTTCTTTTATCAAAGCCACGCTGGAGGAACGCGAACGTGAAGAATTTGTGAGGTTAAAGAAAGTTAAAGTAGTACTGGATAGGAAAAAGGCGTTGGAACAAGTTTGAAAGTCATTGCGATGAGGTTGTTTTAAAATGGGTTTTGACCAAATATCAGGTTTCTTTGAAAAATCCCGCGAAAAATTAAAAAAAGAACATGATTCAATGATAGCCCAGATAAAGGAAGAAATTTCCTCTATTAGAAAGAAAGCGCTCTCAAAGATCCGGTAATAACCATCCTCCTTTAGAGCCCAACTGAACTTCCGTGATTAACCGATAAGTACTTGAAATACCTCAAATCTTTTTCTTTGGAACCTCTCATTAAAAGGACTAAAATGTGTCCTAGCCTAACGAAGAGCAATTGCAATTTCCAAAATCTAAATTTCTTGTCAGAATTATTTCCATCATTAGCCATTATTTTGTTTTTCAGAAGACCAAGCAGTAGTTCTTGATGTCTCGATTATTAACTGATACTAACATAATTTAGTAGTATTCAGAATTCATTTCACATTGCAATCGGGGATATGACCCTGACCGATCACATTCCACTTGTACTATTGTTTGCAGTTATAGTTAAATATGGCATTAAGTGTCGAACCAATATGAACTGTCATGCATGTGGACAAAAGTACATACTAATTGTATTAGCAGTTTTAACAATTGTGTTCGGCAGTACTTTGGCAGCTGATTATCATGCATATGCTCAACAGGCCGGTGAAAAGGCAGCATCTTCAGATACAGGTTCAAGGCTGATAGGTGCAGGAATGGCATTTGGCTTGGCAGCGGCTGGATCAGGTATCGGTCTTGGATTCGTAGGCGCTGCTGGGTTAGCCGCAATCAGTGACAACCCGAAAATGCAGTCTAGAGTGTTTATCTTTGTTGGTATGGTCGAGTCAATTGCAATATACGGTATCGTTATGATGTTCATTATCTTGGGACAGTAGAATAAGCAGAAAATAGAACAAACTATGGTTCGACGCCATTGACATATATTCAAGCATACCGTAATGTCTAACCTCTGCATGAACATATTATGATCTAAGTATTTTATGAGTGTCTATACTCTGCAGTTTAATGTACTTGCAGAATATATTATTCTGCCGAGACAGAGAGTGGCCAACTCTTATTCAACAAAATGGGGATACTAACTACTCAGCCATAAATAAAATCCAAAGCTACGTCTTGATTACTTAGGTTTGATTCTTCTTTATTGGGCTAAATAGAAATACACCAAGTTGCTCATGCCAATTTATGATAACTGTTACAGCATGTCAAAGTGCATTCGCTTTCTATTGTCAAGCTAGGATCGCTTCATAGACCAAATGGAAAGATTTTAAAGAGTCTGAACCACCAGACAACCCAAAGAGATGGGACTGGCCAAATTACTAAAGGCGACAGTTATCCTGCCACGAATAGAGACGCAGGAAGCAGTGAGCAAGTTGGCGGGCCTTGAATTTTTCCATTCACTCCCAAGTTCATCAGAGTTTTCACAACCCTACATGGACGATCTTATGCTAAAGGCCCAAAGGTTGTTCCAGGATATAGACGAGGTTGTTAGAGCATTGGCCATCCCTTTGGAAACAGGTGTAATGGCAACTATGTTCAAGGGTGCTCCCAGGAATAAAACCGATTACGCTATTCGAGATATTCGAGGATTCATAGAAGACTTGGAAAAGAAGAGTAGCATAATACTTGAAGAACCAAAGTCCTTAATTGCAATGCAGAATAATATTGCGAAAGAACTGGAAGAATACCGGAATATTGCTACAGCTCTCAAGGCTGCAGCGAACTTCAATTTGGACCTTTCTTCTTTTAAAAATCTCAAAAGGTTTTTCGCTGAAACTTTCCTCGTCGATTCAAAAGACGTAGATGAAATTCAAAGAAGTCTTAGTGACTTGACAATTTATACTAATAAGCTGAATGACGAAAAATCATCACTTGTAATCATAGGTTCAAAAGAAGATTCAGAAAGAATTATCAAAGTACTTCGAAGTTTCAATGTGCATCCCATCCAAATTCCCTCACACTTACCACAAAATCCAAGTTCTGCCTACGCCCAGTGTGAAACCAAAGTAAAGGAACTTGAGAAAAAGTCAGAGGAATTGTCAAAGAAAATTGAAGCAATAAAGAAATCATCAATATTACCAAAGATTCTGTCTCTGCACGAGGCCGCAAAAGCAGCAAAAGATGTACTTGAAACTACTAGAAAACCCGCAGGGACTAAGAATTTTGCAATGCTTCAGGGCTATATACCCGACGACTCGAAAAAAAAATTCAAGAATCTGACGAGAGATTATGTATCAATCCTAGAGGATGTCCCAGTTCAGAATAAGCAAATAGAGGAGGAGATGGTTGCAACGGGTGGGTGGACGGAGATGGATATTAAAAAAGAAAAGACTGCAATTCCCACTCTTCTTTCTAACAAAAAATATATAAAAACTTTCGAGGTCATCACTCAAAGTCAGGGTACTCCAGGATTAGGTGAAACAGATCCTACTCCAATCATCGCATTTGTCTGGCCCTTGTTTTATGGTATCATGTTCGCTGATTTGGGACATGGGCTACTTCTATTCGGGCTTGGTATGCTGTTGAGACAAAGAGGAAATGGTTCAATTAGAACTTGGGGAACGCTACTAGCTACAAGTGGCGCAGCGGCTGCTCTGGCAGGATTGGCAACAGGAGAAGTGTTTGGATTTCATGTAGCAGAGATAGCCATATTGAAACCGGTGTTTGAACCATTAGGAAGTATAGTTGGGGTCTTAAATGTCTCAGAATTGTCATTCGATCAAGTAATTAAGATACTGAAGGTTTCAGTAGCTATAGGGATCGTTCACATACTAATGGCTCATTTCCTCAGGCTTAGAAAGGATATACAGGATGGTAACAAGAATTTCGTATTGACACACGATATTCCTACAATTATTCAATTTCTAGCAGTAGTTGCGCTCATACTGGCTGCTATAGGCTCAGGTTATGACATTATTGGAATGTTCGGGGTTACAGGCCAAGTTCACAACGAACCAGTACCTTGGCTCACTTTCATATTTGGCGACTGGGTTACTGTTGATCTAGTTGCAAAGGCGGCTCCTCCAATAATTATAGCTACAGTAGCTGTAATGATATATGGCGCAAAGAAAGAAGAGGAAGAGGCTGCTAAACACGGTCATGATGAAGGGGGTGGCCTCATGGGAATTGTCATAGAAGTCATTCTTGTGAGAATTATTGAGGTACTCTCTAATGTGATTAGCTACACTAGGATAGGAATCATGCTCTTAGTACACTCAGCGTTACTTGTAACCGTAAACACCTCATATTTACATGGTGGGGGTATAGCAGTTTTGATTGGTGGAAATATAGGAATAATGCTGATCGAGGGATTGATTGTGTATATTCAGACCATCAGATTGCACCTATACGAATGGTTTCCCAAATGGTATGTGGGAGAAGGAACTGAATTCAAGAAGCTCGTTCCTAAAATGCTCTACTCGAACATTATCTGGAAGGATCAACGATCCTAAGTAGACAAGATACATAAGATCAGAGCATACACTTGGCTCCTAACACTCCTATCAAGCACAGTAATCAATGTTTGCCATTCAAGGCATTGAGTACTTTTAAGTTGGTATAATCAATCTTGATACTATCGCCTCTGTAGGAACTTTTTGTTCGACTCCAGAAGCTATAGCTGACAAGTTTCTAACTTCAATCATCAATAGTTTTAGCGCTGCAACCATTATCCCCAGATTGAACATTGATCTAAATGCGCTAACCACTCTTTTTAGTTCCATGGCTTCAAAGCCATTTTCAAGCTGCATGATTGCATCTATGTCACTAGTAAAAGTTTGTGGGATAATTTCTTTGTATACGGTATTACCGAGTTCTCCTATCGCTTCAGAGATTTTTTCTGTGTTGATCATCTTCATTAGAGTATCCCTTGTAACCTTAGATGTAGTAGTGACCACTAGGTCACTGATATCGTTAGGTGCCAAGCCCCAGAATTTACCTCGGAGGACTGCAAGTATATTATAGGAATCGATATCGGTGGACACAATATTTTTTACGTCTAAGGACTGGGACTCGGCATTCATCCCTCTTCCTAAATGAACAAAGAATGTGCGATCAAGATAAGTGTCAAACACTCTGAGATCATGCTTGTCCTTATATATTGCCGCTGCTTTTGCGGCGTCTTCCACAACGTCACTTCCAGCTAACGCACCAATCGCTTCGTCTAAATTCTTTGAGACTAGCGCCTTGACGACAATATCTCGTCTGCCAAGTAACTCTTCAGCTCTCAAATTTACCTTCGGTACGAGTTCTTCGTATGACTTGCCTAGAGCTTTACCTTTCAGAACTATTTTCAAGTTCCAAGTAATATACTTTAGAAAATATGCACTAAGGACCGATGATCCACCCGTAACACTCAGCATCTTGGAATGTAAATTAACCTGATATTCTCTTAAAGCTCCCTCAATCTTTTCTGCGGTGTAGGGCTTTGAAACTTTCGCTAAGGCATCGAGATATACAGTATTCTTTATTCTCGTAACTAATTCGTCTACATCTCTTGACTCTGCCAATGTCTGAAGCTCCGTCTTAGAAAGCATACGTCCTCGCATGCCATGTGCCATAACAGTACCGAAAATTCTACTAGGCATACTTGTTTTACTCATTGTTAATAACTACACATCCTGAACTCCTAATTATTAACTCTGCGTTAATTTTAATTTTTAGTATCAAAATATATGAAAAGTCCGTGAGAATCAATGGAACATGTCATCAACTTGTTCATGACAATCAAAATTCAGTATACGCAATCTAAACAGATTTCCAACTTACAACAGGTCAAATGTTAGTCTTAGGGAATAGATGAATACTTGTGGGTAGACCGTTAGAAGTCATCCTTCGGACGATTTATAAACGCCAAGTTCCTTCAGAATGGCTATAACTACGGGAATTTACAAATCAATCTGCATTGCAATGAATTCCTCGGAGATACCCGAAATATAGAGATTCTTAACTATGTCTTTCTTTTCCTCGGATATACTTTTAGTCTCTATCATCTATTGTAACGATGACTAGGGATATCGGTATAAATATCTAAGTAAATTTTGAATTTACCTAATTGAGAATCAAATTAATGCCCGTAATTTCATATGCTCATCTAGCATTAACTTGGCCATTTCCAAGAAATCTGGACACATTTTGTTCTACGACCAAGGGAAGTGTGGAGAGCGAGAAGTTCAAAGGACTTGCCAATAAGCCATAATATCATGAACTAGACGGACCTTGAGAGAAGTACTTGCATTGAGGAATAAAAAGTGGTTCATACTATACAAGTTTTGGAGCCGGTATCATTATACCCATTTCATCAATAGAGCAGGAGCCATTAATCCTTGACAACCACAAAATTATTCAATTCAGTAACAGGTAAAAAAAACATATGAATACTTTAGGCGGATCAAGCTAATCTAATGATTTCGCCAGAGGGAATTTAGAGACACAAATATAGTATATTAACATCCATCATCATGAAAATCTTTTAGTTCTCCCTCTGGTTTATGCACTACCAACATTTAGAATCGATAATGAGAAACCACAAGTTACGAATTTAGATTATCTTATTAATTCTGTGGAAATTGGCATATTTGGCAAAGTAAACTATAACCCAGTTTGTTGATGAGTGTAACCGATACCACTATTCGATAGAATCTTAGTCTTCCAGGAATGAAGAAAGTTGTTCAGAAATTCTAGGAGATAAGCCCAACAATACAAAGTGAATACCAAATCCTACGATCACACCAGCGATCAAATTAGTGGTGTGCAAATAAATTCCAAGGAATATCACTAAAGGTGGCAATGCAAATATCATCGCGAGGCCTGAGCTCACCCAGATCGACTTTGCAAATGAGTCTGGCGTTAAAGTCATAGTTTTTCGTCGCGGAAAGGTCAATCCATCGTTTAACATATGCATTCTTTCAATATTTTGTTCCTCTCATGTCAAATTTATATATATACATTATAAATCTGTGCATATGAATTGTAAAAAAATGTAAATATTATATTATAGAATCGTTAGACGACTATATGAAGGGTCATCGTTCCTTTTTTGAGATGAATATTTAATGATTTTATCTAACTGACATGAAAAATAATAAAATTATTGTGTGGTAATTTGGTAGATAATCTAAGAATGACAAGCAGAAAAATAGTGATTTGGAATATGTACAATTCTGTCAGATAATGTTAATAATTACTAAAAGCTTAGCATGGGTTATGGAATCAGTTCAGTTACAAGATAAAATAGATTCCCGATTGGAGATGCTGCTCAATTTATTTGAGAAAGAGGTGAAACCGTATGACAGGCTGTCATCGATATTTTTCTTACTTACTCCGGTAGGGGTAATTTTGTCAACGCTGTCCCCAATTCCGATTATGCTTTACGTTTTCCACATTAATCCATTTGCTGCGATGGTTTCAGGCGGTATCGTTTTCTGGATTATTGGTGGAATCGTGGCAACTTTAGTAGTGACGAGGGTTGCGATACTTTTTTTTGACTATCGGAAACACCAAATATCTAAACTGAAATACAAACCGTTAACAGGAGTATGTATGTGCGATCTTAGTCAACTGCGTTCTCATTTAAGTAAGATGGAAAAAACCAATTTCCCTGCGGAGCGATTAAAACATAAACGTTTGGTAGATTATTATCGAGAACGTATTGGATGGAATGGTGAACGATTTGATTCCGGAAGGCTGGTACAAGATTTACTCTGAAGACTACCAATAGTACGACATTCATAATTTAGGCAGGTTAAATCTTAGAGGGTCACTAACCAACTTACTATGGAGTCCACAATTTGCCGCCGGTCTGATTCAGTATATCTTTGATCGTTTTGATTGAAGAAAATGGAATGGTAAAACCAATGATCACAATCAAATAATTTCAACTGTTTTTTATCGCTTTTCAATAAGTCGTAAAAACTGACAGATAATTCGGAATAGACATTCGAATCCTTCTTGCCATGAAGAATGAGAGTGGGTTTGGTGACGCTTGATAGGAGTTTTACTTTTGTATTCTTGAATCCAATAACATCTACGATATACCGATATGAATAGTAGTAGTTTATTTCGGGATCTCGCATCATAAACTGAATCTCCTCAGTTTTCAGAATAGAATCCCGTACAACTTTCGTCGCAGAGATCAATTTAGATGGAGTCAAAATACGCCTGAACAGAAGACCGAGAAACTTAAAGAATCCAGGTACAGCCTCTCCTTTATTTTTCAGTCCTTTCATCCAAATGAATGGAGCCAACAGAATGATTCCAGAAACCTTATCACGATAATGTAAATTGTACCACAATGCATACGTGCAACCTAGACTATGACCCAATATATAGACAGAAGAATCGACGCTCCTGAACTGTTCAATTAATTCGTCTATACTTTTCAAGGTATTAAAAAAATTTGGGTCTCCTTTCTTACCATCAGATTTTCCGTGACCGAATAGATCTAATGCATAAATATCAAATCCTTTTTCGGACATTTTTGTACCAATATACCTGAATATTCTGGAATCGCAACAAAAACCATGAAGACAAAGAATTTTGTACCTGGAAGGAACTGGAGGCGAAAAATGTAACGCACTTAATTGTCCATTACTAGTTGTAAAAGTTATCCTCTCTTCCATTGTCCCTGGGCCGCACTCTTTGATCCTGTATTCATTTTTGACCTTATAATGTTTAATTAGAAAAGATCAAGTTCCAAATTTATTTACCTTGTCAATTTATTATTGGACTCGAAACAATAAGGCTAATGAAGTACACTCATTTGATATACGGGAAAAAGGCCCAGCATCGACATCTGAGTTCTAAAATGTCGCAAGTTTTTTGGCTACTTTGTAACCTAATCCCATCGCAATGAAGAGAGCAATGATCCCACAGGATAGTGTAATAATTAGGTTGGTCTGCAAGACATAATGGGTTATAATCGTTACAATTACTGCTGGAACTGCGATTATTACTGCTAATACTGTACCATTTAATAAAATTTTTAGAGGCGTAATTCTAACTCCTTTCCTCGAATTGTTTTCCTCATCCAATTATTTCTCAATGGTATTTTTGATATAAAAATCATTCAAAATGTATACCTGAGTATTCTAAGGCCGAGGGCTTTTTTGAGCACCATGTTAGAACTAAAGTATACTTATTTCAAGCACCCTACCCGACTAAATCGAGGCGATAGTGGTAAATATATTTCTCTTTCAGAGAGACATATCACAATTATTTCTTCATATCGTTACCTGGTCGACTTTGAGAGGACTGCTGGAGCGTGGGAAGCATAGTGAAACACAGCCTCATAGGAATTTATGTTTCAAAATAGGAGCTCGTCGATGGTTAATGTTTGAGAGCAGTATTTGCAGCGTAAAAGAATTCTATCCTTTTCAAGTATTTCAATCACCGATTTTACATTCTCCCCATTTGTCACGCACCTTAAATTTGGGCATCTAAAAATTCCAATGATCGAGTCAGGTAACTGAATCTTGCGTTTCTCTACTAATGTATAATCCTTAACAATATTGATAGTGGCCCGGGGAGCTATTAATGCGAGTTTATTGGTTTCGTCTTTCTCCAAGTACTTGTTTTCTACTTTTATGATATCTTTCTTTTCGTGTTTACTGCTCGGAACATTTAAGGCTACTGTTATAACTTCGCCTTCCAATCCTGTTATGTTCAAGACCCGTAAAACAAAAAGAGCCTTTCCTGCCTCAATGTGATCGATTACAGTTCCATTTCTGATTCTTCGAACAATTAATTGACTGGTATCAGGCATCGATAACTAAAATATGTTTATGATCTGATTTATTAAGGATTCTCTTGTCAGTTGGATTTAGGTCCTTGAGTCGGAAACGACAACGCCGAATCTTAATGACACGGCAATTATCGCTAGGTGGTCCCGACCCAACAAAACTCCTGCGGACATTGATCCGGCGAGAGGAGCTGAGCATACTTAAGGACAGACATCGTGTATTCTTCATATCTTCATCTGGATATTAAAAGGTAAATTTTTGATTCAGCTAATCTCTACTTATTCAAATAGATTTTCCCAGTTTTGTCTTTGCTTCACTATATTGGATAGCATCTTGAAGAGTGGGGTAAACCAATCTCCCAGTCACTTCATTTCGATTTCCCCTTTTTCGAATAGTACTGAATAGTACCCAAGGAATCTAATTATGGCGATGGTAGGTAAAGTATATTGAATAAGGCGGCTGATTTGTCGTCAGTCGTCTCTTGACAAGTCCCGAAGAATGTCTTGTATCATCATTTTTCGAAATTCAGCTTCAGGCAAGTTTCTCTTAGCTTCGGCGACCATGGCAATGTCATTACCAACAACATATCGCAGATTCGGCTCCCTGTGATTTATCGCGTCAAAAATTATCTTTGCAACATCCGCGGGACTAGTAGCATGTTCCTGCATAAGGATGAGATTCTCGAGGATTTTCCCTAGAATATCAAAATATGCAGAAGATTCGTTCAATGCTCTTTTTGCAGTAACAGAATTTCGTGCAAAATCAGTTTTAATAACGCCTGGTTCTATTATGATAACTTTGATTCCGAATGGAAGCAGCTCATGCGCAATCGATTCACTAAGGCCCTCCAATGCAAATTTCGTACTCACATAGCCTGACATACATGGAAATCCTACTATGCCAGCACCCGAGCTAATATTCACAATTATACCATTTCTTCGTGTTCGCATGCCAGGAAGAACCCTTTGTATGACTCTTATTACGCCGAACAAATTGGTTTCAAATTGTTGTCTAATTTCATCTGGGGCTAGATCCTCAAAACCCCCCACTAGACCGTACCCTGCGTTGTTTATTAAGACATCTATTTTCCCTAATTCCTTTTCGATCTCTCCAATCGCCCTATCTACCGAATCATCGTCATCTACGTCTAGTTTAACAAACCTAATTGGAAGTTTTTCTTTTTCTGCCTTCTTGCGAAGAGATTCAGATTTTTCCGTGTTCCGCATAGTTGCGCAAGTATGGAACCCATTTCTAGCAAGCAATAAGGATGTCTCATAACCTATTCCACTTGAGCTCCCCGTGACTAATGCAACTTTTTTTTGCAAAGTTTTCGTGTGATAATTGTGTTTTCAACTACTTAAATGGAACTAAAAATTTGAGCTTGCAAAGTTGAAATATAGAAAATACAAAAAGACCTCAATATATTTCAGTAATACGAAGTGAATACTTCCTATACCATCTAAAAATCCGGGTATAATTGCTAGAATCTTTAGAATCTCAGGGTTCAAGTTCTGCTTCATTGTCATGAAAACCTTCAAAGTGCTATTTCATAATATTCTTAACCAATGAAACAGTAATAACAAGATCCTGGAAAGACTATTCCATTACAGATGAGTATTTACTGTTCCCTCGTAAAATACATAGCACTCGTCATATTGTCTACTGATCGAATATCAAAAGACCCTTTCGACAGATGCTTCTCATTTGAACTTCAAAAATTGAATGATTTTCTTGCATCACATTATTTCTCCGCCTTAATTAGGATTACATGTGATCTAGATTTATGCCCAAGACCATAGTTTGGTTCATTGTTTTCTTACTAATCGACAGCTGATATGATTTCTTGCCAAAATTTTCAGAACATCAACTAAAGACAATGCTTTAATTTTGCATTTTCATCGACTAGAGTTTATATAGTTGGTTGACATTTTGATACTGAATGTATTCATTAAGGCAAGCTAAATTAGACGTCTATGATGTTCCGAAAATAGCGATATGTTTGCTTTTGGGAATTTTTTTACTATCTATTTTTGTTGTTGGATTTGATCAAGGACACCTATTTAGTTCGGTTCAGGGTCAAAAAGCATTTGATACAAAATGGCTTCATGAATTTTACCACGATATGCGACATGCAGCTGGATTTCCTTGTCATTGATTAGATATATTTTATCCAGAGTAGTATTGCTACGTCATTGTGATTAACACGATGTGAGATTTCTTCTTTGTTTTCATACTCACGGCTTCACAAAGGTCAAAGCAGAAATGACCTTAATGATATTCTCTACGAGAACCCTAAGGATAGGCTTTTGACATGAATCAAGAAGAAGAACTCTTCGTTGGTACTGCGGAATTAGAACACATTGAAATGTATCTTAAGGCGATTTGGCATATACGTGAGAAGAAGGAACAAGTGAAGGTTAGCTCCATAGCCAAGATTCTTAATGTAACCCAACCTTCGGTGGTTCAAATGCTACATAAGCTAAACGATTCTAAGTTGGTTGAGTACAGGAAAGGCAATACAATAATGGAAATGACTCTTGAAGGCGAGAAGATAGGAGAGAGAATGATCAGGAACACTAGACTATTAGAGGTTATGATGAAAGAGTCGTTAAAAATTGAAATCGACGAAGAAATGGTGTGTGGAATAGAGCATCACATGAAAGATATCTTCACTGACGCGTTATGTACGCTACTTAAGCATCCACGAAAATGTCCCCATGATTTTGATATTCCAATGGGGAACTGTTGCAAAAACTAATAGATCGATATTATTCGAATCTATGTTCTTCCCAAATTTTATGCTACATATCAAATCAACAAAACAGATAGCTTATGAAAAACATAAATCTTGATGTGCATTCCTGGCCGATGTTTAGAGGAAACGCACAGAGAACAGGAGTCTCCAGATCTAAGCCTATAACAAGACCATCCCTTCTGTGGGTAACAGAAGTTGGACCTACCATTTCCTCTCCAGTCTTTGATAGAGGCAGTTTGTATGTTGCAACAGTAACAGGAAGAATATTGTCTTTGAACATTTTTGAAAGGGTGATAAGATGGAACACAAATTTTGGCCCTTTGATTTCATCACCGTTAATTACAGATTCTCTATTAATTGGCGGAACATTCAATGGCTGGGTCAAAGGAAAATACTTTGGGGATAATAGCATTTTTGCTATTAGTAGAAATGATGGACATACAATGTGGGATGTTAAAATTGCAGGAGATTTTTTTTCGTCACCTTGTATAGTGAATGAAACTATAGTTATTGGTTCCCTGGATCATAAAATATATTGTATAGACTTAAGGGGGAACATACTCTGGGATTATGTGACTGATGGCGAAGTCTGGTCTTCACCTTCTCTGGACGGCGAATACATATTCGTAGGCTCAGATGACGGTAACATCTATTCCTTAAATATAGATGGTTCTCTGAGATGGAAAACTAAGCTAAATGGAATGATTAGATCATCCTCGCCATGTTTGTCACTAGAGGAGAAGATATTATTTTGTGGTACCCATGAAGGTGGAATGTATTGTTTAGACTCATACACAGGTTCAATAAAATGGAGTAAAGAAATTCCCAAACCGGTACTTTCGTCACCGACCCTGATTCAAAACAAAGTAGTCTTTGCTACTTCCAACAATACTGTATACTGTCTTGATTCTGGTGATGGTAAAAGGGTGTGGGAATTTGAAACTGGGGATAAGGTGTGGTCGTCACCATCTTTAGTGGAGAATGATAAAATGCTTTTCTTTGGCTGCCTTGATTCCCACATTTACGGGGTAAACATCAGTTTAGGGAAACAGGAGTGGAAATTTCCTACTATGGGTGTGGTCGATTCCTCACCATGTATCGCTGATGGCCATCTATTCATGGCGTCCAGGGATGGATTGCTATATGTCTTCGGCTTATCACATTTACCTTCGTACATACGCTGACAATTAGTCTTCTCAAGCGGATAGGAAAGCAATACGACTTTGGTATGTAATTTTGATACATTTCATTTCCGAGGATCCCTTTCTGATATATCTGGCATCGCATTCATTGGATATTGAATTAACTAATTTGGGAGATTCTTAGATCAAGTGTAGAATAGCTTAATCCAATTTATCTGTCACTGTCAAAAGATTAGTCTGTTTATCTCCTGGAAACTACCGGTCGCAACAGGATTCTCTATTAGTTGGATTACTAAAGGGGGAGGTACATATTCCTTATTTCTCAAACAAGGAGGTGAGATCTCCGACTGATTGTTTCGAAAACTTTTCAAAATGTATAAGGTAATCAATAGGTAGCAATTAACGCGGTTTTTTTAATATTTTATAACGACTAAGTATCTCCTTGAGTATTATTTACTGTTAAAGGATGATTGCTAAAAGATAACCATACTTGTCGATGAGAGATTACAGAATTGACATGGGAACACGTAGAAATCATATTCAATCAGGCACATATTCAATCAGGCACACAATTTGGATGGCTTCTTTGGCTCAACCGGTAATTTGACTAGTAAGTGATTCCAAAAAGCTATCCACCCCTTTGGCCTTCTGTCGTAACTTGGAATTATCAGCGCAATCTGAATCTTGTTGATGTCCCGTACAGTCATTCCCCTCAATTATTTTAACAGGCTGAATTTTTATCTGTTTAGTTTGGATTTCTTCAGGAGGACCCAATAGGTTCATGGATTTGCCAGTCTTAAATGTTACTATTTTATATAACGCAGAGTAACCTTCATGGACTACATTCAAGGTTACTTTACTTATAGTTCCTCCGCTGACGGGGGAGATATTCCATGAATACGAAGTTATTCCATTGTCATCTGTAATAGATGAAAACTTCTTGGAGCTAGAAATGTTTCCGGCTACGCTTGCACCGGAGATTTTTTGTTTAGTTGTGGCGTCCAATACGTTGACTGTTAGAGTCTGTGCATCCCCAGGATTGACCACTCCCTTCGCAAGATTCACTTGGACCAATAATTGTCCCTGAACTTGGAAATTTGCACTATATGTACGCGGAACATAGCCTGGGATGGACACGTTCGCCACCACTTTATAGGCTCCAGGTTTTGAGGTAGGATCGAGTGTCCAAGAATGGTTATATAGTCCTTGAGAATTAGTAACGCCAGGAAATTCGCTTGCCTTCATACCAT
>JBBRRH010000058.1:0-23383 GCA_038201105.1 Nitrososphaera sp. | reverse complement strand
AATTTCAGCCAAAAGTCTAAGTGCCACAGTAGAATTGCCGCTTTCTATTGCCCTAGTTGTCTGATTAACATGCCCTGTTGCCGTATCAATTAGCGACCAAAATTTTTTGGCATCTATATCCTCTGGTGCAGTCGCATTTTGTGTAGCTGAGGAATAATGGGTCAAAAAAAGGAACGGAAATAATCGTAAAAGCAAAAACAAAATTTTGCTTTGGCGTGAACATTAAAGTAAATTATTAGAGTAAAGTATAAAAAAATTTAGTAATTTTGTATATATGGACGACATTCAAAAACGTTTATTCATATTTATTTATTGCGACACCGAAACATTACGTCTAGTTAAAATATGCTGTAGAATATTCGATCGGCTTTGTGTAACTATTTTTTTATCAAAAGCCTTCAATATCAGGATTCGATCAAAATTATCTTAAATATTCACACGATCGGAATTTCAAAGCTGACGTATACGTACTCTGTAGTTAGTTATGAGATATGTGCAATACTTATTTTGTCGTATTTCCTGAAGGTACAACAATTAGATTAAAATCTGAGCGTTCAACAAAGTCTCCTAAATTTTGTCCTTGCACTCCATCTACACTTACTACGACATCAACTGGACCAGGTTTATCAAACTTCACTGTTTGGGTTCCCGTGCCATCAAGTGTCTTTTGATCATGTAGATCTTCTAGCACGCTATTGTTGAGCCCAGTAACTTTGAAACTGTAGCTAACACCTGGGATAATAGTCTGAGAGCTGTCCATAAACAGAATACCAAATTGTGTTGGAGTTCCAGATTTTATTGACGGTGGTTGCCACAGTAACTTTATGTAGTATGTGCCACGGCCTGTTTGCAAAGTTATTGGTGGCTTTGGAATTTCAGGTTGACTTTTCGGTACAGGAGACTGACCTTGTCCGGTTGATAGAAGTTCGAATTGGTACAGAACAGGCGGATTTCCTGCAGTTACATCAGCGAAGGTCTGTGCCTTAACTGGATAAGGCATATCTTTATTTATCCAAATTTTGTTATCAACACCTTTGTGCCACGATATGACAGTAGTGTCAAAAGATCCAGCAGGCACGGAAACCTTTTCCTGCCCAGTTGGAGAAATTGGCGGGCCTCCTATTGATGCTATCTTTCCCCAGTAAGCAGCACTTAACGACTGACCTGGCTTTGCAACAAAGGCTGCAAGCCACTGGAGTGAACTTTCATAAGCACTTCTATAAGGAGACATGGATAGCGGAATCTGCGAACTACCCAAAGCTGTTAAATCCAAATCACTTAAGTGGAACGTTCCGTTTATTATTGCTCCTTGGTCGTTGACATACACCGGAGCTACCCAATAATGACCTGTACTGTCATATTCTTTAAAATATATAGTCATTGTAAATGGCTGTCCCTGATTTGTGTCGTGGCTTTGTATTTTATATGTAACATACATGTTGGCTTTTACTCCTTGGCCAACGTACCAATTGTTATCAGCCGCAGCCAATCGACCAAAACCAGAACTAAAAATTACAAGCGCGCTCATAATCACAATTAATTTAACTATCTTACTAAAGTACGGTAAGTTGTCCTTACTCATTGTATTCTATATTGGTGTTCAAAATTTATATATCTTATGTAACTATGTTATCTGTATACTGTACTACTTAGTTTTTAATAGTTACCATTTACGAGAAAAAATGAGTCAAGATGCCATATCACCTGAACTAGTAGCCGGAGCTATTCTAAAAGTGGTCAAATCCGATAGCCCTGACTTTAGAAATATTGTAGGTGAGGTTGCAAAATCGATTTAAGAAGGTGGAAGTAATAATTCTGATAAGGAATTTCAAACGTTCATGAAAAAGCAATTTGGCATCTAGGGCTCGTTTCATGAGATAAAATCAACACGCCTTAGCTTATAGACGTGAGAAGTAATATGCCCACCTCTAACACAACAACAAAGAGCTTGATTTTCCAGATAATTACAATAGCCTCTATAAATAAGACGGCTCCTGATAGCTAATCAAAGTAAAGGCATCATTAACGACGATTCATTAAACACAGCTGCAATAATTGCTAAAAAATAGGAATTGGAATTGCAGATGTATTGAGCAATATAAGTAGGGAAGTAAAACAGAAGATTCTTTCTAAATAGTCATTTAGACATATTGCAAACTCGGAAACTATTGTCCCGTATTCTGTCTAATATGACCTTCATCTATAATCTCTGCAATTCTGATAAATGCTCACACTATCTTACCAATGTCGAGTTTTAATATCATGTCGAATTTTGACGTACTCGTTCTTTCTAATCCTTACTTGTATCTGACCGCAACTGTCACATGCAAATATTCTTTTACCACCAATGTCTATTAAGTTAATTCCAACTTCTCCTTCAAGAACCACCTCTTCTGTTGGTTTCAAATATCCTTGGTTGCAGTAGGAACAGAACTCTATGACCATTGTTTATACCTAGTATATCTCCACCCATTAACATTAATCATTTGCCAAATCATAATTCCTCTTAGGTAGCAATGAATCTATGTTTTATTCATCTCATACTAAAAATATCTTAATTAGGATCCTGAAACAACTGAGATTAAGGCATAATGATAGTTAAAAGCCAAAGAGCAAAGAAAGCACAAATTTGCCCTCTAATATTATCCGTTATCTTCTTGTTTGTGATTATTATCCCCGCTTCTATAATAGTAACTAATACGCCACTTGTTTATGGTCAAACAAATCAAACTATAGCCGAAAATGAAGACTTACTGAATATACAAGATATCCCAGCAAAGAAAGCTCACGTAGGGGATATTGACATCGCATACAAGATGTTAGGTAGAGGTGACCCTATTTTACTTTTCAATGGCGCTTCTGATACTATGGATGCCTGGGACCAGTCCTTTCTAAGGAGTCTTTCTTCAAATCACACAGTAATTGTATTTGATACTCGTGGAATTGGAAATACAACAATTGGTTCTAAATCATACATTATGGAGCAACTTGCAAACGATACGGCAGGTTTGCTTGACGCTCTGAAGATAAAAAAAGCAGACGTTCTTGGATATTCTCTGGGTTCATTTGCAGCTCAAAAGTTCGCTGTTATGCATCCAGAAAAAGTAAACAGTCTCGTTCTGGTTGCTGCATCATGTGGTGGAAAAGATGGCATACCTAAACCACCTGAGTTTATAAAATTGCAATCCGATATTGTAAACAAATCTCTAAATAATGTTTCTATTTCTCGAGAGGAGATGAAATCGCTTGTATCTGCTTCATTAGGATCGGGATGGATGAGACTGCATCCTGAATCTGTTGAGAACATTCCAGATTTTCAACAAGCGAAGCCTGGACTTTCCCCTGATGCAATGAAGAATCAGATGAACACAGGATTTGCTTGGGAGGCAACTAACTGGAATGGTGCTTGTGACGAGCTTGCGAAAATAGCCAAACCCACGTTGGTCATAACTGGAACAGATGATAATCTCTACGTCCCGCATGCAAATTCTTTAGTCATTGCAGAAAAAATCCCAGGGGCCTGGCTTGTACAGATCAAAGATGCTGGTCATGCAGTAATGGATCAATATCCGGATGAGATCAGTAAGATATTGCAAACATTTCTATCGACGACATCTAATTAGCTGATCCAAATATCACGATATAAGTAAATCAGATCAAGTGGCATCAATCTATTCTCGTATTGGGATTCGAACCCTTCGGTTTCACTTGGGGATTCATACCTTCTATGGTAATATGCTTTATGGTGAATAACTGCGGATGAAAATCATCATAAAAGGTAGCAGATCTTAAAAACAGGAAAGAAATAACGTCGGTCTGGGTTCGGTGGAATTGGTGACAGACTTTACTCTATTTTTCAACCCGCCCAGTGAACAGTGCATCACTCTAAATAACTTAAACGGCTTTGTTCAATCAAGAATAAAATAATGACAATTCTGCTCCTAACCGGGGCTCCTGGTATGAGAAGACTACAGGAATCACAGCAACAGTAGAGTAGTCATTCATTTCTCCATACAGGCAGTCAAATTCCCACCATATTATTTACACATTATCTTCATACTTCTTATTGATAGCAATATCGTGTTGAAAATAGGGGTATAGTTATAAATATCTTCTATCAACCGTAAATGAGAATTGAATAATTCTATGCAGAATAGAATCTTATTTTTGATAATCTCTAATGCACTTTTGATTCTCATTTCTGGAGTTTTCGCACAACGTTCTTCAGTCCTCGCTCAAGATACTACAACAACGAATAATAGCAACGTACCTAAACTAAAGGATGCAAGTCTGAAAGTAGAGAAAATTCTTACCGGCCTTAATTTACCAACCAACATTGCGTTCATAGACAATAAGGGCTTTCTAATTCTCGAGAAGAATGGTACGGTCAAAATGGCAGTTGATGGTAACGTCTTTGATAAACCATTGTTGAAGGTCAATGTATCAAATGGATTCTTTCAAGGCATGTTAGGAATTGCAATTGCGCACTCTAACAAGAATATTAATGCGACTACTACTAGTAGTAGGGAACCACTATCTGTTTTCCTCTTTTATACTGAAGATAAGGGAAATGGGAATACTCCAATTGGAAATAGGCTTTATCGATATGAGCTAGTAAATAACAAATTGATCAATCCAAAATTGTTACTCGATTTGCCTTCAATACCAAATTCATACGGCAATGGTGGGGCCATTGCTATTGGTTCGGATAATTACATCTACGTAACGATAGGTTCGGCTAGTACTGATAACTATCATCCTCTCTACCTGCAGCTAACTCATTGATTCTTGTACAAAAGATTCCAGGTGCATGGCTTGTACAAATAAAAGGAGCTGGACATGGGTTGATGTTTCAGTACCCTGAAAAATTTAGCGAAATAGTAAGAACCTTTCTTTCGACGACATCTAATTAGCTAATGTGGTGTTAGTCGAAGAGCATCAATTTCAGGTTACTTTAATAACAATAGCAAAGCTTTATCTGTAATATGCACGAGTTGATGCAAATGCCAGCCAATAGAATTAAGCATACCATCGTACGGAGGATAAAAGACGAAGATGTCTTTGACCTGTTGAGAAAAATACCTTCAGGGAAGGTTTCCACATACGGTGATCTTGCGAAAGCACTTGGAAATCCTTCAGCTTCAAGGGTAATAGGATCTATACTTGCCAAAAATCCAAATCCAATAAAAGTGCCATGTCATAGGGTAGTAATGTCAGATGGCAAAGTTGGCGGATACGCCTATGGCACTGCTAGAAAGAAAGATTTACTGGAGAAGGAAGGAGTGTTCATTACCAATGCAACCATTAAAGATTTTAAAAATGTAAGAGTCTATCCTTGATTTAATAAAACCGAGACCAAGAATCCTTGAGTATTAGTGAAATAATTCAAGAAAAGATTTCAGGCACTGACTGGCAATCAGCTACAAAAAAAATGAACGAGAAAGGATATGCATTGGTCCCACAATTCTTACCAGTTCAATATTGCGAGGAACTTATTAGCAAATATGATAACTCCGCTCTCTACCGCAAGACCATTACCATGGACAGGTACCGTTTTGGATTAGGCGAATATAAATATTTCAATTACCCTTTACCTGATCCAATTGAGATCCTGAGAAACGCCATTTACCCGAAACTTGCACCTGTTGCCAATGCATGGATGAACATGTTAGACATGAAGAGACGATTTCCCGAAAAGTTCGATGAACTTCAAAGGCTATGCCAAGAAAATAATCAAACTAAGCCGACAGTCCTAATTCTAAAGTATGGTAAGGGCGGATATAATACATTGCACCAGGATTTATACGGAGAAATATTTTTTCCTTTTCAATTAGTTTTCTTCCTTAATGAGCCTGATGATGACTATACTGGAGGAGAATTTGTATTAACGCAACAAATTCCTAGAGCACAATCAAAAGCCATTGTTTTAAAACCGCACAAGGGAAATATGCTGATTATCACTACGAACTTTAGACCTATAAAAGGAAGTAAAGGATATTATCGCGCTCAAATGAGGCACGGTATAAGCGAAGTATACGATGGAGAAAGGCATGTCCTTGGAATTATTTTTCATGATGCCCTAACCTGATTGCATAATACAACATAATTAGCAACCTGGCCTCGTATTATGGCATTGCTTTTATTATAATTTATTCTTCGTATCAGAAAATTGGGCCTTAAAGTATTCTATTGTTTCATCGTCGATTATACAAAATTCTATAACTTCAATAGAAGTGGTATCATTTTCGAGAAACCTTTTTGATTCTTCTACCAGGATTTTTGCGCATTTGTCCTTAGGAAATCCAAATATTCCTGAACTAATCGCTGGCATTGAAACAGAACTGAAATTTTGTTCAGACGCTAGTAATAGCGCATTTCTTATTGCATTTGTTAATTTTTGATCTTCATTTCCCTCGCCTATTCTTGGACCAACTGCGTGTATAACTGCTTAACATGATAACTTTCCTGCAGTTGTTATTACAGCAGAACCAACTGGAACAAATCCTATATTGTCACTTTCTTCTTGTATTGTTGACCCACCCTTTCTCACAATGGCAGCAGCAACTCCTCCACCATGTTTCAGATAAGAGTTGGCCGCATTTACTATCGCGTCGGTATTTCTTTCGGTTATGTCTCCTTCCGCAAGCTTAATGATTTTGGTATTGTCATTGTCATGCTTTAGTTTTATCTCTTCAACAACAATAATAGCGATTCAACCACAGTCTTTTTCACTGAAAACTATATTTTATATTTTTCAATTCACTAATAATTTTGTACGAATTCGTTGCGGATGAATAGGAAGGATGGATGACTGGTCTCACTTGGTCTCACTTCACTGTTAGATGATTTATAATATCGACTTCGAAATTGTACTAAAATCCAAATAAAAAAAGAAAAAAGGTTAACTTTGTTGTTGATGCTGTTGGTTGTGTCTATCTAACTCTTGCTGTGAATTAAAGGACTGCCCGCATTGACCACAGTTAAAACTTCCTTGAGACATGTATTGATTGAAACAACAAACTATATCACCGTTTCAATATACGCCAATGGTTTCAAATTGTATTCATAGTTAACATCGAAGAATTTATGAACTCTTTTTTCTTGATCTACGATTTTAAGAATCATGCTTTCGTAAAATCCCAAGTAGAGAAAAGGTAACTCCACAAGCTCAATATACTATGTGGTTATTTGAGACGAGTATCAAGCTTGGAAATTCTACGACTGCCATGACCAGTGGTGAGTCAATCGCTTGGAAATGGCCAAGGTCTCTTTAATGCCGTATTTACAGTTCCTTCAAAGGATAAGAATATGTATTTGGCTGCCCTTTATAGTGGTAACAACACTAGCACACCACCAATAACAGAGGGTGCTGCTAGATGCTACAGTGGAACGAGCACATCAGCAGATACCCAAGCTCTAGAGCAGCAATGCCGAGCATTTGTTGATAAAAATAGGGAAATAAATGACATGAGATTAACAGAAAATATTTGTAAACCTATGATTCAGAAGGACGTTGGATAGTTGAGAAGATTATAGCCCTCCCATAACCCCCCAGGAAACGCCTTTTCCACAGATTCCTAGCTGAGGCAAGGTAACCATTCACAAGAGTATCTTTTGAATATAACAGTACAGCTCAACAAAGAAAAAACAAAAATAAGAACTGGCACAATGTTACGGGTAACTGATGTCCGAGGAAAGATATATTGCGATTGTTACTGGGGGAAATCGTGGAATTGGATATGAAATATGTAAGGAATTAGCTCGTGTTGGCTGTCACGTTGTACTCACATGTCGAAATGAGGTAGAAGGTCGACGTGTATTATCCAAATTAGATTCCGGAGATAAAATTGTATTCCATAAACTTGATGTTACTGATACTAAAGAGATTGAATTGCTTCGTGATTGGATCGTCGCTACTTACGGAAGACTCGATATCCTGATAAACAATGCCGGAGCTTATCTGGACGAAGGGGTAAGCGTTTTTGATGTAGACGAAAAGATTATGCGAGATACATTAGAAGTTAACTTCTATGGTGCTTTTCATATGTGTAGAGCTTTCGTTCCATTAATGCGGAAAAATGGATATGGCAGGATAGTAAATGTCTCATCTGGATATGGAGCAATGAGCGAGATGGGAGGAAAAGTCGCCGCATATAGAATCTCCAAGGCAGCACTTAATGCTCTTACTTTGATCATGGCACAAGAACTAAGAGATAGTAACATTAAAGTAAATGCGGTATGTCCGAGTTGGGTCAGCACTGAAATGGGTGGAAACATGGCCCCCGTAACTCCCGAAGCTGCTGCCAAAGATATTGTGCATTTTGCCATACTCGGTGAAAGTGGGTAGACTGGAGGCTTTTTCAGATATAAAAAACCCATTCCTTGGTAACAGGATAGTATTGGGTACTCATATAATAATGCTAATCCAACAGCCGAGAATAGAACTGCAATTAGTTAGAATTTCGAGCTGATAATCATAATAATCTTCAGCTTTTATCTATCTCCAGAATCTCTGTGTTCTCCTTTATTTATGAATAGGGCCAGAAATGTGAAGGGAATGGATACGATGAGACTGATTATGATCACTGTTTCAAGGGTATTTTCATCTAAATGTATACCCCAGAAAGGAAGGATTGGAATTGGGAATAAGAAAACAAGCCATAGTCCGACAAGTATGACAACCGTTTTCCATCGGTTCCTCAGCATGTCACGTAACATATATCCAGCACTGATTACCTGACGTCACCTAAATAGTTTAGTGCGACTGAAGATTTACTGGCGATTTACTGAGCATGCTCATTGCAATACGACTCATTCGCTATGGGCAGGATGCCTATCTAAGTACTTCTTGTATTCAGCTTTTCTGTTATCCAAGCATGTTAAAAATAGTCAGGTTAGACTTTAGCTGTATTTAGTTTCCAATCTACGGGAATGGTATATCAATTGGAAGTTTAAAACGATTCTTTATATCCGACTTGATTTTGTCCTTAATTGATTTAACGTCTAGTCTAGTCTTATGTTTTTGTTCCTTATTGACAGTTTCATCTTTATTTTTTGAATTATCATTATTCTTTTTCACAGATTTTTGATCGTCCTTACAACCACCATTCCCATCATTAGAACATGAAGAATCACTTGCTTGTGAAGAAGAAGACGAGGAAGATTGAGATTCGTCCTTGGCAGTAGAATGTTTGTCCTGCGATTTTAACGCATTTGAAAGGTTGGTATTCGGAATCGAATCTATCTCTTTGAATGGATCTGAATTAGTTGATTGTAATTCGCTCACATTTGTGTCATGGTTGTCTAGCTTTTGAATTACATTATTGGTTGTCAAATTCATCTCTGAAGTAGCTGGATCAGTAATATTATTTTGAGTACTTGCACCACTTACAGAACTAGTCAATGCAGAACTTGCGATACCAAATACTAACAGGCCAAGTACTAAAAATGCAAATTTACCTGAAATGCGCATGCTCCTACTACCGCTACTCGCAACTTGTACCAGTTTAAAGCATATTTGCGTTCATCAACGTACAACCATACAATAGTCAAAGTACTATCGAGAAGAAATTATTTATGGTACCTTGGTAGTGTTGTTACTTCTATGACGGGTGGATGCATTGGCGATGAGATGACTGTAGATAGGCCATACTTGCAATAGAAAAAGTGTTTTTTTAGGGTATTTTGATGACATTATAGCCAACACGTAATTAATGTTGGCATATTAATCCCTTTTATCTTGGGTGCGAGACTAGAAGGCATTAGTTTCGAAAAATTCAAAATTCTTGGAATTAGGGAATAACATCAATATCTATCTCATAAGACTTAACAACTGGATGCCTCAGCAAACGCCTAATTCAAATGAAAAGAAGACATTGTTGACACTTCCCAATATTCAATACATAGTTCAGGGTCTAGATGTCTTTTTACAAAACAATTTGGATGGGGATAATAGGGATTAAAGCAATTGAATTACGTGATGAATTATTATCGTATATTACCGGTTTTTTCAGTGATTATAGATAGTAGTCTAATTTATTGATGTCTGTTATTGTCTATAAAGTATAACAGTGGGACAAACACCGAGGTAATAAGTAAGAACTCAGCTTGCAGAAGTGGCACGGAAGGTACAAAGACAATTTGCATAGGGGAAAAGAAAATACGCTTTCGCAGGTCCGAATAATTACGACAAACTTAAATTAAAATTATTATAGAAGAACTACTTTATTCACATAAGAAAATGTACGGGTTGAACATAAAAGGAATTGTTTTGAAAGATCAAAATACTAGTGGGGATTTAATTAAATGATTCTAAAAGAGTCCTACATGAACACCCCTGGCATAATATACACTTTTTCCTTCTTGATGTTTATTTTGGTGATGTTTGCATTTGAATTTTTAGAATATGACGCCTTTGCCAAAGATCAACCTTCGCCTTTGGATGGAATGAACTTTTCAAAGTCTCAAGATGTATATAGTAAAGACGGCGTTTTGCAAACTACCATCTCAGTAGCGTATCAGACGGGGAAGGTTGACAACCAGTCAGTCACTGCTATGCTTTATAATGGTTCTCTTCCAGGGCCTACCTTGCATGTCTATCCTGGAGATAGAGTTGAAATTGACTTGATAAATAATCTCAATGAGTCTACCAATCTCCATTTTCATGGACTTCATGTGTCTCCTGGAAATAATTCGGATGGAAGTGCAGCGGATAATGTATTTCTTGAAATTGCTCCTGGTAAGACACAGCATTATACTCTCGATATTCCAAAAGATCACCCTCCAGGTACGTTATGGTATCATTCACATATGCATCATCTTTCTTATGGACAAGTTTCGGCAGGTCTGTCTGGCTTGTTTATTGTTGAAGGGATAGAAAAGTTATTGCCTGAGCCCTTACAGAATATCACAACACAGACCTTTGCCATGAGAGATTTTCCATTCGATCAGGCATACCTTATTACACATAATATGAGTAATACAAATACAGGTATTGAAAGACTAACCGTTAACGGAGAAATCAATCCAGACGTTAACATTACATCCGGAGAGACTCAGTTATGGCGTTTTGCAAACATCGGTCCTGAGGATGAGCTCATAGTTGGACTCCCTGGCCATACATTCCATGTTATAGCAGAAGATGGAAGTCCGGTTTGGAAGGTATGGGAAAATGATACTCTTTTTCTTCCTTCTGGAAAGCGGTTTGATGTATTAGTGACTGCGACAGGTAACGGATCTATTCCATTAGGAGCTATGAACAATTCATTTGTTTTACCGTACGAACAACTCATTGCAACTGTAAATGTACAAGGTAACCAAAAAGATGTGGAACATGTAAATATTATTCCAACGAGTTTAACTTCTAAGGAAGACCTGAATAATGTGAACATCACTAATTATCGAGTCCTTAATTTCTCATCAATCGACATAGATTGGATATACAAGATAAATAATAAGACGTTCGATGCTAATAGAATAGATCAAAAAGTTAAGCTTGGAGATGTAGAGGAGTGGAAGTTAATAAACCTTGACGACGATAAATCTGGCAATATTCATCCATTTCATATTCATGTGAATGATTTTCAGGTAATATCAGTTAATGGGAAACCATATGATGCTCACGGATTACAAGATACAGTTATTATTCCAACTAATGGTGAAGTGGTTATTAGGATACCGTTTAAAGATTTTGTGGGAAAAACTGTCTATCACTGCCACCTGATGTTCCACGGGGACCAAGCCATGATGGGTGTTGTCCAAATAGTGGAGTAATGACTGTTTTGGAATCCATATTCCATCCCCAAAATTAAAGCGGAAAGTGGCGTCTGAGTGGTCTAGGACTACTTACCAAGCTATTACTAGTATCGTACAACGCTATTATTTTACTAGTATCGAAGCTAACAGATAGACTAACTATTAAAATGGTAGAGCTTTCTTATATGCAAGTTACGGTTATTATACCTTGCAATGAGAATCAAGACGAATATTTCCCAAAAAGTCGTAGTCGTGGCTTTGTTCGTAGTACTAACCTTTGCTGCAGCCGAACTCACAGCAGTGACCTCGCTCTCGGAGTCATTTGCGGTAGCGCAAGGCCTTGGAAATGACCCAATTTCGGGCTGTTTCAAGACAATTGGCGAAACGGAAGTAGGGACTGGCGATATTCAAAATTGGACTGAAAATATACAAAACTTCGTCTCCTTAATACCTACCGACAACACGATATCGCTTATAAATAAATATATAACACAGTTGGGAGGTAGCGGTCCAATTACTGATATGGCCGGGATATGGGATGTGCTGACAAATGGAAATATGACTGCCCATGACAGAAAGATGGTATTGACCGAGGTTAATAGTCTCTTGGCAGCCGCCCAACCCGGGTTTACCCAAATACAACAGGATGCACTAAGTAGATGCATCACTAATGAAACCAACTCTTTAGGCCCTACGCCCTCCTATTAGGCCCGCCGCGTCTTTAGGCAAGGCAATAGCCTAATACTCCTTTTTTTTCTTGTCCGTTTTGAAAGTCGCCTTTCACTAGATGTACAATAACTCCTTCACTTGGCTAGAGTAATTGTCACTTTGACATAACGCTGTACGCACAAGTCGCTAATTTGATACTGGCACTAGATATCTCTTGAACAAGACAAATAAGATAGTCACCAAGCGTCACAGATGCACTCTAAAAATTCCCCTACAGTGTTTCGAATGAAATACTAAATCAAGTTATTTAAACGGTCTTTTTGTTTCATCATTGATTACTGATTAAGCAAGCTAGGTAGAGTTATGCTCTTCCCCCATGCCTGCAGCCGTATCAAAGTTCTTACTTGGAGCGAATGTACCAGAAGAAGCAATTTTAACAGGGCAGTATCAGTACCCGCCAATAAAACAAGTAACATAGCTAATCATATTCTGACAGTTTTCTGATTTGATACCAATTATAGGTTTAATCTTCTAGTGATAAATGACTTGCGCAAGGCAAGACTGAAACCAGCGTGATACGGAATATTTCTTTTCAGAATAATGAGCCCGCATACATTATATCCCTATTTAGAAGGAGAATTATTTGATTCAGGCCTAACAGCACTTATAATGCCATCCAAGTCCTTTTCACATAAATTTATTCATCCTGGCGAGTTTTCGTACTTTTGTAGGGTGTATCCAACCATGCTAGCAGAAGTACGTGTGGGAAAATAGGAACTGGAATTGTAGATATGATGAGCAATATGAGAGATAAATAACCAGACTAAATGACTAATAAATAAGCTATCCTCGTATTGGTATAACTTTAAGTACAATCACTAACGTAGTTTATTGTTGCAAGAAAATAACCTTCAGAAAAGCAAATGCCAGTTGCTATCGTGACAGGCAGCTCCACTGGGATTGGTTTCGCAACATCGCTGACATTGGCAAAGGAGGGTTTTCGCACCTACGCAACGATGAGAAATTTGAATAAATCTTCTGACCTCACGTCCAGAGCACCTAAGGAAGATTTGGCATTAACCACTTTACAAATGGATGTAGACGATGATAAATCTGTAAACGATACCATTGAAAAGATAATGAACGATAGCGGTAGAATTGATGTCGCTGTTAATAATGCAGGTTACGCATTGATAGGAGCTTTTGAGGAATCAACTATACAGGATGCAAAAGCCCAGATGGAAACAAACTTCTTTGGAACTGTGAGAGTTATTAAAGCCGTTTTACCCATGATGCGAAAACAACATAGAGGTACAATGGTTAATGTTACTTCAATGGGAGGTAGAGTTGCAATCCCCTTTGACTCTTTTTATCATGCGTCAAAATTTGCACTAGAAGGGCTTTCCGAATCACTGCAATATGAAATCGAACCATTTGGGGTGAAAGTAGTCTTGATAGAACCTGGTGCTGTGAAATCTGATTTTTGGAAGAACCTGAAATCATCTGGTAACATTGAAGATTCTCCTTATAGGCCGGTAATGCAGAAACTGGTTGGCTCGTTTGAAAAAATGAGTCAAAACGCTATATCCCCTGAACTAGTAGCCGGAGTTATTCTAAAGGTGGTCAAATCCGATAACCCTGACTTTAGAAATATTATAGGTGAGGATGCGAAATCGATTTTAGAAGTTAGAAGTAATAATTCTGATAAGAAATTTCAAACGTTCATGAAAGGGCAATTTGGCATCTAGGGTTCGTTTTCTGAGATAAACTCTACAAGTCTTGTGCTTATAGGCGTGAGAAGTAAATCCCCACCTCCTACACAACAACAAAGTGCTTCAAATTCCACTATCCTGTTTTTTCTTAATTTCTATTGAGACTTTGTCACCGACTTTCAGACCCATGTCTTCATACTCTCTCATACTTAACTTGAATGTGAGAGAATCGGCAGGACCACCACCGCCCATCATTCCTGCAATATTTCCCATCGCTTTGGGCAAATTTTTCATCAAGTCTTCTGGAGAACTGAATGCCATCGCTTTAGGTCCAAAAGGATTCTGCTGTCGTGCTTCTCCTGCCCTGGAATCATTGGGGTCAATAAATCCTACGTAAACGTAAGGACTCCCGTCCTGGACAGCTTCAATCTTGGAAAGAATAAATTGTTTTTTCATCTACAAGTAAGAATTGACATGGCTCTTTTATATTTTTAAAATAGCGTAAATTTCTGAGGGCTTTTCAAACCTTTAATTTCAGAAGTAGGCACCTATTTGGACCATATATGGTATCGGCCTTGAATGATTGTCTAATTTGGTCGCCCTTAGATTTATTAGATGATAAGGCCAATATAGTGTACTCATATAGCAATGCGTTACTATATCAAATGTAAGCTAAATCCTGATGGTAGAAAAAGGTTAGTTGATTCTATTAAATCAGGTAACCTTGCAAAAGGAAAAATATTTTATGAAGGAATGCAGGCTGCCTTAAGGGAAGCAGCTATAGATGAAAAAGATGTTGTCCATTTTGTTGAAGTTTGTTACTGTCTGGAAGGTGGCCTATATCCAATGGCAATGGAATTGCCTACGTTAGGAGAATATTCTGATTCTATAATTGAAGTTAAAGATGCTCGCTTAAGAGAAGAATGCACTATGGAATGTGAAGCATGTGATTGTACTCGTGCAATAAAGCTTCCAGGAAAATCATTGATTGATAAACTAGATATTCAAAAGGAGGTACCAGGTTTATCGAATAACAATTCATTCATTGACATGGGCAGAATCCGTCTTAATAGAAGAAAACAAAGAGAAGGAATTGAAGCACTCAAAAATGTAATCAATGAATGCAATTCAGAAAGTGTTAAACCAGTCATGGCTGGAGCTGCAATATCGGGTCTATTTGTAATATTCCAAGATAATGAATTTTATAGGGTAAAGAATATCCCAGATACAAGAGAAGCTCGTAAATTAATTAGCAAGCTTGGCTTGGGCCTTAACGATAAAGTTGAAATGGCAAAGACTCAAGCAAGAAGTTCATTGGCCCGAAGTGACAGGCGCTCAAATATTGTTTAGTCAGCATTAGGCGCTGTAAATCAAAATTGTCATGAACGAAGTAAACTGTCAATTTCTATCAAAAAGAGTCCGTCATGAGAAGTTCGTTTTAAGTGGGATTTTATTTGAAAATTCGTAAATGAATTTAACTAAGTTCTGATTGATATGAGCAAATGACGACTAGTGACAAAACCGTTTCTCAAGAAAAACTAAACGATTTTATGCTAAAAGTAGCTGGTGATTTTGGAGCGGCCTGGAGTACTGTGCTGATCAATATTGGAGACAAACTTGGTCTGTATAAAGAAATGTCTAAATCTGGACCCATCACTTCGCAAGAACTCGCAAACCGAACAGGAACTGTAGAACGTTATATAAGAGAATGGCTGGCCAATCAGGCTGCGGGAGGTTACGTCACTTACGACTCGAACACACATAAGTACACTTTACCATCCGAACATGCACTTGTTCTTTCTGATGAGACCAGTACCTCATATCTAATGGGCGGTTTTCAGACAGCAATATCATTCTTTAAAGATGAGCCCAAAATTACCTCAGCATTCAAAAGCGGAGCGGGAGTAGATTGGGGTGACCACGATGCCAATCTTTATGAAGGAACGGAACGCCTCTTTCGTCCTAATTATACTGCGAACCTTGTTAGTTCTTGGATTCCTGCATTGGATGGAGGAAAAATAGAACAGAAATTAAAGAGTGGAGCAAAAGTCGCTGATGTAGGGTGTGGACATGGCATATCTACCATATTAATGGCTAAAGCTTATCCGAACTCTACGTTTGTAGGGTTTGACAATCACAGACCTTCGATTGAAATAGCAAACAAAAAAGCTATTCAAGAGGGACTAGATAAAGATAAGATTCGATTCGAAGTTGCAACATCAACTCAATTCCCAGGAGATGATTATGACTTGATTGCTTTTTTTGATTGCCTTCATGATATGGGCGACCCTGTTGGAGCAGCCTCTCATGTTTTCCGGTCATTAAAACCCGATGGAACGTGGATGATAGTAGAACCATTTGCAAATGATAAACTAGAAGATAATCTTAATCCAGTGAGTCGGGCATTTTATGCTGGGTCTACTCTTATTTGTGTGCCTGCCTCCTTGGCACATAACGGCCCTGCACTGGGTTCTCAGGCAGGTGAAGCCAAATTGGCTGAAGTAGTGATGTCTGCTGGTTTCAAACACTTTAGATTAGCTACCAATACACCATTCAATCTGGTACTAGAAGCCAAACGGTAACATGAGTAGTTAGTAGTATAATTCAATCTAATCGCGAGAATCTTTTTGAATAAAGTAATAGGCTATAGCTAAATACTCCATGTATCTTATCAAGATGATCTCATCCTGTCCGTTTGTATTTCAATTGAGGTGACAACGCAACTAAGCAAGGGCCATTCAGTCATCAATCTTCCACTGACGTTTGCAAAGTTGTAATTATTTTTCCTCATACGCTTTCTTTAAGGTGCTAATGTCGAGCTTGTGCATTTGAAGCATTGCCTTCATGACTTTTTGCGATTTCTCAGAGTCCTTGTCCTTCAGCATCTTTATCAAAATGGTGGGAACGATTTGCCACGAGACTCCGTATTTATCCTTGAGCCAACCACATTGCTGCGCCTTTTCATCGCCACCTTCGGAAAGTTTTTCCCAATAATAATCCACTTCTTCTTGCGTCTCGCAATAGACCTGGAAAGAAATGGCTTCGTTGAATTTGAATATCGGACCGCCATTGAGGGCTAAAAATTTTTGCCCTTCGATTTCAAATTCTACTGTCATTACTGTTCCCTCCTCCCTTCCATGAATCTCATAGCCTTCTTTTCCATAGCGGGTAACGTCTCCAATCTTTGAGTCTTTAAAAATAGAGATATAAAACTTTGCCGCCTCCTCACCTTGATCATCGAACCACAAACATGGGCTTATCTTTTGCATATGGTCTTACTAAAGAAATAACTATTTAAACAATCATCAAGATTTTGGACGAGCCTTTTGATAAAAGTGCTCTACGAACTATAAATGTAAAATTGGTATGCATTCAAAGTTACTATATCAGGATATCCAAATTGTAATTCGTCATTATTAATTAGTCTAATAATCTTTCAGATACTCTATCTAACTTTTCCTTTATCAAATTATGGATGTATTTATGCAAATCTTCAGAATTGATGTTCCCGTTTCCATAGTGCAATTTAAATTTGAAATTATTTGGTTTTTTCTTGCTGTCATCAACTTTTAAAGACATCACGGATTCTATGGTATTAGATTGAATTTTTTTGTTTTTAATGTTGTCACTAGCCCCCTTATTGTTATCCATGCCGCTATCAGCCTTGGTATTGGCCGTTGTGATTGATAGGGATTTGTACTTATCACCATCGATAGAATAGTCATAATTGATTGTACTATTTGGAATTTTGTCGATGTCATGTTGAGAGATATTCGCGCCCACATTTGAATACTGAGGTAGTATTGGAGAGTGCCCATTACTCTGGAATCCTGTCGTAAAATTAGAGCCAGCAGTATCAGATGTAGGAATATTAGGGCTGATTGGATTAGTTGAGCCCGTAACATTAATACTGTAATACTTGCTTGTCACATTGCTAGCACCAGAGTTACCATAGCAAGAAATCTTGGAAGTTAATTCATTGGTTCCTTCCGATACTAGATGATAATTTTGGGTATATGTAAATGTCCAATTTGAATAGTCGTTTGGTCCTCCTGGTCCCGTCCCAGTTACATTTTGCATTGGCTTAGCGTCATTCCAATCCGCGTAGACCTGACAATTCGTTTCTGGTCCATCGGAAGAAGTTCCATGGATAGTAAGCTCGCCCATTGGAACTGTCTGATTAGGTTTTGGAGAAGTTATTTTTACACCTATCTTCTGTGACATGCCAAGGTTATTGTTGTTATTGCCAGTCAATTGACCGGCTACAAGATGAGGTTCAACAAATGCTACAACTATTACAGATGTTAAAAGCATGATTAGAACAAATAGTGTATTTGGGAATGGAATTCCTGACTTTAGATTGCTCACAAAAAAAGATTTGATACTTGCCTTATAACAAGTTCTTAAGCAAAATATAAACGATGAATCTATAATCCGGCTCTAGACGGCGAGTCCTCAAGGCTCATATAATTTGAGAAAAATGGTTTACTGATGAAAATCCAATCGTCTAAACTAGGAGTTGTATCGCTGTCACTAACAATATCAATAGCTCTTCTGCTTACAACCATACCCAATACGGCAAGTGCATCGAAGAATTCAGATTTTAGGTTGAGCCAAAGCTTAAAGCAACACAGTGTATGTGCCGAAGATTCAGTTTGTAGTAACTCAGGGCTAAACGTTGCCGAAATGGTTAAAGGTCTGAAACAGAAAATATATACCAAAGTAAATCAACAGTTAAGGCAGCATAATTTGTGTGTGGATTCAGACTGTCTTAATGAAGGTTATAATCAATTATCCATAGATAAATTAAAAGGAAAACTTTCCGGACACTTTAATCAAAAGATTGAGCAGAGTAACGAATGTGTAAACTCACAGTGTGTTAACGAAGGAGGAAATGAGATTACTGTAAATGGTAATGGTAATGGTAAGGTTGACTCACAACAAACAATAGTCCAGAGCAATCAATGTGCAGATGGGGCGACTTGTATTAACTCTGCGGGGAATGTATACGTAATAGGCAATCTAAAGAAAACTGGATGAGGAAAGGGAAAAAGAATTAAGAAATGGTATATGAATATGAGACAGCAGAGGCAGGAAATACATCGGGCTAAAATCTGAAAATGGAAATAACTGGGTTTGCATTTTTCACACGATTTTTCTCCACCATATTTACATGGTTACGATAAAGTTTCTATTCATGTCAAATTTCTCAATTCTGTAGTTTCCAATATTCGTAACAAACTGCAATTTGTCCTCATCTATTGCCATACTTCCAGGATGATTGAACTGACCATTGCCACTGTCAGCTGGTCCCATTTTTTGTGACTTTAACTTAAGGTATGTAAGTTAACTGGGCCATTTTTAACATAATATAACAAAATAAAGAATAAAAACTGGGAAAACTAAACAATTCCATTGTCCGAAGGATTTATTGATAATTTTTCTTGTCATTCAAAAGAATATTCTTTCTCAAGACCAACTTATCCTGAATTACTTTTTGAATTTTTATCTGCAATAACACCTCAAAAAAATCTTGCTTGGGATAGTGCAACGGGGAATGGACAGTCTGCGATAGGGTTATGCAAATATTTTAAGAAAGTAATCGCAAGTGATGCAAGTAAAAATCAGATTCAACATGGTTTTCAAAGAGAAAACATAGATTACAAAATATTTCCAGCTGAAAATGCTAACTTGGACAATGATTCTGTCGACCTTGTGACTGTAGCTCAAGCATTACATTGGTTTGATTTTGAAAAATTTTACATTAATGTAAAAAGAGTTGGTAAAAAAGAAGGAATTATAGCAGTATGGAGTTATGATATGCACAAAATAAATCCTCAAATAGACAACATTAGCAGTCGGCTTAATGTAGACGGTGAAATTCTTGGTAGTTATTGGGCTAAAGAAACAAAATATGTTAAAGAAAAGTATAAAACAATTCCATTTCCATTTAAAGAAATTTCTGTTCCGGCGTTTAAGACGACATTATACTGGAATTTACTTCAACTATGGAATTATATGCAAACTTGGTCTTCAGTAAAAAAGTATTATTCTGAAAACAAACAAGATCCTTTGGATCTCGTAAAGTCAGAACTAAAAAGTTTATGGGGAGATGAGCATAACAAAAAAGAAATTACTTGGAATATAAATATCCGTGTAGGAGTCATAAAATAGTATGAAAACTATGACACGCAGAGATCAACTGCCGATTTTAAATAAATCAGTTACCATTTATTTAAATTACAATCATCCCCTCTCAATGTCATTATATTCAATCAGTCATAGTCAAACTCGCAAGCGAATCTAGACGATCTAGATGCGCTCCATAGGGTCTCATTCAGCAATATGTTATACATAGGAAATAAGCTTTGGACGCGCTTTCAAAATTTGTTCTGCAGCACGTTTGGCACTTGCAAAGCTTGCGTCAGCTAGTAGACCTTCTGATCCTATCCAATCCCCTACTATGTAGAGGTTTTCGGTTTCTGGAACTTTTGTATCTGACCGTCCTAGAGTACCTCCCTGTCCAGCACTAACTATTGCATTATAGACTACCATGCTTGGCAAAAGTCTGTTAATTACGAAGTAATAGCAGATTCAAGCGCTGCTCTATCATTTAAGGTAAATTCCTTCATTACTTCATGGCAAAAAACTGAGATTTTTTACACTCTAACCCCGTAACCGGTCTTGACTAAACTCGGGACTCCCGTATTCACTTATTTTTGGTTTTCGTCCGTGAACATTCTTATGAATTTGCAACCGTTTCTCATCTTCAAATTGTGACCCGCATACTTTACACTTAAAAACCATTTAGTTTTATTAGATCAAACTAGCAAAAATGTATTTTGCTTTTGAAGTCATCATTTTTGTGCATATACTTGTGAATCTAAACAGGTAGAGATTGACTCATGGCTAGTGGGATTCGAACCCTCTTGTTTCAGCAGGAAAGAAATAACGTCGGTCCGGGTTCGGTGGAAGTGGTTGCAGAATAGACCCTAAAAGAAGACTCAGTTTCCAAATTTTGCCACTGTTAATAATCACAACTATATGTATCATTTACATTAAGATGTTGATGAAATCAATTGCCTTCGGAACACATCTACCCGTGATGGGATTCGTACGAGAGGAAACCATATCACGAGAACAGTTAATCTCGTTTGCACAAAAGGCGGAAGAATTAGGATATGACTCATTGAGTGTAAACGATCACATAGTTTTCAGAACCGGTTGGCTTGATGCAATAAGTTCACTATCAGCAATTGCTGCTACTACTCATAGAATAAAAATCGGTACATCTATACTGAACATAGTAATACGAAATCCAGTTATCTGTGCTAAAGCTTTATCCTCAATAGATATTTTATCTTCAGGTAGATTATTTGTAGGCTTGGGTCCAGGTTCGCATAAAGGAGACTATGAAGCTTGTGGAATTCCTTTTGAAGACCGGTGGAAGAGGTTTTCTGAGGCTTTAGAGATTATTCACGCACTTTGGAACGGCGAAGATGAAACTAAATCATCGATAGTAGATTATGAAGGTAAGTACTATAGATTGAAAGGAGTATCTATTGACCCTAAACCGTTTCAAAAACCTCGTCCTCCTATCATGATAGCAAGTTGGGGTTCAGAACAAGGGCTAAGAAGGGTAGCAAAGTACGGAGACGGCTGGATGGCATCAGCTTATAACATTACGCCGGACAAATTCAAGGAGAAATGGAATCTACTTCTGACTTATAGAAGAGAACTGAATAAGGATGTTGAATCATTTGAAAACTCTGTCATGACAATGTTTGGATATATAGATGATGATAAAGAGAAAGTACACAGGATGGCAAAAGAGATACTGTCACCAGCTTTAGGAAGGTCTGCTGATGAACTAGAGAATTTACTGCTTTTTGGGTCTACCGATCAATGCCTTAAAAAGATTGATCTCCTTTACGAATCAGGAGTAAAACGTATTCACTTCTGGCCAGTAAATGATTACATAGAACAAATAGAGATATTCTTTAAAGAGATAGCCCAGAATTTTGGTTAGATTAGATAATAACGGTTGCTGAAACTTCCGGGACAGAAATATTGCTCGTATCATATCTTGATTCACCGCATGAGTTGAAAATTTTTAATTAAAGGAGTAATTAATCTCTATTTGATTTAGAATGAGTGGGAGTAAAAACGAATACGAAGGATTGGGTGTCTTCTATCTTGGAAAAAAGTTCGATTTTTATGCAAATAAACTGGGAGATAAACTGGTTTTATATGGATCAAAAGACCTTACTACACATGCTGTCTGTGTTGGAATGACAGGAAGCGGTATGACGGGTCTATGCATGGTGTTATTAGAGTAGGCAGTTTCGATTTTTTATGTTGTAAAGAGGAAATGCAGAAGATTGTTTGAACAATATTCTCTATTGACTGAGCAAATTCCATATTAAAGACGAAAGCATACCTTTCTGTCTTTCCACGATTCCTCAATCTGGATGAGGCCGTGGATTTGATAGATACCAATCTTGGTACTTGAAGTTTGTTACCATCAGAACGGGCGATATAGTTCAGTTTCCCACATCGTGAAGGCCGAAAATAAGAAATGAATTAGAATCATGAGCTGTAAAGTTAGCGACACCTAATTGGGTGCAATGACAAAATGCAGCTCGTCAAAAACAAAAGCAAAAATCAAAGAAATGCTAAAATTCAAAGTCCAAATTTAGACCCTTAGCGAGCCACGGAACGCCCTAACTCCATAATAAGATGGCGCACTGTTATGATATACGAAGACATTGCCGTAGCGGCGATCAGCAAAGAGGGCGCCGCCGAGTTTTCTAATATCAAAAGGGGTTTTCACCCAGCTCGACGTCTTCGTATCAAAATTTCCAAGTTTCTGCAACTCTCGATATTGTTCTTCCGTTAAAAGATCAATGCCCATGGCAGCTGCCATATCAAAAGCGTTATCTTCTGGTTTAAACGCTTTCCTTGCCTCCTGCCCTTCACGGTCGTAACAAACACTTCTGCGGCCTTTAGGACTTTCCGCTGCACAATCACAAAAAATGTATTCGCCCGTCTTTTTATCATGACCAACAACATCCGGTTCACCGCCAGTTCTTTCCATTTCATTGAGTGACCACAGTTTTTCAGTATTAGCTTCCAGCTTTGCTTGTACTTTAGCCCATTCAAGACCTTTATGGCGGTTCATGTTTTTCTCAAAACGGGCTTTCAATGCTCTGAGTAGTTCTTCACGTTGTTCTGGTGAGAACTCCTTT
>JBBRRH010000057.1:0-24032 GCA_038201105.1 Nitrososphaera sp. | reverse complement strand
ATTGATATCGCCTGTTAGCAATACTATACAAAAGTAGACCGAACAACTTTTCTTGTTCCAGTTCTCTAGTTCAGAATGGTATCTAAACTGAGTTAGAATGTCAGAATGCATTATCTAATGTAATATGGTACTCAATAATCTCTTATTCCTATTGCTTTCCCTATTCCTTCAGCTAATTTTGTTAGCGGGTTAGTCTGATTGCCTGTTTGATTGACTACCCCCTCTGACCCTGTTTCATTAGTCTGGTTACCTGTTGCATTAGATTCAGAAGACATCTTCTCAGCAAGGGATGCATTAGGATTTCCAATCGAGGTGTTATTTGCTATTATCTGATAGCAAAGAATATAGTTAAGGATATAATTATACGTAATGAACAGAATATGAAGAGAGTAAGGGCACAAACCATTCCAGGTCCAATACAGGAGTTAAACAGGGTTCAACAATTCCTTAACAGTGTAGGAAGAAACAGTAGTAATTCAAAAAGAATCTATGGTATTGGCTTAGGACATTTTCAGTCATTCCTTCAAGATAAGTATTCTCCAGCTACCATTGAAACTATTTTAGATGCTTTAACAGGTGGTAAAATCAACGTTTATTCTCTGATAGATGCCTTTGTTTCTCATCTTTTAGCCAAAGAGCTTTCACCTAATTCAATTGCACTCTATATTGGAGCTTTACGATCATATCTGGCCTATCATGATATCGACATAATTCAAGCTAAATTCAAAAGAAAGGTAAAAATGCCGAGAGGTTATCATGAAGATTCAGAACCTTTAGACGTTACTGACATACGTAAAATACTTCTAAGTTGTAATAGTAGACGACTCAAAGCATATTTACTAGTTTTAGCTTCGTCTGGTTGTCGTGCTGTAGAAGCTCTTGCTATCCGAATTAAAGATATTGATTTTACCAGTTCACCAGTTAAGATAAACATTCGTAAGGAATATGCTAAGACTAGAACAGCTAGACATGTCTATATCAGCGACGAGGCAGCTAGATACGTTCAGCATGAGTGGTTAGAATGGAAATACGCTACTCGCAAAGGTAAAGTAATATCTGCTAAGCCAGATGATATTGTTTTTTCAAGAAGAACTTCATATCATCCAGAGAGAATGTACAATAATATTCTGTTAGAATTTGGGAAGGTACTTAAAGTTGTAGGACTTGACGCAAAGAAAGAAGACATGAGCCGGAAGCAAATAGGATTTCATAGTCTGAGAAGATTTGTGAAGACAGTTGCATCTACAGAAAGCACTGACTACTCAGAGTGGCTTTTAGGACATGCTAAATCACCTTACTGGACAATGAAAGAAGAACAGCGTAAAGAGATTTATAAAAATTTGATGCCTTATCTAACCTTCTTAGATTATTCAGTACTTGAAATTGCTGGCAAATCTGTAGATGTTAGGTTAGAACAGAAAGATAGAGAACTTGCCCGTTTACGTCAGGATAATAAAGAAAATAAAGACGCATATTTACAGCTGTCAGATATGGTTATGAAAATGAGCAAGGAATTACAGGAATTAAAGGAACAGAGAAAATAGATTAAGCTGCTAGAAATTAAGTCGAAATCGAGAATATGATGGTTTGTGATTATACCTTCTTGAAAGTAATTCAGTCCATAAATTAAGATTCTGTGCACTAGAAAGAAATAAATCCAATTCTCTACTGCTTTTATCTCTAAGTAAACTAGTTTGCATTACATCGATTGATGTATCATACATTGCTTGAGCCAAACTTATACGAAAATCAAATGGTTTTGAGAATTTTGTTCTTAGATTGGTTCTGAAAGTGGAAGCATTGAGGAATCGAATGAATAAGCTTCGATGCTTTTTTTGTATTTTCCTATCGTCTTTATTTAATTGACCACTGATACCAAATAGGTCTTTTAGATTTTCTTCATATAGTTCATGGAGCTCTCGATGATCTTCAATGAATTCTAAAAAATAAACTAGGTCGACAAAGCTTTGAAATATTTTATGAAAAGTATCTTTCTTATCTTTAGCAATTGTGCCTTGCGTTTCTTTCTTACGTCTATACTTTTGTCTCTTCCCCGCAAGAGTAGCTGGATCTGTTTGTTCAAGATTTTGTAACTCTTTTTGAAGATAGTCAATAACTGTAGGAGAAGGATCGTAATATCTAACACCATATTGACTTGGATTATCCTTAAGATCTGTCAAAACAGATGATATGTATTACAACCAATGATATATGTTTAATGGAAGATACATCTCATTCAGAAAACAAATCTGAAGTAGAATATAGAAAAATCCAAGGTTTAGTGGGTGATTATTCGCTAAGCTTTGTGCTCCCGAAAAAGTACGCGAATGACCTGAAATTAGTCAAAGGAGACTACGTCAAAGTTTCTACTCGTGATCACCAGATGATCATCGAGAAAGCGTAGGTGAGAAAATGCATCAAACTAAGATCACAGATTTCATAGATAAGAAAGAGAAACTGTCTGACGCTAATCAGACAGAGGGACGACTAGACATAAGTGAAGGTATTGCAAAATGTATAAACACAAAGAAGTTAAAATAGTTTCTCCAATTCCGTTACCGATAATTTCTCCTACTGTCACAGCATTTTATGCGGATGAAATGAGAGAGGTATGGCAGAATAATGATAGAGATTGGACAGTATACTCAAAAAAGCAAGAGGTATCTTTTTGAAACTGCCTAGTCACTTACCTGATGGAGAGAGTATCGCAAGTTTTCTCTCTCGTGTTCCTAAGCAGAAGGATCCTGAAAAGCAAATTCTGCTCGACTATCTTTTAGAGGAAATAAAGACTATGCCATCTAACTGTTACTATTGCAGCTTCAAGCCTAAGAGTAAGGCCCAGTATGAAAGGCATGTACTCCTCAATCATAATCAGAGGCTAGCATATCCAAATAAGCCCTACATCAAGGCCATGAATTTGAAAGCTCAAGGTTGCTTGTGGGAGGAATGATCAAGTTGGATCTCAATGAGTTTTTAGATCAGATAAAACCTTCCATCAAATGGTCAAGCAGTACAGGATTTCATCGCTGTGCAGGGTGTGGCCGACAAATGGATTCAACAGAGAAAGAAACTCATTGGCCAAAACATTGTTCATTAAGCAAGGATAAGAAATTACAAAAACTAAGAGCTGATGTTTTATCAAATAATTTTCCTGAAGAAGAAAAACCTGCACTACAGGAAGCTGGATTAGATTGGTATCAAAATCAAATTAAGATTATTGCAAGTTTACCAATGGATTTCAAACCTACTGGAAATCCTATTGATGAAACTCTGTATCCTTCAACTAAAGTAAGGAAGTTATCGGATCAAGATATTCAGGACCTGAAAGAGTTGTTCAGTGGTAAAATAAAGTGTGAAGTCAAGCAAGTCCACACTGGAGATCCAATTATAAATTCTATTCCCGTGGGAGATGAACAAGATCCTGACATGTTTTCATGTCCTGATTGGCTTAGAGATCATAATCAAGCAATATCTGAGACTCATGCTCTAGGACTCTATGCTGACTCGATAAAGAGGGGAGAATGTGATCTTCCTGGTTGTTTCTGTCATGAGTTAGCTGCCATGAAAAACCAGGAGGAGGATGAATTAGCTTGAGTCAAGCTAAAATTCCAATATCCGATATCAACTTGAATATCAAAACTAGATTTAGACAGGACCTAGGTGATTTAAAGCCACTAATTGAATCCATTAAACGACATGGCTTACTTCATCCAATCGTATTATCTGAAGACAATCAGTTAATCTGTGGTAGAAGAAGACTCGCTGCATGCACGCAACTTGGTAAAACTGAGATTGAAGCTACATACACAAATTCCTCTGATCTAAGGGAAGCAGAAGCTGATGAAAACGTTGTACGAAAAGATTTCTCAATGGAAGAAATTGCAGAGATAGATCAATACTATCGGGAGAGAGAAGAAGCTGAGGCTAAAGAACGACAAAAAACTGGTAAGTTGATACCTGTGGGAAGCGTTCCCAAAGGTAGATCTAGAGAGAAAATAGCTGAACGAGTCGGAATTAGTGATAGACAACTAGAGAAAATAAGGACGATCAAAGAAGCGAGTACTGAAGGTGAATTTACCCAGGATATTTGGAAAAAAGTTTCTTCCGGCAAAGTAAAGGTCGATAAAGGATACAATCAAGTTAAGAGATTCCAGAGGATCAAAGAAGCTGAAGCGTATGTAAAGAATGATCTGAAGGATCTCGATGCAAGTGAGCTATTTGATCTTCAATTTGGAAATATGGAAACACTAGGTGAAAATATCCCTGATAATTCAGTCGATTTGATCTTTACGGATCCGCCATACAATGAAGCTTCACTTTCGCTATACGGAGACTTGGCAAAATTAGGTAACAGAGTACTGAAACCTGGAGGGAGTCTAATCACCTATGTTGGTCACTATGCTATCTTTAAGATCAATGATCTGATACAAGCTAATTCAGAGCTTGTCTATCACTGGCTAATTATCGTTAAACATACTGGATCAAAGAGTAGAATACATGCACGCCATATATGGCCGTATTACAAGCCTCTTTTATGGTACTTTAAACCAAATATTGACGGCAAGCTAACAATCTATCAAGATGTAGCTGATCTTGTAGAATCAAAGTCAGTAAGCAAAGATAGTCATGAATGGGAACAATCTACAATCGAAGCAGAACATATGATAAAACCATTGACTGTAGAGGGAAATATCGTATTAGATCCATTTATGGGATCTGGAACAACTGGCGAAGCTGCATTAAATCTGAATAGGAGATTTATCGGAATTGAAGTTGATAAAACGCATTACACTAGAACAAAACAGAGATTATCGAAATTAAGAGTTGGAATTGATACTTGCAACGTTTCTATGGATCCTAAGAATGTGCAAGAAAATCAAAAAAGGAGGTGAATAGAAATAAGTAAACAGAATATAAGACAAAATCCTAATCAAAACTACAATCAAAACAATAACCAAAACCAAGAACAACAGAGCTCAAATCAATTACAGCTATCTGTACAATCAAGAAGAGCATTAGACCTTCTGAAGAAATCGAGAGCTAACAGATCAACATTCATGATCATAGCACCTGGTGAAACATTAAGACTACAATTTGATCCAACTAAATCACATCCAGAAAAGAAGGTATTCAATGGACAAACTACTGAGAGAATAGCACATTCAGTTGTAAACGTAGACGATAGAGCAGCTGGAGAAAAGACACTAAGCTTGACATATAAACAAAGTCAGCCAGTAGAAGAAGCAATGGAGCAAGGATACACAGTCATGAATATTACAAAGATTGGAGAGGGATTTAGTCTAAGTTACGAAATAAATCCAATAGAATAGAGTAGCTAAACCAGCTATCAATTTTTTATTTTTTTTAAAAGTATTTTTAAGATTTCTCGGTAGCAAAGTTTTTTCTTGCCGACTTCTTAGATTTAGCTTCAAGTTTCTTAAGCCAATCTATGTACAAAATATTACCCTGTATAACACTCCTGATCTTACTTCCAAGTATTTCATTGGATTTCTCTGATCTGATATATTCAAAGAATCTTGAAATATCATTGGCTATCTTGTACTCAATAAATTCAATCTTTAATTTATCATATTTATCTTTCATATCAGAGCCTAGCGTAACCCATTGAGTAGCTATCTCTTCTTTCGTATGTTCCATTATACATTGAATTCTTTTCTGTTTTTCTTCAGGATCTAGTTCAATCTCAGCCATAGTTATGTCCATATATTTTCAGAAGTATCAAGAAGAATAAATAATTTATCTGCAAGAGGTATCTTTCAAAGAAAATAAATAATAGATTTAATATTTATTGAATGCACGCACTCGCAAAACATAGGGAAGTTGAGGAGGAGAAAATTAACTTTCTCTCTTTCTTATGCTATGGCCATTGTTCTTTTAATCTCCTTTAATGGTCTGTCAACGAACTTGTATTTAATCCCAAAGTCGAGGCAACATTAGAAGTAAAGTAAGACTGTGAAAGACCAGAGTGTGCTGCAAGCCATGCGTAAAGGTCTGCTAAAACATACTGTTGTATTGATCCACTTTCTGTGAACCAACGAGATGAGGGATAGAAGACATGTCCCAAATTGGGATAAGTTATCAATGTATGATCAGGGTGATTTACTTCAGTCAGTCTTTGTTGTAGGAGAAACGCTTGCTGAACTGGAGTTGCAGAATCATTTTCTCCATTAAGCATTAGTATACCCGTAGATTCAGAGATATTGCCAATGATGCTTAAAGTAGGTATCAGATTTAATTCCGATCTAAACCACATAGGACAACCTCTAATGTCATTACATTTAGACACATTAAAAGCTGACTCGTTTTCATAATACTTTATCAATGAAGGTCTGATTTGTTTCTGAATACTTACCGGACTGGTGCCAAATTTCTCGACTAGATTGTTAGTAATAATTTTGGTATTATTAGTATCCAATAGAGAAGACGGTATCAAATAATAGCTCAATAAAGGATCCTTTCCTATTTGCTCTAGCGATATTTGTCCAGTATGATTTTCATCAAGAACTTGGGTCGCATACTCTAAAGGTAGATCTACTACTTGATAGTGCAGTAAATCTCTAATAAGGTTCAGGGCCACCGTGCCCATAAGTACTACGTTCTTCACCTTTGCTGGATTATCTATTGCTACTCTTGGGGCAATCACTGTACCTTCACTATGACCAATAACACTAATCCTTTGAGGATCTACTTCAGGCTGCAGTATAAGAGTATTCAGAGCATTCTCTGCATCATGAATTAGATCATTGACTGTAGCATTTCCCCATACGTTCTGGTCAACCGTAAAATTTGCACCAATGCCCCTTTTATCATACCTGAGTACCGCAAAGCCTCTTTCTGATAGATATTGAGCTATCTGCCAATATGGTGTAGGCGGTTTAGGACCATTATTGTAAACAAATCCAGAAGTTTCATTCTTATCAAGAGCGCCAGATCCATGGATAAGTAAGACCCCGGGAAATGGTCCTTTTCCTATAGCAGGAAGAGTTAATTGAGCATTAGTCTTTACTCCATTGCCTAAGTCTATTACCAGATTTCTAGAATTTATTGTCTGGATGTATTCTTGAGCTAATGCTTCGTTGTTTCGTTCATTAAAAATACTAGTAGATAAACAAGATAATCCGAGTGTAACTATCAATAATAATCCCAGAGACGTCCTCCCACTTTTTGTACTATGCAATTGCCCTACTAGTAATCTGAAACTTGTATTTGAGGTTTTATGGTTAAACTGCACCCAAGTAGAGAAGCAAAAATTCAAAGACTAACAGAAATGATTGATTCCTTGGAAGAAGATAAACAACCAGAGAAGCCGCTTAGATACTTTACCCAAATGGAAGTGAGATTAACTTGCAGAAATTTACATTAAGAACTATTTAAAATAAAATTAATTAAAACATTATATAATGCACCCCCCTCTCAGCTCCTCCCTTCAACCCAAGTTTAGTATTGATTAGGGTTGGATAAGATAGGAAGGGAAATCATATGAGCTTATATTATATTAGCTGATCCCGGTAGCCGGGCACTATTACTTTTCAAGTTACCAATTTAAAGCTATCATAAAATTAGTTGCAAGAAACATGTTTGACACCGACAGCAAGCCGAATGCGTCAAATACAAGCACATAGATGTAGACAAATATCATTTCAAGATAGCGAAAGCTCAGCTAACTAACAAGTATGTGAATAGTGAATAATCATAATAAAATTATTTAAAACTACTAACTTTTTCACAACCTCCGTCGGGACTTCTGTGGTAACCATTTGGACACCTGTTTGAAATTCCCGACTGATCATTTTCACTATTTTGGCTAGATGAATTATTGATTATTTGACTAGATGAGTTAACTGACACAGTTGAGTTTGCTTCCGTAAGATTTGAATAGGTGGAATTCCACTTTGCAGCCCATTCAGATATTCTAGGATTAAGGCACACAAGTAAAGCTCCTGGATGATGAATGCAATTCTGATTTACTATTTCACCTTCGTAGGCACAGACGGAGTTTTCTTCTTCTGAAAGTTTTCCCATTGTCTCTTCTTCTATTGCGGAGCTCCCCTGCTGTTCTTACGAACCACAAGCCTTATGTTCTGCTATGTCCTGACATGGTTGGTATTGCGTGGTCAACCCAATATCATAAATGTTTATATAGTTAGCTATTCTATAACAAGGTAGACCAATGTCAACCGTAACCATACAACAAAATCTAGGATTAGAGAAATCCAGATATTCAAATCAGTCAGACAAATCGCCTCTAATTTCCGACCTTATCAAGGCGATTTCTGATGATAAAGCATTGACAATTTTCAACACCGTGGCTTTAAACGCCGATAAGACCGATTTACTCATTAGTACCCTTGGTTTAACTCGCAAGCAGTTTTATTCAAAAATGGAACGGCTCATGAAACAAGGATTGCTGGTCCGGAGAAATGGAAGATACTATCTCACTAGCCTCGGCAAGATCCTGTATGAGTTACAAAGTACTCTAGGAATAGCTCTTAATAATTACTGGAAGCTCAAGGCGATAGATTCTTTGCAAACTCCAGGTGGCTTACCTGAATTTGAGGTAAATAAATTAATAGATTCACTACTGGAAAACTCAAATCTGAAAAACGTAATCCTCGCAAAGGTAAAGTAGCATTAGAAATTGCATTCTATTTGACGTCTGCAACATTCTATATATTCGGCCAAAATGCTCAATCACAAAGGTACTGGTATGATGTGACTATGAGGTGTCAGTACTGTAAGAAAGGTCTATCTCGCAGAGGCTATGTTGTGAGGGGCGCTCGTAAAGGACGAATTATGAAACTTTGGTGCATATTCTGCGGTATTGAATCCCACATATGTGAATGAAAATTTTCAATTAAATAGCGCATGGTCTGGACTGTCTCCAAAAAAATGGCGAGCGACAATGTGAGGGGGAAATATATATTCCAGATGTAAATTGATAAGCCGGTATCTCGTGTGAATGTGTAATGTCATCAGTTCTATCACACTGTCCACAAGTCCAAGAAATATGTTCAGTGCAAACATCACATACTGATGTAGCAATCAAGAAAGTACCGCATATTCTACAAGATCCTTTGTATACATACATTACATCTTGTGACATGGTCTATTAGCCTTCCTATGGGCAATTCTGTCAAAGTTGGCACATTTTGGTAGTCATCTTTTAACTATTGTGCTAACTGTTATTGGTTATAATGAGAATATAATGATTTAATGCATTTTTGTTACCATTATTTAAAATCATTTCCATAATAAATATCAACTTTAGTCCAAATGATTCGCTATTATTCTCATTAAAAGACCAAGGATTTCATCAAGTTGGATCATTCTCGTACCCATACATTTAGATAGTTAGTTGACGATATTCTAGTATGAATGTTTGTGTCTTATGTCAAAAACCTTTCACCGCAGGCGATACGATTATTGAACAACGTTTAATCGCTGACACCGAATTTTGCAACATATGCTTCACTGAATTTATGACAGAGCAGGGGGGATACTAACATTTTTTCAACACAAACATCATTCTAAAATAGGATAGATTTTCCTAACATTATTAAGCATTATTTTTTGAAACACCCGTACATAGAAGTAAAATGAATTTAGTTTATCGAGGCTTGTTGAGGGAAAATTTCCAGTAAATGGATTGTAGCTTTTAGAACGCACGAGAGTACAGAAAGGTTAAAGACCAGCAGCCAAGGACATGTCGTCTAAGTTAAGATTCCTTTGTCATACGCGGCTTTAATACAAATGCCTGCGTTAGATGAATATGTGGGAACAAACATACGACGTAGATAGTGAATCGATGGTATGTACTAAGTGCGATACCAGATTCAAAACTGAAATAGAACATAAAATACATCAACACGTAAAGCATAATTCGGTTTAAATTAGGAAATCGAGTTATCAACCACTTTTGAAGAACATTCAGGCTTGCCTGATGCCGGTTTTGGAGGCCACACACCAGGCAATTCAGGGGGGCCGTAAGTAGCATGTCAGTTAAAACCAGACATGATGTAGCTTCAACCTTTTAGCCGTGAACTTTTCTGATTCTAGTCTTTTAAAATTTTATTCTGAAATAGATTCTAAATTGTTGATGTTGTTTGGTATAGCAATAATCGTAATAACTCTTATTTGTCAGCCAATTGTGAATATCATTTGAAGTGGATGAAACAGATGTCAAGATACTGAAACATATATTATTGGACGCACGATTATCATATAGAAAAATAGGCGAAAAGATTGGTGTGTCGCCACCTACTGTTCTTTCAAGGGTGCAAAAGCTAGAGAAAAATCGTATTATAACATCGTATTCAGCCATCCTAGATCATGAAAAGCTGGGCTATGATCTTACGGCGATAATTGAGGTTACAGCTACAAAAGGCAAGGTTACCGAAGTGGAAAAACATATATCAATGTTTCCAAACGTGTGTGCAGAATATTATATTACTGGATTAACGGACATGATAATAATTGCAAAATTCAGAAATCGCAAAGAACTTAGCGATTTTGTAAAAAAGGATCTGGCATTACCCTATATTGAAAGAACCAATAGTCACTTAGTATTAGTAACAGTAAAGGAGGATTTTAGGCTTATGTAGATAGCTATTATTGTCATAATAAAGTGCTCTTTTCGAGAGAAGTTTGTGTCACCTACAGTTACAGCTGGAACTTTAATTGATTTCACGCACGTGAGTCAGAAAATTAATCTTTACAGTTGGCAGATAAACTCACATTGGAGTCAGATAAACTTAACGAATATCAAGTATTTCTGAATATTACTATCTGAATGATTAATTTCAACGGAAGCAACTTTATATATAATAGTAATATTTATAGCAATTATGTTTGAAAACATAACTCCAATATTGTATCTGTTCACGGGGTTCATTGTTACGTATCTTGGACTCGAAATAGCTTGGCACTTTACAGCTTGTAGAATCCATGACAAAGCAATAAAACCATGCATGTTCAAGCAACTAGAAACACTGATACTTGTGCTTCGTCAATAGCTATGGGTTTAGATCATTATTCATAGATTATGTAATACAGAAATGACTTAGCTTCCAAATAAAGATCCTTGCGAGTAGTAGTTTCCGAAAGTGGGAACATTTACAATTTCGTCAGGTAAGAACATATGTAATTAGTTAAATTCCTAAACATGTTTCGTATCAATTTCGATAGTTGGAAGGTCGCGAATTTTGTAGCATTTGTGTTATTTACATGGAATTTTCATGGCAGGAGGTGTCCTTGCTATGCATTACCTTTACGAAAAATGTTACGAAATCACCACCATCAAGATCAGTAACAAACACTCGTGACCTCATCAGGGACTTCGAATCAGTAATCGTCCTCTTTACTATATAACTTTGATATTCCGATCCGGTATCTTTTTTGTCCAGTCATCCATGAAGCCTAGAATATCCATAATGCCTTCTAACAATGGCTTTTCATAACTGCAATCATAACTATTGGTATTAGTCATATTACGAATTACTATTATTATATGACTATATACTGGTATTAACGTTAGCTGTCCAAGATGACTCGATATAACGGAGAATAAATTCTGTAATTACTACCAGAATGAGAGAATAGGCCAGTTAAAGAAGAAAAAGGACGCTAAATGCCAGTCATATGTGAGTACGGCAATCATTGTCTAACATGTTTCATTTAAGTTACATCTTTCCCCATCCCCTTTGGAGGGGGTACATCATGTATATTGATGCAAATGAAGTAGCCGAAGCATTGCTCAAGCTATCCGCTTCTAGCCGGGTTAACTGGAATCTATTTTTCAGTATCAAAGTTGTTGTATTGTTATTAACTGACATATATCGAAAATAATAGGAATTCTCCAGCACACATTGACTATAGTTACAGAGCATAACAAGTTTTCATCTGTTACCACTCGATAAAATTATGACGAATGGGTAGAATCCGATTAATCTTATTATAAAATATCGTTACTTCGAATTTATCGTCCTGTCTTGGTTGTGATTGATTCATTCGAAATTCATAAGTTTCTGTATGATGAGCGAACTCGCATTGTGCTCCTATGTATTAGTTTAGTTACTAATACCCCTGATTTAACCCTCAAGATGTTTTACTTGTCCACATAACAGCACAAACCATAAAGAGTCTATAATATAAAAATGAATACCCAGGGCGCAAAGGATTCATCGGAAGTTCACAAGTCCTGTTTTAGGATCCGCTAAGCAGCTGTAATTACATCTAAAGATCAAGAATATAACGAAGGTAAAATACATCCGAATCTGCGAAGTATTCGATAAATGTTAAACCCTCTTATTAATTTGGATCAGATATGTTTCTCTCTGAAGGGCTAGACGTAATTGGACGATGAGGCTCAAGAAGAAGCGTCGGCCCCCCAGTGATACATGTAAAGGGTGAAAATCATTCCTAAATGTCATTAATATCTCGTGTCGTACCTTGGAGAGAGGGAGACCACTCAAGCAACCTGAAAGAAAATCTATACCCCCGTCCTACTGGGACTCCATCTCCCGTCAATGAGCTCATTGGTTAGAACTTCTACCACGAAGCGTCTATCACGGCTTAGTAACTGACGCAGGGGAGTTTCATTTTCAATCATCTTAAGACTTAACATCAGTAATGATAACCTGAAAACGTCCAAAAATAGTCTCAACTTTCGTGTTAGGAATATTACTATCGACTGTTACAATTGTGTTTAGGTTTCCGAGAAAATGAATAGAAAGTCAAGATAAAGAATTATTGTAACTCGATTATCTCATCCCAAGTTCCAGTTGCCGAGAGCATATAGTATTTGCTATGACTGGAGGATTGCAAATGTATGATATCGCCTGTTGTTATTTGAATTTGGAATAATTTGTTCAAGAATTGAAGGAAACTAGGCCCTGCGACTATACTTTTGGCTTCCTTTTCAAATGGTTTAGTGTAGTATTTTTGGAGGGTATCATTTAGTCCTAAATCACCAAGTTCCTCTACAAGTTCAGAGCAGTCTTTAAACTGCGAGTTTCTTTTGTAAACGGAAATTTTTGCCATTATAAAGTTTTCCGTGTACTTATGTTACGGTCTACAATTTATCGTTATCCATGTGTAATTCATAGGAGCATACATTTCGTAAACACAAAAACCAACTATCCTGAAGGGTTCATTTCATTATTCTCTTCTCCTAGCCAAAGTTGAGGCAGTATGTTATATTTTTTATCGGGTAGCCAATCCGTGATTTTAATACTTTTTGGAGATAGTTGGTTAACAGATATTTTTTAATAGGTAACCGTTACATTAAGAAATATGGTAGATTTGATATATGGTCGTGGAATAACTGATTTTGCACGAGAAATTCCTTTATACTTTAATTTGTTCCATAAGATGATAGGCATCAAACTTTTTCACGAAAAACCCGCATTGTATGGTTCTGCTGATATAGTCAATGTATGCAATCTTCACTGCTCTCATTGTTACTGGTGGTTAAACAGAAGGGAGGAAAAGAATGATTTAAGCGTACAAGAATGGAGACAAAGAATTAGAGAGACGTTCAAGAAACAGCATCTCTTTGTTATCACATTGGTTGGTGGTGAACCGACCATGAGGCCCGAAATAATAGAGCTATTTTGTGAAGAAATGCCTAGAAGAGTCTGTGTAGTCACAAATGGATATTTTCCTCTCAAGAGATTTGAAAAACTTTACTTTTATTGGATATCTTTGGATGGTACCCAAAAAGCTCATGATAGTATCAGAGGAGAAGGTACATACGCCAAAACTAAGCAGAACATTCTAGAGTATATTAAAGGCCCTTCTAGAAATGGAAAGCCTGCCTGGAAAGATATTTGGATTACAATGACTATTAATTCTATAAATTACAGTACTGTGAATGATTTGGTCGACGAATGGAAGGGAATAGTAAACAAGATAGGTTTCCAATTTCACACTCCCTTTGTCAAGGGAGACCCGTTATGGTTAAAATTTGGAGAAGTACGGAATGGCATAGTAGACGGTCTCATACAACTTAAAAGAAAATATCCGGATTTTGTGATTAATAGTGAGAAGCAGCTGTCACTAATGAAAGGAAATTGGGGCGGTACTGGTACTACTCCTATTCAATGTCCAACTTGGGCAATACTCTCTTTAGATCATATGGGGAGAATTAAACAGCCTTGTTGTATTGGAAGTGCTGATACAAAGGCACTAAAACCAATTTGCGAGGAATGTGGCCTAGGATGTTATTCTGTATTAGTTGCAAACGGCATTTCCGGTGCATAAAAAAAACCCGACAAAATTTTCAGCCTGCTCGACTCCGCTGGCGATGGAATCGCTAGGATATTCGCGGGAGCGCCTTATCCAATTCCAGAATTGAGTAGCAGACGTAGGGTCAGCTGGATTACCTGGCTGATCTAAATTCAAGTCAGTACCACGGACCGAGTACTAATTCATTCTAGTGGCTAGCCATACTGGTTGCTTCTAGTTCTGATATTCTATCTTCAAGAAGAAATATCCAGTCCATGTATGCTCTGTTTAGCCGGTGGACTTCCTCTAAATGATCCTTCATTTCTTCAGGTATCTTGTACCTTTGATGGCAGGTTGGACAATCGAGTTCTGTCATAATCAGACATAGACAAAAACCAATATTATGTTTAACGTCGCATCATAATTGAGATGCCTATCTCGGCCGTTGTGGGGACTCGTTCACCAAGGATACTCGCATCGGCTTTCTTAAACTTATTTCTCGCTTGGTTATCCGCATCTCAGATTTCGAGATAAACGAAATATTATACAAAATATTTATCAGGGTAGTGGGGAGTTCTTCTGAATGATAGACACACGATACTTTACTTTGATAGTTATTGGAGCTGCGCTGGCCTCCTTAATAGTACTAGGGGCAACTGGCTTGATTCCTGTCAATGGACTGAAAGAAAAATACAAGGCAAAATTATCAGGAAAGAACGAGGTCCCAAAAGTCAATTCAACTGCCAAAGGAACAGCGAACTTTAAATCTAAAAAGGATATTCTATCCTGGAAGATCAATATCACTGGATTAACTAATGCGACAGGTGCTCAATTTTACTTGGGAAATAAAAGCGTTAAGGGAGATATTATTGTCGACCTTATGAAATCAGGCAACCAGTCTCAGACACCACTCGGATTTTTAATGAATGGAAATATTTCTGCTTCTGACTTACAAGGGCCCATGCAAGGAAAAACGATAAAGGATTTAAAATCTGCCATGAACAACTCACAAACCTACGTTAATATTCTCACGGGCGATCACCCCGACGGAGAAATTAGAGGCACAGTAAAGATCTCACTCCCAAAAAATCAGGCCTCAAATGCAATGAATATGACCAGTACTAGCGCGGGCAATATGACACAGGTTCAGAAATAATCAATTGTGCCATTTTTTAGGACACAATTTGCTTAATATGAGTGTGAAGCCTTCGCCTTATGCGTAAGAAGAGGTACTGTCTAATAATAAACAAGCATTAAATTCAACAGATGCGTCTAGAAATTACAGCGAAATACAAAAGGAAAGACGTACCATTCCAGTATCGGATATTTTATCCAGAGGTCGTATAATGATCTGGGTCAGTATGGGTTAGAAAAGAATTTTTAATGAAGATAACAAGAAAAACCTTATGTTCAGTTTGCCGCGTCTATTAATTTTTGCGTCGATTATTATCTCGTGTCAATTAGTCTATTCTAATCCAGTGGTGAATGCTGCTAATCAAATAGACCGTTATTGGAGTGGTCTTACGGGAGATCGGCAAATACCACCTGTGAATACAGATGCTCGTGGTTACGTTGGTCTGAAATTCCAAGACGATTTAACTAGGTTTGTATTTACTGTTAATGCGGAAACATTGGAAATGTAAGTAGTATTTATATTTAAAAGGGTGACAAGAATCAAAACGTAACTGTAGTATTAGACTTATTGAACGCCGAAAAAGATCATAAATTTGACGCTACTAAAATAGTCGATGTAACTCCAAGAGGGAAGTTAACAGGAACACTTGCTGCTGGTGGTGTAATAAAAGATGATCTTCAAGGTGAATTAAAAGGAAAATCATTGTCGGATTTTTATAAATTAATGGTTAACGGATCAATCTACGTTATTGTACACACAATAGATTTCCCTAACGGCGAAATTTGTGGCAATTCATTTGTTGCTATGGATGACCTGTTTCCAGAAGATTCTAACATTAAGTGGGATTAATATAAAAAGGAAAATAAACAATGGTTACGATTTTTCTCATCTACGATTAGTGTACTAGCACGTAAGCTTTAAGCAGGTCGTTAGTTTTAGGGTTTAGGCGGGTTAATAATCTTGGAGTTAGAATCATAATTCATTTTCTTGTACGCTTCGGGCACAACTACAGTGAGCGCTTCTGCAATCAAAGATAGAACATAGACAATAAAATTGACTGAATTCATTGGTCCAACAAAAATCCATCAGTCATCTTGTAACGCAATGCAAGGGGAAAAACTTATTAAAAAAGCCATACTTATCTCGACGATGTCATCAGTTGAGCCCTTAAGGGAAGTTGTGCAACGATTGGCGCATACGTTTAACGATCCGCAGAATAGAGAGTCAAATTACTTTGATTTTTATGATGATCCCTTGACAATTCATGGTTTCCCTCCAAATCTTCCAGCCAACACGGGAGGTTTTAAGCAGTTCATTTATCTCCTGTGGAAAGCATTTCCTGATATAAGAATTACTTTTGAAGATATCATTATTGAAGAGAATAAGGTTGCATGCAGGTACAACCTAACTGGCACACACAAAGGTGAATTTGTAGATCTTGGGCCAACCAATAAACAATTCAGAGTCAATGGTATGACTGTATTTTCTTTTCGTGATTCTAAATGCATAGAACGTTGGAATCTGGTAGACATGATGTCATTGATGGAACAGTTAAGGACCCAATCCTGAACCATGTTCGATTTCTTATTTGTATAGACACTCAAACATCTTTCTATCCTTCTTATCCAAAAATGATCTAAATTGCTTCCACTTTGTTCGTTCGATCTCCCCTCCAATTATAAAAGCAGGATCTGTTCTACCCACTCCCATGAATTTTTTATGGATAAATTTAAAGAAACGATTAATATAATGAGTGGGAGTCGGTATCTAGTTTACGATTTTTAGATGAATTAGACATATATCCATAACAAACCCATGCTCCCATGATCAACAGTACGATACCAACAAAAGGATAGTATACAATCTGCGAGACTGTGGAGGATCCCGTGAAAATTTTGTAAAGAACAGCAAGCCCAAAGGCAATTAGGATGGATCCAATTGTATAACCCGCAGCCATACAAACTAAGATAACCGGTCGGTACTTTATACCCCTATCTCGATCTAATACGGTCCTCACACGTCTGCCGCACAATAGCGGCAATCAGCTTTGGGTATTATGCTATTCAGTTTAACCGGAGAATAGATTACCCAAGAAAGGTAGTATGTATAAGATTACCAAGGCCGTTACAAATACTACGGCAGCAATACCACCGTATATCACGACAGTTTAAATCGTCGCCTTTCTTCTAGGATTCATTTCATTACTCACTAGCAGTACTTCAATGGTGGATTTGTGCATGACTTGGATTTCTACGTCGTATGACTCAGGCACATTAAATATACAATCATATACAATGATATAAGACAAACTCAATTAACACACTCTAAAAATTAAGAAAGATGAAGCAGCTGAATCCACAAGAGACGACACCTGAAGAAAGAGCGATGGATATGCTACATGATTTACAGTCATGCCCACATAGACCATATCGGCGCTGCGGGACTGTTCCCGAAGAATGTCACCATCATAGCGCAAGATGAAACTGCCCGTGAATTACAAAGTGCCAAGGCTGTAGCCAAAAATGTTACGATGGTGCCACCACTACCGACTATAACTTTTTCCAAGAATTATACACTAGAGATTGGAAATCAAACCCTTAAACTGGATTACTATGGTACCAATCATCTACCAGGTAACATCTTTATTTATGCTCCCAAACAAAAGGTGCTCATGTTGGTGGATATTATATCCCCAGGATGGGTTCCTTTTCCATACCTAGCGATAGCCAAAGACACTGCTGGTTTTATCAAGGCACACGATATTGCCTTAGAAAAGTATGACTTTGACACACTTGTTGGAGGACATCTTACTAGACTTGGAACAAGAAATGATGTAATAGTGCAGAAAGAATTTGTAGCTGACTTGGAAAATGCTGCCACCAAAGCGAACCAGGAGATCCTATTCAGTAAGGTTGCACAACAAGTAGGTCATTTTGATAATCCGTGGTTGCTTTTCTCCAAGTATATTGATGCAGTAAACGAAAAATGTACACAAACTGTATTACCGAAGTGGGAAAGCAAACTTGGTGGAGCGGAGGTATTCATGTCAACTCATTGTTTCTCCATGTCAGAAGCGGAGAGAGTTGATCCTACTCTCCAGGCGCTAACTCAGAATAGTACTTTTATCTACAAATGAAAAAGTTTCTTCTAACCGATGGCACCTACAAGAATTGTTTAATTCATCTGAGACTATATGATTAGTAATATCAAAGTGCCTCAACAATTATCCCCATAGCAAATTAGCAGTATATCTATAATTCGGTAAGCATTAATTAACTGAGTTTCAATAGGTGAATTAGAACCAAAGGTATACGGTGGATGCTCCAAGTGTTTTTGTTATGGTAAAGCGATCTAGTATATTGGAAGATGCAACACACTGACCTGCTGTGCCTGGCTCATTAGAAAAGAATTGTCCAGTAAGGGTATTGCCATTGTTACTAAATGTCAAGTCCAATTGACCAAACCTGCTTGCTTGTTGAATGGCCACAAAGGGTGCCTTCTTGTTTGAATTGAGACTATGGAAGTTAATGCCCCCAGTGCCCACAATGCCATATATTGTTGTAGGATTGGTATAATCGCATCTGGTATTGTCTGTCTTCGTTGGGTTTAAAGGATTAGCAGGATTAAACTTTACAGGGAACGTTCGTTGGTAGTTGTGAACATGACCGAACAGGACTAGATCAACTTTGAACTGATCGAATAGTGGTTGATAAGTTTGTGTGAACGATTTACTTCCTTTGCACGAACTTGCACTGCAGCCATTTGGAGAGGTGAAGAATGGCTGGTGAACTTCTACTATTATCCATTTTATGTCAGAATTGTTGCGAGCCGCTTGCAAGTCACTTTGAACAAACTTGTATTGGTCAGAGTTCTTGTTACTCCTGTTTAGATCTTCTGAATTCAGCACCAGGATGTGGACATATTCTCGGTTAACTGAATAGTATAATTTATCCAAGTAAAAATGTTTTTTAAACGAATTTAGTAACGAGCTTGGGGTATCATCATGGTTGCCGATTGTAATTTTAAGCCTTTTTGGATTGTTTGCATCTGCGTCACCGTCTAGGGGTTTTACTATATTAAACCAACAGGTCCCCGTGCTTTGATAAGAATTGTCTCCTAAACCCAAAGTCGTAGGAGCAGCGTGATTAACAATATTCTTTACGGTATTTTTAGTATTGCTGCTGCAGCCCCAATCTCCAACTCCCGCCAAATGAGGTGTTGCGTACGCAGAAGTAAGTATATTTGGAAGAATACTCCCTAAGGTAATTAAAAGTATTAGCGAAAATGTCAAAAAGTATAGGCCCTCGCGATATTCTAAGCCTGACATTTTTTAACCATATCAAACTTGTAATATATGTATTTGATAGTTAGATTATATGGAAATTGATCGAGACATTGTCATTGTGTAATTATCAATTGTAATCATTTGATATACATGATGTTTTATTTTATTATTTTATTTTAGTAAAGTAAAAGGTAAAAACTGTATAAAACTATTACTTGCTGGCAACAGTACTGATACAAAACAAACTAACATTCTTCAATGATAAATATACTATTTGAATTATACTACTTCCGTAATTTAGTTGCAAATTGCTTAATAGTCATTTTATGAAACGAATCATAAGAATGATTGAAATGAATGTCTTAGCTGTTATTAAATGTGTTTGCGGTCTAACTATCGGCATTTTTCTCGTTACCAATGCACTTCATATGAGTGTGTACGCTAAACCTGAAGTATCAGTTCTTCCTCATGTGGACTAAAATCTGGTGTCAATGTTTCGATAAAGGCAAATGGGTTCGCGGCTGACGAGTACTAATCCGACAGGTTGTAATCCACCTGGTATGAGTCAAGGCCAGAGTGGCCCTAATCCAACTGGAAGCAATATCCCCAGTGTCACGGGCAATCCATGCAAGTGATAATTAGAACTTTTGACGACTGACATACTCTCAATTATTGCGGCATAGTGTGCTTGACAGAAAAAGAAACACGAATCTTGAGTTCGCTACCTGAGAGAAAGCTAGTAATTATGCGCTGTCAAAAATCAAATAAAATTGGGACTAAAATTGGAAATAAACAAGTTTAATCCCATAAATAGGAGAGAGTGACTTTAGATTACCCAGCTAGTAATAATTATTCCCAATATAGAAACTATTACTAATAATGGAGAAATCTAGCTGTATGTCCACTGCACGGGTGATGATGGCACTCTCTGACAAGAAATCTTTTTATCTTCTGTCCAAAATTGCCTTTGCGGAAGTGGACAGCCAATTTCTTTTATCAGAAACAAAACTATCTGCTAAGGCATTCTACTCTCGTATGTCTCGCTTATTGAAAATTGGTATTATAACTAGAAAGAGTGGAATGTATTCTCTTACTTCATTTGGTAAAATTGTATATCATGCTCAAGATCTTATAGATACAGCTTTGAATAATTACTGGAGACTTAGCGCGTTGGACTCACTCGGTATGATTGATGCACTTCCAACAATGGAGTATAATAAAATATCCAACTCACTTCTAGGTGATTGTGTGATTGAGAAGATCTTAGCACGACAATTAGGAGCAAATACTGAGTCTCCGATTTGCTTAAATGCTATTCCTATAAACACACAAAGAGCTAGAAATACATTAAGAGGACTTCAAGCGAGATGAAAAATGGCTCTCAGTGCTTGACCCTTTTAGATGATTTAGAGTACTTTGCTCTTGATTCTATTTCAGATGATATCCTTTATCGATCAATAAAAGTATCTTTGGAGGCTGTAGGAAAAACATATGCTAAAGCAGTGATAGACCATATTTGTCATATCAATCGATTATCGGAGAGGGAAATTCTGACCAACTGTGAGATATTTGAGGATTCGATGTACCGCTTATTTGGTCGTGGTGCGCAATCTGTTATTAATAAAGTCAAAGTTGTGGCATTACGATATGCACTTACGGAACAGAAATCAAACCTTACCGTACCTGAAATACTTGACCCTTCACTTACAATTAATGATGTTTTGAAAGAGATCCGTAGTATTGAAGCCTTAGATTTTGTTAACAAAATGTCATCGTATAACCACATTGCATATCTTTACTCAAACAAGGTTTCCTTAAGTAAAATATTATCAGAATATTTTAGTCCACGAGACGCTCCGAAGGCTCTGTTATCAGAAAATCCAATGGATTACGTTCTTTTTGATCTCTCCAGCTCTATTTCATACAAAGAACTTTTTGGTCCCATCAGTGCCCCCATAAAAGAAGATGCGATTACCAAGATGCGAAAGTGGATAGATGGAATACGTGCGAACAATAAGTCAGATACCTCGACTAGAATTGCAGAAGACGATGCAACATGGTGGATAAGAAATGGTTATACCCGCGGTCTTGCTTTGCTTGAGCAATCATTATGCAAGGAACTCCCTGAAAAAACGTCTATTTTATGCGCATTTGATATTTCTAAACTTAAACCAAAGCAACTTGGCGCAATGAAATCAGTAATTGGATCTCATGATTACGTCATTATCGAAGAACCTTCTCATGCAGTTTACAAATTTGGTAAACCAATCTTCAGATATGAATAGACAAAATTAGGTTATGTCAAACGATAACGTACCGAAAATAAAAAAACAATCTCCGAAACTATATTTTGATACCAAGTCAGTCCGCAATAACATTATTTGCGTATTGATCGGCTCGATTGGCTTTACCAGTGTCTTGATCATACTTTCACCGGATGATAAAAAGGTGATTATTTGTGATATCATTGAACCACTTGCCGCCGCTATCGCGGTGGGTCTTTCAGCTCTGGTCATTTATAGACAAAAAACAGATGGGCTTATGGGCAAAGCGTATTCTTTTCTTGGTGTAGGGCTAGCCTTGTTTTTAATTGCAGAAATAATCTGGAGTTACTATGAAATCGCGCTAGAGATTGAAAATCCTTTTCCTTCAATAGCAGACGCCCTGTGGCTAATTGGTTATGGACCACTATTGTATTTTGTAATTAAAATGTACCGATTTTTTGGTGCATCAAATTCCAGAACCCACCAGTTATTTGTATCTGTCGCAGGCGCTGTCTTACTCGTATACTTAATCAGCGGCATTTCACAAACCGCTGATTTTACAACTCAAGGGGGCATTACGTCATTTATAATTTCTATTTCCTATCCCACATTAGATACCATTCTGTTGATACCGGCCGCCCTAATTAGTATTTGAATCCTATGAAAGGTGAATTGACATCTATTCCTTGGATTTTTTTGGCTATATTGATAATGAGCGTAGGAGACAGTGCCTTTGCTTACAGTTCCAATGTTATTGCTCTGCAAAAAATGAATTGGGTATGGAATTTATTTTTTGTCACTAGCTATTTTGTCATCAGTGCTGGGTTATTTTGGCACAATAGATTTTTTATTTATGATAACAAAGAAAAGGAAGAACTTAAAGTTTGAGGAGATATTATCTTCTGCCAGTTAGTTGACGTGTGGAAATTTGATGTCCATATTAGAATATGTACATCTTCAAACTTTCTTACTAGACGTGGTATGAATTAATTAGCTGCGACGAAGCTCTTATTCTCCTTGTGTATATTTGCCTATATTAAAAATGGATAGAGCCTTAGATAGCAACATCTTTTTCTGCAATTATTTTAATTGGTCTAATCCGTACTAATACCTCGTCTTCGCCACTGTTTCTTTCACCGTACGCCTTCGCATTTTTCTTTCCCACATAACGTTCTGCAATTTTGGTTGCCCATTTCAAGACCTCTTTTTGTCTGTAAGGAATTAACTTTGCATTACCACATATTGAAACGAAGGAAAAGGGTGGTGTCTGATCGTCCACACAAATACTTATTCTACTATCACGTTGAATATTTTTTGCCTTGACGGAGTCCCGGCCGGTTGTAAAATAGATGTCTCCTACCGTGTTTCTGTTTCTGCTGTTTACTTCGACAACAAACCAAATTGGAACAACATGCGGACTTCCATTTGTCTTAACTGTTGCAAGCTTTCCTGTAAATGTATCTTTCATAAGAAACTTTTTAATTTCGCTTTTAGTCATCTGTGCCATTAGAAGTTAATTTTCATTATCGAATATAACTGTAGTAGGCTAGACATAAAAAGTATAACTAAAGCGTAATTAGAAGAATATTAGCTTAGTTGTTACGTCTGGGAGCTAAACCCACCTCGGACTATTGAACTCTTCTCAGATATTGAATAAACACTCGTTATACGTAGTAATATCTATTAAATTTATCCAATCCAGGATGGGATATTATACTCTTTTGTACAGAAGGAACAGAGTAATAATTTTGGTTCCTGTCTATCGTATTCACTTTCATAACTATCATTAATCTCGTTCATAACCTCTATTCTGGATTCAAAGTCATTAGGCAGTCCAGTGATTAGATCATCACATAAATCACATGTGTAAGTTTTGATAGATATGTCTCTTCTACCCAGGTCCAGGGATAGGAGCGTCGAAAGATAATCATAAAACTGGCGTTCTTTCATAGACTTTCTTTATACATAACTCACAGTATCTTTCAATTCGGGTAGCACCTTCTAGATGATAAATGACTTCGTGTGTTGGAATGCCTCTACATACTACGCATAAAGAACCTTCTGTTAACTTCTTTAGAGTTCTCTGTTTTGCTTCGTCATTAAT
>JBBRRH010000056.1:0-25528 GCA_038201105.1 Nitrososphaera sp. | reverse complement strand
TCGCACATTAGTCGTTTGTTATTCCGAATAGTATTAATGATTGAAGGCCGGTTTTCTGAATGTTGTACCTGATTGCTAGAAGAATTAACGTACCAAGATAGTAGTCCATGACGTGGATTTTTTAACATGAATGGATAATCGGGGATTACCGGTTCAACAACCAATACATTGACAATATACCGTGATAAGAGTTTTATCTCAAACCTTAACTAAAGTCTATCAACTTTAAATCTGCATGCTATCCAAACGTCTTAATACCTATTCCCTATTGATTGATAGATCCCTTTCGCAAATGGTTTGAACGATTTATGTGAAGTAGTATGAGGCGCCGGGCTATTGTACAAGAACAGAAACATATGATTTTAGTCTGGTTTGAATAACAAAGTTCGAATGCAATTGTATGTTGACATACAGTAAAGCACACATTCAACAATATTCCATAATATGCTATTAATTACAAGTTCCAGTAAGAATTGTCAAATCCGAAGAGTAAGAATTTAAGGTACCACAGAAACTAAAACTGATGGTTACAATTCTATACCAAGACCTGCCCAGCAACTGCGACTCAGAATACTACTACATTCGCATACCAAAAGACTGGAATGGAGGTAATGATAATGAAGTTACGGTAATTGTAGATGATGTATGTGTTGTCGTTCCGCAAACAATTGCAGGTGCAACGGGTGAATTAATAGTTCTACGGATACTAGAAGCAATGATGGCAGGAGATATAATCGACGCCGGAGATATACAAAAGGCAATAGAGCACATATTGTAGGAAGTCTTGTCCACCTAACGAGCTATGCCAATGGAGATCACAGTTATTGAAAGTCAGAGAATCATTCAATCATACTACTTCAGAATTCATCAACAAATTGATTCTTCAATTGTCTTTCGTGGAATGAATATGTTGTTGATTGCCGGATCATATTGGTGAGTGTGTGATTAATTAGATCCACATGAAGCACCATGTTTGAACACGGCCAAAGCACAAAATCGTTGTTGGGCAAAGTTTATAAGATATTTTTGGAAGAGTCATTTGTATATGGCTCAGCCGTCTCCTCCAGGTACTGGAGGTAATGTATCCAGGCGGGATTTCTTGAAGCTTTTGGCCGCTGCAGGTACAGTAATGACCTTTGCACCGTTTGTAGATTGGGGCAAATTTCTGCCGAACCCTTCTGGCCAGTTGAGAGAAAGGCAGAAGGTTGAATTACCTGACGGCTCTCAGGCAAGTGTCAAAACCTTTCCAGTGAATCATTCTGAAGCCGTGATATATCCAAAAACTAACGATCCAGTACTGAATAAAGAATCTTTTAAGGTATGGCAATTCATTCGCTTGCCTGTTGAACTAGGCGGCGATAAGAATGATGTTTCGTCATTTAGAATGTATAGCCAAGTTTGTTTGCATCTTTGGTGTCTTTGGAAATATTGGCCAGAAGAAGGAAGGAAAAGGGGAGAATGCCCGTGTCATGGAAGTATGTATGATCCACAAACAGGCATGGCATTCGCTGGACCTGCTTCATTGCAGGCCCCTCCATCCAATGTACTTCCTAGGCTAGACTTAGAAATTGATTCTCAAGGAAATATCTGGGTTAAACCTCCAAATTGGAGCGTAAATGGGAATGGGATTGTAGGATTTGGGCGTTTCCTTACATAGAGAAAATAGTCTCGTTCGTTTCTTAAGGTGGGTCTACGCTGGAGTAGACCGAACTATCTTCATGGGACTCAAATTCACATTCCCAGGACGGTTTGTCAGTCCGCTGGGATTTCTGGGCATGATTACTTTTGTACTATTCATCATTTTGGGTATTACGGGGGCACTTCTTATGTTGTTCTACGAACCAATTTTAGATAGGGCCTGGAATAGTGTACAGACTATTAACGACGTTATTCCTTACGGGTTTCATCTGAGGAATATTCACTACCACGCATCAAATGCGATGGTTATGGTGGCCTTGCTGCATATGTATTACCAATATTTTAGCGGCAGGTATAAGATCAGAAATGAGATTCTGTGGGTCACGGGAATAATTCTTGGTGTATTGACAATACTCGAAGCCTTCACAGGCTATGATATCATATTTAGCGAACGGGCAGAACTAGCAATTTCCATTGCCGCTTCACTTACGAACTCAATCCCAATATTAGGTCCGCAAATCAGAGAAGCCTTCTTTGGCTCAGGATTTCATGACTTTGTACTTCGATTTTACGCATTCCACGTATTCTTTCTGCCCATTGTATTATTAGGACTAATGGTAGTTCACTTCCCAAGGTTCCTTGTATTTGACGTCCCGATCGTGATGGCCATTACCGGGGCAGTTATGCTGACCGGTGGTGTATTCCCTGTTGATCTTGGACTACGATTTGATCCTAATGTTCCACCAGGCATCACTGTACCAGAGTGGTATTTGACTGGTCTTTACGCTTTCCTTCGAAGTGCCTATGATAAATTTACTACAGGAGTGGCATGGCCAGGCTTATTCATTTTTTCGTTACTGATAATTCCCTTTATCGATCGATACAAAAAGTTTTCTTGGAAAGATCGCCCCCTTATAACAGCAATAGGCATAACAGGTTTGGCACAGATCATAGTCACTACTTATTGGGGATTTTATATAGACCCTGATAGAACCAAATCACTACTGGAACGATTGGTCATTGATCCAGTTTTTCTATATTTGGTAATGATTCTCTTAGTTCCTCTCTCCTTTGGATTTACGTATATGATGATAAAGTTGGCGAAGAATGCAGAAGCTAATGCAAAGCTACAGCCAAAGAAAAGCGGAAGCGGAAAGAGCTCAATTAATCTTCCTCAGAGATGGATTTTTGGTGTGCTCATAGCATTGATTGCATTCCAAGTGTATCTTAACATCGCCGCCTATTATGCGGTTATGAACGGAATGAAGAACTATTCGTTGTTTATAGTAGGTATAATGATGCTTGTTTTTGCAGGCATGTTCCATATATTCAGACATGGCAGGTCCATGGAAAAAGCTCCTCCACCCAAGCCCACTGTGCCTACAACTCCGTTGAAATCCAAGCCCTCGCCTGCTGTTGCCACTGTCCCTTCAAAACCTGCCTTGACTCCTCCAGGAGAGTTATCGAAATCTATTCCTGCAATCTCTAATCAGGGGGATAAACCATTAGCTCCTCCGCCCGTCGCAAAAGGTAGTTCTAGTTCTTCGCAGTCAAGCAGCACGACACAAAAATCAGTGGACACCAAGACTGATTCTAAAGTTAAGATGGCCGACATCCCGGAATCTAAATCGATTAGAGAATAAGACTAAAGATAAGTTTTCTGATCGGTATGAGGCGTCAGTCATAAGTTATTACACAGAACCTGATATCCATGGTTATTCAGCCAATGTTTTTATATGATCGGTATTGCTTGTACATGGTAGTAATTTCTAATGAATAATTATGCAGCTGGCATAAGTTTGTTGACTTTTATCGTAGCTGTGACTGTAAGTATGTGGTATTACCAGTTCGTATTCCTGCCGGAAGCAAATGCAAAACCCCAGCTGCCTAAAGAGGTTTTGGAGCCGGCAGAACATGTGAATGTAGTCATAATAGAAGGTTCTTCACAGCCATCTCAAACTAAGAACTTTGAACCAAAAGAAGTAAGAGGTATTATGGGAATATCAAACAAGATAGTATGGACTAATAATGACGTAACAGCTCACTCCGTAACATCAGATAATCAGTATGTCGACAAAGTAAATGGACCATTTGATTCCATAAAGAGCATTGGATTAATAACACCGAAAAAGACTTTTGAGTTCACATTTACAGCTAAGGGAGAATATGCTTATCACTGTGAGCCTCATCCGTGGATGACAGGAAAGGTCAAAGTGGTAGAAAACTTTAGCTAGACTCTAACATCCAGTTGTTTAACGACTTTTCCCCTTTAATGGAGATTTGGTTCCACAGTAGGATAACATTAGGTTTATACTTAAAGCTTGGGTAAGAAAAAGAATAGCCCGAAAGTCCAATAAAGCAGATGACGTGAGTTCCGCTGATGATCTCTAGGCACGGAATTAATAGACTCACCATTACGCTTGTGAATTAGAGATTCGTACAAATTTCTTTTCCTGCGACAGATATTGTTATTATGTTCAATCTAAGCTAGTTTTTCTTCAATATTTTCAAGTAAGCTATGTCACTTGTGATCTCCTTATGTTCTTGGATGATAGATACCCTGAATTTGGCATTTGAGATATCATTTGAAGGGATATGTATAGTCGTGACGGTAAATTCAACTTTTGTGACGTCCAGAATATCTTGTTTTAACAGTGATAACCTGGCATAAGGATGGTTAATTTTTTTTCCGTCGAGATAAACGTATTTGAACACATCACTCGAGTTCTCTATTTGAGAATTTATTACCAGACTGTCAAATCTGCCTGTATAATTTATTCTAACAACGCCATTTAGATTTTCTCCAGATTCTACTTGATCCTTTTCAATTTGAATCGATACATCTTTTTGAATATTAAATCCCCCCTTTAGTTTGAGGGCAGAAGTTATAATAAATCTTCATGTCGTGTTATTGCTTATGCGAATGTACATAAACCAGCATAATAATGGGACCATAACCACTAATTTGAATTAATTTTGATCATATCCCCTTCATTTACCGAATGAAGATCTGTAAATCCAGAGATCGTTTCAAGCACATACTTTGCATCACTTGAAGGAGAGTAAACCGAACAGAAGAGAACAGACGTACACGGCTGAAGTTTCTTTTCTATATGTATTACACTGTTGTTGGAGTCCAACCAAATTATGTCTAGGGGAAACATCATCTCTTTCATCCAGAATCCCTGTTTGGACGGATAATTGAAAATAAACAGCATTCCCTGGTTTTCGGACATATTCTCGACTCCTGAAAGTCCTTTAGTGCGTTTATCGTCAGTATCTGCGACAAAGGCAGAAATATTATACCTATCTATAGTAACAGTCAAATTTCTGTATTGGGATAGCTTGACCAAGAAATCGTTTTCTCCATTGTATTTTACAATATTGTTAACAAGATGATTAGCAGACGCTGCTGGGGATTGTTTGACTACAAGAATTATTGTTGCAATGGATATGCCTACAAGTATGACAAGGCCAACTGTCTTCACACTTGATTATAAATTAATCTGACATAAAAATTACACCGGCTCTTATAAAGTAAAATCAGTGGAGACTCGGACCTAGTTAAGATTGTAAGTACCGCCTCGGATTATTGGACGTTTAATATTTGAAGTGCCATCCACACTTGCCCGAATTCATCGTCTACAATTCTTTCCGAGAGTGAACCTATTCTACTAATTGATAGTTAGCCCATGAGCTTAAATATGCTAATTATTACGAAATGATCTAAAGAAATGGTAATAAATACAAGATATTTTTTCTATCACAGCATATCATGTGACTTTAAGATTCACCTTAAGTTTAAACGTACTAGTTGTTGCTGCTAGTATTTCTTCATGCGTTGTTGAGGGCACAATTCCGGATTAATAAACTATATACGTTTGCCTGCGATTCAGATCATACGAAGTTCAAAGAAAAAAAAAATACCAATAAGATAATTTCAACACCCGGCCTCTTTATAACTGGTACAGATACAGGTGTAGGTAAGACACTTATCGCATGTGGTCTAGCATGGTTACTACGAAGAAGACGTATAAATGTAGGTATAATGAAGCCCTTTGCTACCGGAAATCAAATTTATAGTCGGAACTTCAAGTCGCAAGATACTGAACTCTTGGCAGCGGCAGCAAATGTAGGAGATATGGACGATGAATTAAATCCCGTCTTCTTTCCAATTGCAGCGTCTCCGTTGATGGCGTCTATGATTACAAAGAATCGCATAAGTCTCAAGTCCGTACTGTCTGCCTTTCGGAGAATACGGAGGAGGCATGAATTTGTGGTTGTGGAAGGCATAGGTGGTATAATGGTGCCATTGACAAACAGTTACCTACTTGGAGACTTTGTAAAATTACTAGGTCTGCAAATAATTGTAGTATCTCGGCCGAATTTAGGATCAGTAAATCATACTCTTCTGACTGTTAATGCATGTAAGAAATATGGACTTGACATAATTGGAATAATAATTAACCGTATGCCCTCAAAACCGGACATCGTAGAAAGTATGACTCCGCAATTCATTCGTAAATTAACTGGCATTCCAATAATTGCTATAATACCGGAACAAGCCAGACCAAACTCTCAAGCAACAGGCAGGTGTATGGAAAGGTGGTTTGCAGATTATATTGGAGTTGACCAACAGACAACCTAGTCTAAGCTCACCTATGGGAGGGGTATCATTCGCAGCATTAGTTCAAAATTATTACAGATTTTATTCCATAGTTGGCATCTCTATAATCAGGATTTTTTTACGAACGACTACGGGCCAATACACTGCAACTAATCTACACTCTTATTATTTCCTTTGCTGCCCTCTTTAATCGATCCATTACTGCTAATCCTAAATCCACACAATCCATTTCTTCTGCTATTATTACATCAATGTTATGGTTATCCGCATAGCGGAAAATTTCAAATAATCCTCTACTTATAGTCTCAAAATCGTTACCAACGAACCAAACAATGTCTGCAATATAGTTATTGTTTATACTTTTGGTCATTATGCAAACGCTCTTGCTCTGTTCATTCCTCATTCTTCTCGCAAGTTCAACGATCTTATTTCGCACCTTTATTTTAGTACCTTTTACGAGGATTAAATCGGCTTTGGGTGAGTAGTGTCTATATTTCATCCCGGGGGATTTATAGTCTTTACCGCTTTTCAAGTGATCTTTTTTTGGATTAAGTATCGAGGAGTGTATTGAAATTTTACCTATCTCTTCTCTTATTCTTTCAAGGGGTAGGCCTCCCGGCCTTAACAATACGGGCACAGGGGAGGTCATATCGATCACAGTAGATTCTAACCCTATTCGAGTTTTGCCGCCGTCAATAATCAAATCTATTTTACCATATAGATCTTCTAAGACATGACTTGCTCGCGTAGGACTAGGCCTTCCTGAGACATTTGCCGAGGGAGCTGCTACAGGAATTCCAGCAGCCCTGATTAGCGATAATGATATGATGTCACTGGGTATCCTGACTGCAATAGTATCCAGGCCCCCGGTAGTAATCTGAGGCACTCTTTGTGATTTCTCGAGAACTAGCGTAAGTGGTCCAGGCCAAAATTCCCTCGCAAGCTTGGTCGCCTTTCGCGAGACATTCCTGGCAAAAGTTTTCAGGTCATCTATATGCTGGATATGTAATATCAGCGGATTATCCACAGGCCTTCCCTTGACCAAGAAAATCTTTTTAACTGCAGACGGGTTTAGTGCATTCGCGCCCAAGCCGTAGACTGTTTCAGTGGGGAATGCCACTAAACCACCCTCCAGTATAATGCGTGCTGCCATATCAATTTTGAATGGTTCCGGATTCTTCGGGTTTACCCTAGAAACACGCGTAAGCACCATTGTTCATAAAAATATTGTTAATTTTAGGTTTGCTTTCTGTGGAACGAAGACGAGTTAGTGATATTTAAGAAAAATGTGCAACCAAATTTGGCTTCATTTCAGTACATCGACGATTTAAAACAACAAGTAACCCTGGTGTTGCATGCCTCAGTTATGTGGATACTACCTGTCCACAATTAAAGGCATAGGCTCATTAGGTTTGACATCATTTCTAGTATCATCTAGAAGGGTATCTGTCATCAGAGTGTAGTAATGGATAAAAAGTCTGCCCTTTTCAGTAGTCCTGTATACGATCACGCCTTCGTCAACATCCTGTCGAATGAAACCTTTTTTCAGGAGCTCCTGCAAGTATCTGTTAATTTGCTCGTAGCTTAAGTTTCCCTTGTACATGATATGGGTTTTCTTGATACCTGATTTACAGAGGTCTACTACATCAGCCATTATCTCGATCTTTCCTCTATTATTTTCATTCCTAGTCTCAATTCTATTCATAGAATTGTAATTGTACTTCCAATTAATTAGGACAAGCATGGAACGTACTTCGGAACGAACGTTCCGTGCTCTCAGAAAGAACAAGCACTTTTTTTGAGCTAGAATTGATTAGTTAATAATTAACTTACCGAGAATATAATTGAAAAATTCTGACATCGGACTTAAGGGAATAAATACACAATGGTGTACAATGAAACAATCAACGAATTCCAGTGATTTCGAAATTTCGATTATTCTTTCCCAGAGCGGTATCCTTCTTTCCCAAAAGATCTGAATAATAACCCGCTGAGGGCGAGTGCGGCAGTGAGGCCTATGGCAGTGAGAGCGTGTACCAATGGAATCCTTAATGCAGTGGATATTGCAATCGAGATCACTACTCCCACAGCGACAAGAGGCAACCAGATGCGGATAAATTTGGAAAATGTAGTATTTATCTTGAAAATCACTCCATTATTACTCTATATGATGGCTTTACAATAATCTTTTCCTCCTCTTGCTTGTCTGGAGAAAGCCTAGAATCTATCAGATGGTTTTGTCTACTAAGTGAACGTAGACATGCGTACAACGATCAATAGCTTTATCGCTGTAATTGAAAAATAGGGTGGGGGTTATTGAACTGCCAAACATTGAGCACGAACCTTAAAGACTCCTTTATCTCCATTATTTCCCTGCAGCTTTGCCTTAGTACCATAACCACAACTTCCAGACAGAGTAATCTTTACAGGATCTTTGCCATCGCAAATGTTATCAAATGCTTGTACTCCATTGAGATTATATTTGCTTGAAGTTATACTCTCTTTAGTAAAGATGCCTCCTTTGGAACCAAGAGTTTTGTGATCGACATTCCATTCGGCAAAAGTTCCATCATTTTGGTAAAAGACAAAAAAGCTTATTCTCGCATTATTCACTTTACTCCCATCAGGACAGCTTAGGGTTCCTTTGCCAACTCCTTTTAATTCGTAAGACTTGCTGGCTGATACGTTCTGATTATAATAAGGGGTAACAGCTAATCCAGCGGCTACTAAAACTATGATTGCTACCTTTATTCCATTTGATTGTTCCATTGGAATTCTGAATACGATTATGTTTTTTAAGTGCTAAGTAGGAGAATTCTGAAATGTTTTAGTTAGGGTTTTTCTATTGCCAGATACCTAATATTCTTCTGGATAATCATGATGGGTTTCTTTTGAATCAATTGTTGTCTGCGCTTGGAAACCTCATTTTATTAAACAGGGCTTTTATGGATGAATGACGTTGAAGTTTGAGGGATCTACCTTCTGCTTATCCATAGTAGGACAGCAAGGCCTACAGATTGTGCCACATTTATCGCAAACAAGTAAGGAGCAGCGGCATCTACAATTCCTTTGATGCTAGGCCCAGCCACATATAATTTTGACCAAAAGATTACTATTACTATGTTCTGTATTATGAACAGAGAGGCAACGAATACAAGTCCGCCTGTAAAATACGATCGTATCAAGCGCATATTTTGTACATACGTTGCAACGATAGCCCCTAGCAAGCCTATGTTCGTCAAAGCTGCTGCCCCAGCACTTAACATGTAATCCATTTTTATGGAGTTACGCTAATTCATTCCTAATTTACCTTTACCCAAATCACCTTGCACCTTGTTTGTTTGAACTTGCAATTATCACTTCTATGGACCATTTTTGTATGACCAGTAAAGCAAACGAGGCAGCCAGCTATTTTTTTAGATATGTAACAAAATTTGTTAAATAGGTTAGTTTTCAGGGATTACGTCGATATTTGTGTATGAGATTATACAAAAAATCAGTTATTATAAGCCTAAGATAGGTATGTTTTAGCGCATGCCAGCGCAATACAAGTTTCATTTCCGATTATGAATATGATAATCGAGAAAATTGTGCAGCAGATAAGTAATCACAAATTTTAGAGTATCTGGACTGGACTAGTTCATGCCTCAAAATTCTGACGGCCAAATTGTTAGCGACTTTACTCTCATATTGCAGGAAAACCAGAGAAACCGATTTCAAGCGAGGGAGATGTATTAGACGGATGGACATTCAATTAAACTATGCCCCCTATAGGAATTACGGAATGAGACCACCTATATCCCAGTGCTTTTCAACAATCATATATTTGGGTATAGCAGACTGTCAAATAAAAACATATTAATGCTCAGTTAACTATGTTACATATACTCTATATAATAACGAATAGGAATTGAGGCATCAATGAACAAAAAAAGGAGATCATACAATCGTAATACAAATACTCGTAGATCTAGATTTAAATTTTCAAAGGGTCTGATTATTACTGTTTTAGCAGCAGCCGGAATACTTTCTTTGCTTGGTTATGCTGGAATCCACTCTCTAATTCCCGTTAACGGAACAGTCCCAGTCTTTGCAGCACCAAGGAATAGCTTTATCAAAGCTACGCATTCGCAGCAAACTGGCTATTATTTCTTGAGCCAGTCAGCGGGTGGAGTTAAGGGTTCGAGAGGCGGAGGTGCGTCCGTTAATCCAGTGTACTTTTTAAAGAAGGGAAGTCTTGAATCAGTTCATTTGATTAACGAGGACTATGATACACACTCAAAACATAATTTTAATATCGATCAGTTCAAGGTTCATACAAAAGACTTGGGGTACTTTGAATCACAAACGATTACCTTCATCGCCGATAAGCTGGGAACTTTCGAATACTATTGTACAATACACCCAGAAATGAGAGGAACTGTAACTGTCGAGGGGTAACACTCTTGACTATCATCATACAATTATAGTATTTGTCATGTTCTGAAGACCCATGTCGATTTCGGGAAAACATCACAATACAAACTAGTGAAATCTAAAACCGTGTCAGGGATGAATAAATACCATTACCTCACAATTCTCATATGTTTGACATCAAGTTATGTTCCTTACTCATAGGTTAAGAAAAGGTAATTCGTATTCTTCCAAAATAAGTATTTTCGCATTGTTTTTATTTCTACGGTATAATAAAAGGGCAGTTTTGACAAACAATTAGGTCTACCAAAGTGACATGTTGGAACAATCTGATAAAGCCATATGCATACTGTCAAAATGGATCGATTTTTATTTTATTGATCCTTAGTCACGCCAACAAGTTCATTCATGTGAATAAATAACTGCAAAAATCTAACACCTTTGTCAGTTATCTTATAAATCCGGCGTTCCTCTTCGAACCGAATTAGGTCATTTTTCAACATGATGGCCATGTATTTTTTCAACTGATAGTGGGAAAGGAAAGATTTGTACATAATAGTAGTAATACCAGCACCATCCATATTATTAACAGATTCCAAGATTGATGCAAATATGTCTGTTCGACTTCTATATTTCATCGTGATAGTATAGGATATAATACTAGTTAATTTAAATGTGTTCTATCTCAATAATAATACTCAAACATTGAGCAGAAATTCATTACTCACACTTTAAAAAGTTAAGCCATGTAATATAATAGAGGCAAAAGGGAAAGAAGGAAAACTTTATGCAAACTAGACATCAATATTCGAAAGATGTTCCTTATAACATAAGTAAATCAAACGTGGAGGAAAATAAATTGAATAGCATAGATCACACATTTCAATATTTATTACTAGGATCTAATGATAAACAACTGAATACATTAGATCCCAGGCGGCGGCTCTCTTGATGCAGATTTTTTTGATATGGTCAACGATGGTGCGGTCAAGATTAATCCCTAAAACAGAGATCTATGTTTGTTGTCAAATTAACTTGGTGAGCTTGGTAAAATAAAGAAAAATTTTTCAAAATCAAGTCCTAGACCAATCTGGCTGCTACAAACTGGCGCTTTTAGTTATTCCTGACGAGTTGTTCCTTTTGATAAAATATTACTCCAATATGTAAACAGTAATATGAAGAACGTTTTGTGTTATCATTTGGATTTGGAGGAAACACAAATTCGGTACAAGATTACCCAGCTTACCGACAACGACATAACTGTGGTGTTGTCTCTTGTTGAAGATGTCGAGTTGGAATCGATTTCTCAACAGCAGATGATGTTGGAAGCCGTAGACAGAGCAATAACCGACACAGAGGTTCGACAACAGCTCAAACCCATTTTGGAAGCAATTCTTAGAGCTCAACCACAAACGGTAATCAAGTCATATCCACAAACCCTAATTCAGGTAACTATGCCAAAAAGCAGATATGAAAGGATTGGATATCCGAAGGTAGGCGATAGATTATTGATAGACCTGAAAAATGAGAATCCTAATACTACTTCTATTTGAACTACGGCGCGGTCTAAAGTCGAATGACTCGTCCAGAAAATAATGGCAGACTCTATTTGTCCTATTTCCTCTTTTAAGTCCGGATCATTAGCAAACGACGTGTTTCACAAAGTTCAGAAAAAATATCGTAGTACCGCACCATAATTATAGATACAAGATAAAGAACCTACACGACTGCTATGCTGAATAAGGATTGGCAATACCTCTTGTCATATTTTGCTATTATGACGGGAATAATGAAGTGGGACTTTGACAAGCCATGGGCTGTATTACAGCTTTTGAACACCCATATTTGTATCATGGAGATACAGATCCGGATCATCTTGTTATAGAATTCAGATAGCCTATACCGAATACATGATACCGCCTGACACAACTGGGACCGTTTCAACGCCAGTTACTTCTTTAACCCTAGCGATCAATGCATTGAACCAAAGACTGTCTATCCCTTGACTCCATATTGTGATTTTCTTATATTCCTGTTTCACTCCTCCAGAAAAGAAACCATAACAGTCCTCAACTGTTATATTATTATATTTCTGACTAATTTCTTCTATGACGCTCTCTGCCTTTGATATTAGGTAGATAATAGTCAAGGTAGGAAATGGAATTGTGCTAGATTCTGCAGACGATGTGTCCTCAGCCATGATGATTACATCCAAATAGAATTATCATGACTTATATCTGGATTTCGTGAAGTAGAGGTCGAATTTTTACTGTCCAATCGATTTTTGGCATTTGCAAAAGCTGAACTGGGTTATTGGAAATCCATGTCTCCCTAAATCTGATTCAACTGTTATTTTTACATAAAAAACCTGTTTAATTCTATTTTTATCCATAGGAGAAGCCAAAACTATATTTCCTTCCTGAATAAAATAACTCCACATGAACGCTGAGGAGTTCTCAAAGAACATCTTGAATCTCGATCCGAGCATTAGGTTTTCAGGGCTTGTTGAAAAATCTGGGCACCTATATGCAGGTACTATGAGGGAAGGATTGGATGAACATTTGAAGGGTAGAAATCCGGAAATTAGCTATTCCCAGTCCGCATATATTGTGGATCTAAGAAAAATGTTTATGCCAGAGTTAGGAAACCTGGATTTTGTAATATATCTATACGATAAGGTAAGAATGATGAGCATCCCTATCAAGGATCAAGTCTTAGTGTTATCCACAGATAACAACGGAAATCTAGATGAATTTCTGTCAAAGGTAAAAAATTACATTAAAGAAATTGGAGCCGATTTGGAATTACGCAAGGGGTTCGCACATGTAGATAATGCAAAAAGGGAGATCCTGAGAAATTTAAACGAGTCTGGTATCTCAGAGGATATGATCGCTGATCAGCTTGATCTTGATGTTGAGACAGTAAGACTCATAATTCGAGAATTGTCAAAAAAACTATAATTCAACTATTCATTCCAGAAAAGCTATAATATCTGCATTTCAATCCGCACAACCAACGTTTAATCCATCCAAGTCACTAGGCGACTCAATCTTTTATCAGTGCACTTGATACTACTCCAACTATAGGACTCAGCAGCACACCGGTTTGCCTTCTTCAGTGCCTTGACTTTTAGGGGTAAGTTGCGATTACCATCAGGCCATATTAACATTTTAAAATTAGCATGTGTTAAATTTAAAATCATCTCAAATAATTACCGTAATTTGGTAACCTCAAAACGAGCTCCCAGCACAACCAATTTAATTTCATGAAGAAAAGTATTCGATTTCTCATGACTCCCTCCAGTGAATTCATAACCCTGTCCATAAAGTATTAGCTTTAACTGAACAATGCAGAGTAAAATAATTTTATTATTTTATTAAATGACTCTCTTGTCATAGTTTTCTTGTATTCTCTAAGGGATCGTATTATTTCTTCAGTTTGATACTTACGCACAATGTATTTCAGCCTCAGGTCTAGTGATCTTGCAGCAAGGAACGTATTAGCGGCAGCAGTAACATTACTCGGTTTCCTTCCAAGGCTAGCGCTTTCAAAATCGATAATTGTTGGTTTCTTTTGCGGTGAAACTATCAAATGACATTTCAGATGACTCAGTTGTCCATGGTCTAACTTTATTCGATCAAGGACATAACATTGTTCCAGCGTTGATACCAACACATTGTATATATCTTCGCTAAGTATACTATCTCCTGCAGACCAATCAACAATATTTCTGCCATCTATGAACTCCATCAGTATGAAATTCTCGCTAAAATCAATGAGAATAGGTCCAACATTAGCTGCGTTTGCGAGTGAATGCATAAGTACTTCATTGTACATGTGTAGTCTATTTGCATCTGTTCTCCTAATTTTAAGAGCACATATTTTTTTCCTGTACTTGACAAGAACCGCTAGACCTACACATCCTTTTCCCAAAATAGAAAAGTTACGAATTTTGGTATTACCATAAGACAGAACTGATGTGATACCCAGTGACTCTAACTCCTTGAGCCTAGCCTTAAATGTATTATCTTCAAAAGAAGGATAAGCCGTCAGAGACCTAAGATCATCAATCTCTCTGATATCTGATAATTCTTCCATCATTTAAGATCACCCGACTCAAGGCTGATTTGATGAATCTATTTAACTTTCTTTCAGTTCCACGGTAAACATCAAAGCCCGTGCGTAGGTCATCTATGATGTCTTTGTTGATTCCTACGTTACTGACATTTCCCGAAAGTAGCTCAGACAAGTATTCTTTTGCAGATAGATTATTCCTCTCCGAAATCGTAACGACCCTCATATTTCCATTAATCCAAAACGGAGTTAGCTTGTTCATCTTTCTCTCAATAAATGTTTCTGTATCACGCTTTCTGAATACCTCTGGTCCCACATTAAGTGTGAATGATGGAAGGGTTGTAAATTCTACCAGGAATACAAATGCTGCAGATTCATTTTCATCTGTTATACATGTGCTACCAAATGCGTTGAATCCCGATATGCTGAGTTGCTTGGATAGGGCAGTTAAGCTTCTCTTTAACTGCCCCCATATAACATCAGGGCTTCTTTTCCTTATCTTAAATTCTACGATAAGTAGATTTGGTTTCACTTTTTCAAGGACCCTTATGTCGAACTTATTTTCTATCGACTTGAAGTATCCTATTGAAGGGATCTGAATTAACGAGCGGGCTGCCAATATGAATTTCCCCAAAGACTCAGCTGAGATTGCAGCACCCAAGTTCCTCTTAGGGTCAATGGGATCTATAATTATGATCCTACTATTAAATGAAGGAAGGTACTGAGCGTCAGGTTCATTTAGTGCTATCAACTGTTTGTCACGATTCATGTTCGCCATCAAACTAATGGCTTCTATGAACGACCGATATCTCAAGATGAGAATTTCTGTCACATATCCACTGAAACCTCCCACTGAAAGTTGGGAGCCATAAATCCCCATAGACTTCAGAAACCTTTTCAAAATTCTGACCTGACCTCTCATATTTTCATCCAAATTCTCAGTCATGAAGATAGTATGAAACGGAGATCTATCAGCAGCACTTTTCCATTGTCCCCTATTAACTTGATAACAAGGCACAATATTAATTCGAACTTTTTGTATTTTTGCTTCTACATACGGATGATCCGAATACCGGAGGTATGGTCTGTATTTGTCAAGTGCAGAAAATCCTATCCTAGTCCCAAGTTGTTCAAATTTACGTTTATCTACATTAGGGTCTATTTTTACAAAGAAATCTATATCGTTATCTTCGGCAAGCCATGTTCCTTTGGCGTATGAGCCACCAACAGACAATCCCAATATTCTGTCATCGTCAATTGTCTTAATCGATTTATCGATTAAGTCAGTAACATGTTGCGCAATTTTTTGTAATTTCATGGAGTCTTTGCTTTGAGGTTCACATAATATCAAAGCTTGAGATATAACTTGGTCTATGCGTTTCATTTAGATGTCATTGTGATAATATCGGTGTATCTAGGACTAAGTGGGGTTAAGGTACTCTGCTTCACTGTTAGAAGATCTATACGGTCTGAAATCCCCCTAGCAGAAGTGTGATTTGAGATCAGTGACTCCAAGTTAATGCTTCCATTCCTAAGTCTAAATAAAGTTATGTGAGGAATGAAAGGATCATTATCTTTTTTTACAAAATTTGATAACTTCTCAGAAACCAACTGCCAAAGCTTTGATATGTTCTTATGCCCATCCTCGTCAACCCCAAGCCAAACTATTCGTGCGCGATTTGAGTTTGGGAATCCGCCTATATTTCCATAATTGAATTCAAAAGACGTGAATTTGATCTCCGAAAAATTTGTTTTGATTCGCTCAAGTAATGTTTCATCAACATCTCCAATGTAAGCAAGGGTGAAATGGAGATTTTGCTTTTCCACTTTTTTCAGTTTTGAACTGTCGGAACCGGCTTGAATAAAAATATTTTCTTGGGCAGCAGCCACTCTCTCTTTGTTGGTTATTTCCGCTGAAACAAATACCCTTGTTATCATCAATCTAACTTATGGTATACTGCAAAACTGTCATATATTATTCGAAGGACTCATTATTAAGAAATTTTATTTCATTTTTGGAGCCGTAACAGAATAGTCTGGACAATTTTACACTTAACAAAAAAAGCTTGGAAATATAGCAAATAATAAATATTTTGTTCAAGGCAGTCTAATGATGTTTGGTCGAGGTAAGATTAAGTCAGGAGAATATGTTTTCGTATCGCAAAAATATGACCGATTTAATAGGCTAATTATTGGACGAATAAATGCCACCAATAATCCAAGAATTCATGTTCAGGGCTTTTATGTAATTCCTACAGGATTAATCAATAAGGTACTGTCCGGTCAAGGGGAAGGAAGGCTTAAAGAAGTACTCTCAAATCCTGATCCCAACAATTGCATTTTTATGCTGATAGATACGGTAGAAACCGGAACATTCAACGAAGAAGTAGATGAAAATACATCCAAAATTGCCTGGCTTAATGAAGAACGCTATCATGTTCTGGATGGGTGGGTTAAGGAAAATCTTCCGGAAATGTTTGCGAATGTTCTTAGGGCTCGCACACAGGAGGACAGAGCACAGGCGAGGGCGATACTATTAGAAAAAATGAATTCTCTGTATGAACGAGATTTGAAAGATCATTTGTATGCTGTGGCTAGGAGTACAAGAATACTGTAATATTTTGAAAGTTTTATATTATGGTCTTGGATAGACCATTCTTTGACCATGGAATATGTATTTGCTGCATTATTGTTACATAAATTAAACAAAGACATTACAGAAGATAATGTTGTTAACGTCATAAAGGCTACAGGCGTGACCCCGGATGAAGTGAAAGTTAAGGCACTGGTAGCGGCATTAAGTGAAGTGAATATTGAAGAAGCACTGAAAGCAGCGCCCATTGCTGCACCCCAACCTTCAGGCCCAGCTTCTGGCCCCGCGGCTGCACCAACTGCAAATAAAGAAGAGGAAGAAAAGAAGGAAGAAAAGAAAGAAGAAGAAGCACTCGAAGGATTATCCGCCCTATTCGGATAATCAGGTAACCGTCGTCAATTCCATTAAAATATTTGTTTTTAGTTTTAATGTGACTTTCCAAATTGTCTGTACATTACGAATACATCTGGACGACACGCTTCCAGACGTATTCTGCAAACCCTAGATTTTTATATTGAAGATTTTCCTATCCTAACTAGCTATGTAACCTTTCTTTTTGATTGCTCCGGCAATAATACTCGCATTCGATTGGGTTCTAGCTAATACTAGTTTCACTGTGCTGGGAGAGATGTACCCTGATGTGGATGCTAATGACTCCGCAAGTCTGTTTGCCTTGTTGAGAAGTGGTTTAATAGTCTCTGATGTTGTATATGCCGATTCGACTGCTAATGATAATGCCTGACAGTGAGACATAATCAATTCATTTGTATAAGCTTTAAGGTCAATCTTCAGATCATTCTCTCCAAATACTAAGCCATCTGAGATGGCAAAATTTACTGCAATTCCAGCTTCGATAGGTTTAATATTTAACTTTGAGAGGAGAGCCGCTGTCTTTTGTGATATTACATCACCTGCCTTAGCAACTCTGGTATCTTTGCTTACCCAAATTGTACCTTGATCTATCTTCGTAGGTACGTTTACTTCTTTGAATTCTGAAAGTACAGGCCCTGGTGATATACCTGTGTTTCCCGATGGAATTGTAATATCCATCTTAGTAACATCGCCTCCTTTTGCAGCTAGGTAGACCTTATTTTGATCAAAAATTAAATTCAGCTTAAAAGGGCTAATGTTTGTAAACATCAGCGCACATTGACCTTCTAATTTGCTAGACAATTGATCCAATCCTACGATATCGTTGATTTTTTCGAAGGATTTCTGGACCACCCTATTCTTGATTATCCTTATCTTTATGTCATTGTGAAACTTCTTTCGTATTTTCATCAACTGCGCTGCGCGGACCTTAGACATACTGGAAAGAGCAATAACGCTACATGATTTGGGAAGCTCTTGCATTTGCTGGTACAAATTTTGCTTTCGTCTAGGGTAATGAGTTCTATTGGTCCTATTTCCATCCACTGACATTAATGCACACCTTTTTTCTTTTCTTGAACGATTCCCGATAATTTGCTCGGTCTTCCCATAGTGAACTTGATAATTGCATTCTGTATATTCTTTTCACCTTGAGGAAGCTTTTTTTCGATCGTAGAGATGATTACTCCAGCATTTGCCACTAATTGTTCATCCTCCATCTTTTCATCTCCTATTTTTGCAGATAGGTTCAGTTGATTCTTTGTCCTAACCCGAACAGAACCTCGGAATCTTTCAGCAATTGTTTCTATTGGAGCGCCGTAAGGGAATGGTGTAGGCATCTTGCCCTTGGGACCCAAAAACTGACCTAAAGAACGACCAACGCTCGACATTAAAGATGTATCAGCTAAGAAAAAATCATAAGCCCTGACGATTTTCCTAGCTTCCCTCTTATTAGTTCCTAGTCTATTCAATTCTTCAGGTTCTATCACTTTGTCAACTTCTGCTTTACGCGCTCGAGTCCCCATGTCTCCTGACGCTATGACACAGATACTTGCCTGCCTACCCGATTTATTAGGTAATGGAACGACTTCGTTGAGGGCGAATCCTTTTTTCACGTCTATGTCTTTTAACACCATGGTCAGCTCAACAGACTGCGTAAATTTTCGTTTTGTGCTCAGTTCGCGTGCAGATTTTACCAAATTTATAAGTTGACTATCATTAAGCATGTTATCCCTAAAACATTCAGATTTTGGCAGCCATTTAAAATCGTTTACAAGGTGCTTATTTAGCCTTCAATTCCTCGATGAAAATAGCCTCTTTATTACCTTAAAAGCGGGCCCGGTGGGCTTCGATCCCACGACTTCCGGCTTTCTTCATAGTAGTTCTTAGAAGGCAGGCGCTCTATCCATGCTGAGCTACGAGCCCGAAGTTCTCAGGTTTTCATGCTTTAAATCCAACCTAACGCATGGTATTACAAAAATTGGAGATGAGCCCTTATAAACTATTTTTATGACTGGTTCTATACGACAATTCTTCTTGGATCTTAGGTACAACAAGAGAACGACTTACCTGCTTGTTCTTGGAAAATAGCGAGGCGTCGCGCGTTACAGTGAATTTCCCGCACTAGTATCATAATTTGTAGTGACAATAAATATATTAGCAACCAAAAGCAAATTAATCAGACCTACCAAAATTTAACTATAGCATTGATTAGGGAATGGAAAATATGACTAATGAGACTAATTCAAAGGAAAATCACGCAGAAAGCGAGCCACCTTTAAGCGTCATCGGATCGGATTCTGCTTACGATAAGTGGAATGAAATTATTCAACTTCCCTCGATAGGACCGATTAAAGCATTTACGAAGGATTACAACGAATACTGTTCTGAGTTGTTGCTTCTTACCAAAACTCTCATTGATCTTTACGGTAGTTTGAATGGGTACTGGATACAAATGAGTAGTGCATATACACAAGCCTTAAACAATGTTGGAAAAAAGAAATTACCTAATTCGGATCCATGGGATTCGGAGCAATTTCGAATGGTTTTAATAGATGCATTTGAAGATGCGTTTACTTCCCTATTTACTTCTAAGGAATTCGCCAAGGCATATAATGAAGTTTCAAGCAATCAGATAGAGCTTATAAATTGCGTACATAGAATTTTTGAAAAAAACCTGGAGACACTAAGATTACCAACTAGGTCTGAACTGGATGTAATACTAGAGGACATTAATGAATTAAAGAGAAATATTCGGGATATGCGTAAAGAACTCGAAAGTGTTAAGATTCATGGAAGAGCGAGCAACTCTGTCTAGAGAAACTGGCACTTCTGAATACGAAAAAGTAGTGAAGAGATCAACAAACGAAGGACCTTCCGTACAAGAGGAAGTGCTCAGGAAATTGAATAAAACTCGAGAGATTTTATCCGAATCAGAGGACATCCAGGTAGGGACGACTCCAAATGAGGTTTTATACGAAACAAGGTTGTTTAGGCTGCTACACTATAGACCCATTGTAAATAAGACAGCACGAATTCCCTTACTAGTAGTATATGCACTCATAAACAAGTCGTACATTCTAGACCTTCAGCCAAATAAAAGTTGGATCCGGAACCTTCTGAGTCAAGGGTTTGATATATATCTTCTAGATTGGAAATCACCTGCAAATGCGGATAAATACACATCTTTCGATGATTATGTTAACTATTTTATAGATGATAGCGTTGACATTCTAAGAAACAGGAATTCAGTAGATAAAATAACCTTGCATGGTTACTGTATGGGCTCATCGATGTCAGTCATGTACACGGCTTTACATCAAGAAAAGGTAAAGAACTTGGTAACGATAGCGCCTGTTTTGGATACAAGAAAAGATACTACTGTGATAGCAAATCTGGCTCGATACATGGATATTGATAAATTAGTAAATTCTATCGGAAATCTGCCTTCACAGAAGCTTTACGAATGCTATTCCGCCTTGAAACCATTCAAACAGGGCGTAAATAAATATTACAATTTAGTACAGAACATAGATAATGATTCGTTCGTGCAGAATTTCATGAGGATCGAAAAATGGTTGTACGACACCCCACCAATCGCGGGAGAAACAGCAAGACAGTGGATTAAGGATGTTTATCAGAGAAATCTCCTGTTCAACAACGAGCTGAGGTTAGGGAGAAAGACTGTAAACTTGTCAAAAATATATGTTCCCTTACTTAATATAGTTGCAGAAGAAGATCATCTTGTTTCAGCAGAGTGTAGTGTTCCACTTAACGAAGCAGTTTCAAGTGAAGATAAGCGCTTGATGAGATTTCATACCGGTCATGTAGGTCTCATAGCTAGTAGTTATTCACAGAATAACGTGTTACCCAAAGTAGGTCAGTGGCTAAAGAGTCGTTCTCAATAGTTTCTTCTCAATTTAATACTGCAAGTTTCCGTAAAAATTGAATATCCTACTCATCAAGAATTTTGGCTTCTATTTGACAAATATTAAGCTAAAGTCATTATGATTTGTCGCTGCCTTTTTTTCTTCTTTCTATTGGGATTATGATAACCTGAACTAGATCACCATCATCAATTTTTAGCGCCTGTCTTTCGGCCTCAGGAATCGATATTCTCCCGCCACTCTGAATGGTAGTCTTGAACATCGCGTTGTAAAATGTCAGCCCTTGCAACATAGTAAAAAAATTATGCATAGCATCCTGCTGTAGGTTTGAGAATTGCTTCAAAAATTCATTTTGAGCTTCACTTCCTTTTTCCACGGCCTTCTTGTATGATGACATTGTATCATCAATATCATGGTTGCTGCCCATGGAACCTACTTTGTAAGGCGTTTATTTAATATTATTGAATGGACCTATAAAATTTAGTACTATATTAGTAAATGAACGTGGTGTCTCAGTAAAAGGTGTATGACCAGAATTTGGAATTACTGTTAGCTTCGAATTCGGAATTTTTCTATATTCATCTGCATATGATGGTGGGATCATCCTATCCTCCTCTCCCCAAACTAGCAGTGTAGGCGACATTATTCCTTTTAATCTGTCTGTCAGGTACTCTATATTGCGGATTCCCAATAATGTTGACATAAAGGCATATTTTGCATTGGGAAGTTTCATCCTGTTAACAAAGTCCTTGATTGTGTCTTCCGTTACTGTTTGCGGATCATAAGCCATGTCAAAAAAGGCGCGTCTTGCGTTTTCATTTGTGGGATACAATGCAGCTAGAATATACTCATCGAGAGTCTTAGTAGAAGTCTTCATACTGCCTGCAGGTGAGACAAGTACCAACCTGTTTACCACACTTTCAAATTTCAGGGCAAATTCTGCTGCCACCAGCCCTCCGAACGAGGAACCTATCATATGCGTTCTTTTAACATTCGTCAGTCTCAAAAATTTGCTTACGAAATTGACAAAGAAATTAATACTATATTCTACCGTCGGTTTATCACTATACCCAAATCCAACGATGTCAGGAATTATTATCCTAAAATATTTTTTTAGAAGCGGTACGACATGAAGCCATCTTTCTGCCGAGGCTCCTATGCCATGCAACAGTAATAGCGTTTCTTTTCCTTCTGAATTGTTAGAGTCATTTATATCGAGATAGCGTACAGCATAACCGTCGACATAAACCATTTTATTGGGCATTTCAATCAAAAATATTTCTGCTCTGATGTGGGAGTAATATTATCTAATTTATATTCTTATTACGATTGAAAATTGGTTGGTTTTAGATCCGTTTTAATATTGAGTATTAGTGTCCTCCTGTAATTTATCTAGATTCGACAATTCACAATGTCATTGTCACATTTTAGATTTATTTCTGTTAGGTAGATACTCATGGAACGAAAATTCATCAATTATCACTTTTACCAACCCTTTGCTATCTCAGGATAAAATAGCGAGATTTTTGCTGAATTCACTTGGATGAAACTATTTGGTGAATGTTTTGAGTAACGTATTCTAAGACATTCATTTTAAAAGATTCCGTATCTCATTCATATGTTAATAAAAAGTAGTTCTAAATGAGATCGAACACTAGTGGAACCGAAGTTTTGTACTTTGAAACCAGTTGATCATTTTATAGATCCAAAAGCATACCAATATCGTTGCAATAATTTAATATTCAAGGTTCACATATGTCGCTTATCGTTACTTCTATTCTATGAAGACACCAAGTATAAATCTTATCGAGAGGGCCATCAACAACAAGGCAAAAATATAGCGAAGCGTGGAATCTTTAAACCTTACTGAAATTTTTGCACCTATCTGCGCCCCGACAAACGAGCCGATGGATAGGAGTAAGGCATAAATGTATTCTGGATTTCCAATAATAATATGAGTAATCGTACCCACTAGTGCAGTGGACATTAGTGCCAGTTGTGATGTTGGTACTGCAGATGACATATTCATTCTGATGACTATTACCAGTAAAGGAACAAAAATGATGCCACCTCCAATTCCAAATAAACTGGAAATAAGCCCCGCTACGAATGCACCAAAGTAAAATAGCACCTTAATCCAAACCGGTTCAGAGTCAAATCTACGTTCCTTCAAAACAGAGTTCCGAAATAGAAGATACAATCCGGTTGCAAGCAGTAAGATTACAAAGAGTAATCTAAAATGTAGCGGAGAGATACCTACAGAAATCAATGCACCACATATCGCGCCAGGGCCAGAAAACGTTGCCAATTTGAGACCTATGGAATACTGGATTTTTTTTAATCTTGCATAAGCAAGTGTAGAAGAAATGCTTGTAGAGGAAACCGCGATGAGACTAGTGCTGGCCACTTGAGATGGAGGAAGACCGAGAAAGGCTAATGCGGGAGACATTATAATTCCACCACCTATCCCGACCAAGGATCCTAAAATACCGGCTACTATACCAATTATTATCAACAGAAGTGAACTATCAAACAATTGGCACACTGCAACCCATTAAAACATTTGATTGATTTATTAAGGCGTTGACTAAAAGTAGGACATTCAGAATTCGCAAGAGGTTGCAATACTCCTAATGACTAAAACTTCTGTAATGCCACTCTATATATTACTTTTTAGAGAATATGTGGTGAATTTAACAGATAGCATGAATCAACGATCAATTCATCCCTCCCTTTACATTCATACGAGCCATCCCACTAGATAACATGAAATATTAGATATACCTCTTATGTTCATAGTGGAATCAATAAATTGTAACATATGCCTCCAGTCACTGGACATTTCTAAAATAGAACATCATATTAAAGAAAAATTTCATATATCAAGAAAAAATGAAATGGAGAGTGAATTACTCAAACTTAAAAGTTATACAAATCCTACCATACAGGAAGGAGTTATTCATTTCTGGAAAAAGAATAACTGAGTAATTTTACATCCCTACTGAGGCAAATAACTAAATGCTCGGAGTATTTTAGTATCCGCACTATGAAATGGATCAATCCCCAATAAAATATGCGATTATTACTAAAATTGGAACCTAGAATTGTCGTAGTTAATTTATCAATAAGTGATTGAAAATAAATTCATTTAAATATCTAATGGGGTTAATATCAGAATCTGGAACAACACAACAAAAATAAAATTCATGTAGATTTTTTTCGACCGTTTCCTTTAATATTAATACATACGCCATTTGGTTTGAAGTTCTTCGACCGAATAGCCAAAACTAGGCCGGCTAGAGTCTACGCTAAATTCAACGTGTATCTTATGCCAGTTATTACGGCCGTGGCATTGTTACTGATTGTAAGCAGCATCGTAGCCGTGGCATCGAGCGTTACATTTAGAGAGACAGCCCGTGGATTTGGACCCCAAGCCAACCTACTAATACCGGGAATAAATCCAATTCTGCCTATAGGCTATACCCTAGCAGCATTAATAATCAGTGTCTTTATTCACGAAGCAGGACATGGAATAGTCGCAAGGGTTCATAATCTTAAAGTGGAATCTACCGGAATTGTATTGGTTTTGGGAATCCCCATGGGCGCATTTGTAAATATTGAGAGGGAAGAATTAGCAAAGGCATCAATCAAGCAACGAAGCGCAGTACTTACAGCAGGACCGCTAAATAACATGATTCTTGCAGCGGCATCATTCATCTTATTGTATGTAGTAGTTTCCACGCTAGTTCCCATCCCTCAAGTAAGCAATATTGACCATGGCATAGTCATTTCGGATGTTACAAAGAATTCCTTAGCAGAAGGTATAGGACTATCACCAAATTCTATTTTGATTACCGCCGGTGGTACAGAGATACATTCCGGTGATGATTTGAGAAAGGTGCTGGGAACTAACATAGGCAATACCAT
>JBBRRH010000055.1:0-25945 GCA_038201105.1 Nitrososphaera sp. | reverse complement strand
TCTAAAACTGCTTAAACCTGTGGCTGGTACGCCTGCCATTATTTCCAGCATGCGCTTGAAGGGGGGGTCGGTTCTTTACCACTTTTGAGGATAAAAAATGTAACTGCGGTTGAAAGTAGGACTTCCGGATCTATTGATTAGGACAACGAATAAGTCCAATATTGTTTTGGTCAATATGTGGGACTCTGCAAGATACGTCCCAAAAAGTGGCGCGTTTTAGGCATCCAATGACAATTTCGCGCTGAAATTACTGGTCGCGCGTTGAACGGAAAATAGTGAACATGGGGGTAACTTGAGAACATATGCACGAAATCTAAAAATTTTGATAGTTGCTCGCAATACGTGTCCTCGAGACTTTAGAAGATCCACGCACCATGCTTATTAAAGTGTGTAATTAATATAGGATAGTGTTAGCAAATATTTTGGCAGTTGAAAAAACAATCAGACTTACGGTTCTGACTATGATATTTGGCGTTATGCTACTAATGCCCATTAGCACGTTGTTTACTGCCCTAGCTCAATCAGTAGTTACGGAGGTTAGTGAACCAGGCGTAAAGCCAAATGAATATTACATGTTTACGCAAGAACTAAATGCAAATGAATCTAAACTGGGCGTTCCAGTGGCTGCATTTACACTAACAAATATCATCGTACACAAGGGAGACAATGTTACTATTCATTTCTACAATACTGGGGAGGATGTTGACGACAGACATTCATTTACCATGCAATCGCCGTACAAGATGAACCACGATCTTGCCGGTGGAGAGAATAGAACATTTAGTTTCAAGACGGACACATTAGGAGGTTTTACCTATTACTGCATATACGATTTACCCAGTATGACTGGGCACTTAGAAGTCCTTCCATGATATGTTGGAAAGTAAAGTGATTGTATGATGAACTAATCTTACAGATTTTCATACGCTATTATCGGAACCCGAGAAGAATTGAGGAGTTTTATCAAAAATAGACTTCTACAATCCTTATGGAGGGCTAAAGCAATTTCATTTATTTTTTTTCGTTAGATCTTTTTTGAAAAACTTAAGTGCGATAAGTTATTTAAATGAGTGTGGAAAAGCTAAGAGGAAAATCACATGTCCATTATGATGATTACACATTAGAACGAATGAAACGTTATTACAAGATTGAACAATATGACGAGCTGCTACGATTCATAAAGACTCACGGACTACAGAATGAAGATGATCGATAGATTCAGTCACTACTGCTATACTGCGAGTACCTGCAATTGATTAAAAGGCATTTTGAAATCTATATCTGGCAATAGGTGTCTGTGATCTGTCAGCTAGGTGCTCATTACAAATGATCTGTCAGTCAAATTACTTACCAGAGGTAGCAGTCAATCTCCACGTTGTTTAACTTAACCAGTTGACATTTACAGTTTAGTGACCTAAGTATGAAGGGTAATACAGAAAAATTAATGCCTGACACTCATTTACAATTCAAAATTGTTAAGCTCATCTTGGACTGTAAAACAGAAGATGCACTTGAACTACTTTCATCATTCTATCATATATCGCCACCCGACATTAAAGTAGGTACAATCAAAGGGAGGCGAAAGACCGTGTATGCGGTATATGTACACAAGGAGAGAAGGATATACGCATTAAATTCAGAAGTATTCTATAATCCATTTATTATTTTGCACGAATTTTATCATCACCTTCGTTCTCGAGGAACCGGCCATAGGGGATCCGAAAAACATGCAAATTACTATGCCAAGGAATTCCTGCATTCCTATGGGATAAATAGGGTCTTGAATGCTCAGGTTCATAAAGAATCCATTGCTAAAGATGACATCGCCTCCTTTTAGCAGTTTTTCAATATTTTTTAGCAGAACAAATTAGATACATCCTTGGTATAGCACTCTTGTTCTGTTAGCAGATTGGGAATGTTCTTCCGAATCTGTTTAGGTTCACGGCCAAAATCCATTAAGATGTATCTAACGGCATGTTTATCTTAATAAAGTAAAGATATTCCGAGACTAAAAGGGGCAATCAATCGAAATGACATTGGTGGCAAGTTCGTGTCAGAAAGCTTTTAGAATAATGAAATTCCACTTGGATTATCAGATACAAAAATTCCAAGTCAACGACAAAAAAGACGTCAGCTAATGAAATAGCAGAGGCGGAAGTAGAATTATTCATAAGGACATTGCAGGGTATCACTCCATATCCAAAGATCAGAGATCTAAATAGAGTATTTAAGAACAAATTGAGCCCGCTTAAGGTAAATATTATTTTACGTTATCTTGAAAGGTCCAAGACAGTGGAGCTAGATCTTGATGGAAACGTGATATGGATACGGGAGCATGAAAATAATCAGGTAACCCTGTGTGAAAGGGCTACCTTTTCGTCTGCATTTATTGAATATATTAAGACCAATAAAATTGATCTGTCTGCGAAGGATTAGCTGCCAACGATTATGGCATCATTAAAGTTCACATAGTTGTCATATTCAACCAAATGATGATATTATCGGTAGTTGATCAAAAAATGTTTTATTTTCCCCGTTATAGGGAAAAAAATGTTCTCTAATCTATAGTACTAATCCAATGTGTTTTTTGCATTCCAGAATATTGGGGCTATGGCTCATTGGGCATCGTCTTCACTTTTCATGATTATATGACCACTAAGACCTTTAATATAGTTCTGATTTTCAGTAAAGGATTCTTAGAGAATACGTAAGCCCTCTCTTTTTTCGTAGCTTTATTATGTATTACGTGGACTTTATTATGTATTACGTGGACTTTATCATGTTATTTCATGCTTTATTTGATTTGTATCGGTTTCTTAATAGTTGTGATATTTTGGAGAACAACTTATTGAAAATAAAATCGAATAAAGAACATTTATTGAATTGTCTAATTCTTTAATAATGGCTTTCATTCTTTGGCTTTCATTTAGCAAATACTCCTCTTACAGAGCCTTAATTTACATGTGGGTAGATCTGCATACCACTTTCGAGAGAAAGTAAAAAATGCAAATCGCGATGTGAATTTTTTTTACTACAATGAAAGATAAACTAGTACATCTTTTTTTTCACAATGTCGTCCAAGAATATTGTATATATTGGAGAATTTGACAAATACGACATTACGGGTAAAGCAAAGTGCCGAAATACTGGATGTAACAACCTAATCAGACCTCCTTTTAGAAAATATTGCTCAATAAAATGTAATAAAGAATTTGAAAGGTGGTACTATCATAATTTCTATTGGGATAGAGTAAGGTCAGATATCTTCAAGCGTGACAATTATACTTGTCAAGTTTGTAAAGTAAAATACGAATACCGATATCGAAGAAAATTCGTCCGATCTAGGATATTAGAATGTGATCATATAATTCCAAAATCACGTTACAAATTATTTGGATACAAATTCAATACTCTGGAAGATAAGGTTAAAACGATAACAGAATTTATTCACAATCATGATAATTTAAGAACACTCTGCAAAGAATGTCACATGAAAATCACGATACAATATTTGAAAAAAAGAAGCAAAAGCTAATTTTGAACTGAATTTCTACAAATTCCGATGAAGTCAAATGATTTTTAGATTGCATATTTCGTATTCCGTGATGTTCGTGACGTATACATCATTGTCATTCATTATACTCCTATGTGTATAGGGGTGAGGCTTGGAGAGTCAATCCCTAAATGGGTCATGAATGGGCTAGACTTGAAGAGGGAATTGTATTACCGGTTCTAACATAACAAGTAGTCAAGATGACGTATATTCTTAACTCCTTTAACCTCTACATAGTCGAAATGGCATATTTTACAGGTTACTCGGTGACCTCTATTTGAAACACTACTCATGAACATTTGTAGGAATTTGGAATCATGCATCTAGGAGTGGGTCTTTTCCTACAATAGCTCTGCCTGAGTTAAATTTAATATTTTTTGACTCTATTTCTTTTCAGCGAAGTAAATGATTCTTGCAAGAGATGTAGGGATATATTATCGATCCACCGAAAAGCCGCTTCCTGATTCTGCTGTTGTTTGCTCAAGCCTACTTCCACTTAGCTTTGAACCAATTGACTTATAAATAAAAAAAGTGCTCTGGGAAGAGGGAACTGAAATAAACTCATTTAGCAGTATTTTTGATGTTCACTCCAGTTTGGAAACCGTATGGGCATTTTATACGAATATTCGGCATTTGGAAAAAATAACTCCTCCATATATGCTACTCAGAGTGCTCGATACCAGTGACGAAATTATAAAGGAAGGATCAGAGGCTTGGCTAACGGGAAAAATTATCTTCAGGAATAAATGGCATTCAAAAATTACATTTTTAAAGCCGTTTCGATATGTGGACGAAATGATAACATCGGAGAACGAAAAACCTATTTTCAGCCACTGGAAACATGAGCATATCTTTGAAGGTGATGAAATGCAAACGAGAGTTATTGATAATATACAATTTGAGTTACCATTAGGGATAATTGGACGAATATTCAGACAATATGCAATAGCAAAGCTGCGCAATTTGTTCAACTATAGGGCAGCCGCCACAAAACGACTCTTGGAACAAGAACGATACATCTAAGCCTATTTTTCGAAGCTTTTTGTTATGAAACTAAGGAGAGAGAAGGGCCTAGGACGAATTTCCGAAGAAAAGTTATTCTTTTACTTTTAGAAATTGTTCTATTCATCAGAAAAATTGATACTCCTATGCCCTTAAAAGCTCTCAAGAATGATATCAGGTAATTATCTAATGAAGTGCCTAGAAAATAGGCCCTCCTATAACACTCCAAGAATATGATAAAAATTACTAATATGTTGATGAGAAGGTTGATCTTGTCGATATATTGAACCTCGCAATAACAATAAAATAAAAAATACGCATTAAAGCCAGGTACAAATTAAATGGCCCTTGATTGTAGGAGCAATGTAAGATGTCAACGCCGGAGCTTCTCAGAAAAAGACTTCAAAAGAACTGGTTTGACTTCTTAAGACTGAATTCTACAAAGTTCTCTTCAAATATCATTAGTGGAGCTTCACCTCCCTCTCTTTTTGTTGGGAATCACGGGTATCCAAAAATCAGGGTAGGTCCACTTGTACCACCCCTTCATGGCAATACTGCTATACTCGACAGTCCAGAATCTTGGAGTGGCAAATCAATTGACCAGATCGTGAATTATCGAATGAACCTTGTCAGAGGAGTAGTAACATGTGATGCAAATAGTGTATCTGGAAGTTACATAAATTCTCTGCAGGAAATTGCAATGTCGGCAGTACCAGTAGAGAGCACCGCAACTTTTGTTAAAAGGCCTATGGCATCCCGAGATATCTTTTCTAAATCAGATGAAACGCCGTCAATGCTTACTGCTCAAATATCGAACTTCAAAACATATGCAACTAAAACAGAACCAAAAATAGAAAAGGTGTACTACGACACAGATATGCCTTCAAATGATGCCATGATGGATTTATATAGTAATGGTGTGTCGATCAGTCAAATTTCAAAAGTATTAAGCGTCGGAATGATTGGCAGGAAAAGTGCTCGCAAGTTAGTGCCTACCAAATGGAGTATTTCGGCAACAGACCAAACTATCTCCGCAAACCTAATTAGAATTATTCAGGATTATCAGCCGTGGGATCAGTATGGTGTCTTCACCTATTCCCATTTAGGTAACAGGTATTCAATAATTCTAATTCCAGATCCCATATGGACATTTGAGATGGTGGAAGCCTGGTTTGATACTAATGGAACAATCGTATTCGGATCGGATTATGAAGATGCAAGAGGATTAAGCCATTACCCCACCATTGCAGGAGCATATTTTGCTGCAAGATTGGGGGTCACAGAATACCTTAAAAGAACTAAACAATTAGCTTCCGTCTTAGTTTTCAGGGAGATACAACCAGAATATGTTTTGCCGGTAGGTGTGTGGCAAATAAGGGAAGGAATACGCATGGCCTTGCGCAGTAAGCCTGTCATCTTGCCAAACCTTGAATCTTCAATGAGCAATGGAATTAAGGGTGGTTCGGTCTCGTTAACTGAATGGGCGCGTAATAGTAGGATTCTGAAAGAGAGAAGACAGCAAAGAAGAATTTCAGATTTTTGGGTGGAACAGTAACTATAGATATAATTAGACATGAACCTAAAAAAAGAGGCCTAAACAGAAATATGATGAATCAGGCTACCCCAGAAGGCGCAAATGATTCCTTCTATCATGCATTCGAAGAACTATCGATTCAAAATATGGATAAAATCTGGAGTCACAATGAGGGTAGTTCATGCGTACATCCAGGCTGGGAATTAGTTGTAGGTTGGATTGCAATTCGACGAAGTTGGATTCAGATCTTTGATGATACAGAAAGTCTAAAAATAAGAGTCAATACGCTGCGGTCTAGAAAACATGGTAAAGTGGCTATTATTATATGTCTCGAGGACATACAGGCTTTAGTGAACGGCAAAGGACTTAAGTTCGGAGTGGTCGCGACCAACATCTTTGAGGAAGCTGAAGTGAAGTGGTTTCTTACACACCATCATGGATCGCCCTTGTCAAATTATTTTGGACCGAATTCCGAAATCTTTTGATGCTCTCAATATTGTTTGGGCAAAATACCGACGTTGGCGAGTAAATAAAGTATATGCTACGTACAAAAACTTGTATGACTCATCTGTGGCAATAGTTTTTTTACTTTTTACTTGGAATCAACGACATCACTCCTTCGTGGTTTTACTAGTTTGGGACGATATCCTAAATACCGCGATCCCAATGGTGTTAAATTCTGATCCCTTGTAACTTCTACTCTCATATGTATGCTTGTTCAGTTCGACCAGTCATAGATGGTGTTCTCTTTTGAGCGCCAGTCACTTGCAGCCCGATCATGAAAATTCATATTCGATAGTTTTGCGATTATAGGGCTTCCTCCGGTACACGACAAAACATATAATTTCTAATTAAGGATAACAGGATGGGTTACAACTATGCTGTGTGGATCAAGGAATTGATTATCATTAGATCCCGGGGATCCCCATTTAGTTATGAATTTTCCATCCGTTGAAAAGACTTGAACACGGAAATTACCCTGCTCGACTAACTCATCAACAGCAATATCGTGCGGAGTATCTAGATGTCCATTTTCTTTTGCTAAAGATCCCCATTTAGTTACGAATTTGCCATCATTGTCAAACTTCTCAATTCGATCATTTCCTGCATTAGATACATAGATATTGTCAAGGGAGTCAACGGCAATTCCTGCAGGTCTCTTTAGTTGTCCATCCCCAGTTCCTTTGGTACTCAGCTCTTCCATAATTTACATTTTCTCCGAATGTAATCAGTAATTGGTTTACCATTCCTGCATTTGCTGCGTCTATAAAGAATATTGAATTAAACATACGCCTATAGATATCAAAACAAAAATTAGCAATATCCGAAGGATTTGATTTCTCAAATAGGTGTGATTCAAGCACTCTAATCTTTTGTTGTTCCTGCATAAATTCCAGTACAACGATAGTAGTTGGCGAGCTGCTAAAACCTGGATCTATACCTATGCTATGAATGACATACGGATTGAACGGCAGCTTTTCTAAGGTGTATTCCTGGCCTAGCTGTGCAGCTCTATCAATCCAGGGAATAGGGAATACATTTCCAAGGGAACCAGCATACTTTAAGCAGTATTCTCTTTCCCAGCTTGGACTAGCTCTTTGTGCTTCTATCTCTTACTGACTGTATATCTTGTTCAGGCCATAAGTCCAGTCCATCTTTATTCTATAATAGATACAGCTGTCTTCAGATTCTTTCTCTATCTGTTCCATTAGTGAACCTGGTGCACCTGGCGTACTGCATAAGACTATGAAGGGATTTGATTTAGCGATATACCTTTCAGCTACGTGTCTAACTTCTGGTTGGTCTGAAATACGGAACATATCACTTTCATCTAATAGAATGAACTTAGGGTTGGACAGAATGAATCAATATGATTAGAAGGATATGCCTGGATTTGACAGCCATTCAAATTTAGTACTGTCTCTTTATCTTCAAACCTTATTCCTAACCTGGGTTCAAATATCTTCTTTAACCTACGCATAAGGCCAACTGCCAGATCTATGTTAGGGCCTGTTACAATGACAACCTGACTATCTTTGAAATCGTCATTTCTTGTACATGACCATGCAATCATTCTAAGCATAAGCTCAGAAATACCAAGACCAGTAGCTTTTAAGATCCAGAGGTGTTTGTTCTTGAAATCAAAAATATTTTCTGATGCAAATAAAACATCATAAATTGTCTTTTCATAATCAAATAGCGGATATTGCTTCTTATTCTTGATTGGACGTCCTACAATATCATTAAAGCAGCACTGTCCTTTAGTCTCTTTGTATAGCTGCGCATGTTCCCGTTCGTCCCATATCCAGAAGGGCTTGTTTGTTAGTCTCTCAAATACCTCTGAATCTCCTGCCGCTGGTTGCAATTTACTTAGCTGTGTTCTGAGCTCTTTGAAGGTCAACCCTCTCCTCCGCCTGTCTCTTCGTTTTCATCTTCAGATTCTTCTATAATGTCCTCTATCAAACATTCTTCAAATTCATCCTCTAATTTCGATTCGTCTTCTTTAGAAATCAAACTACTTTTGATAATTCTTCTTTCTTCTGTTGCACGAACTTGATTGCGTCAGTTATGACAACTCCATTAGTAACTAAATCCATTTTGTACTTATAGCAATCATTTGCTAATGCAAGGGCTTGAAGTCTTGTCTTACTATCTTCCATATTACATGTCTTACTCGAATTATCGTCGTTATCATTTATGTCAAAACCCCCAGCAATCTCCCATGATGTCTTTAGAATCTGGTTAATACCGGCCATACAATATTGATATTCGATAGGTAATCGAACTTCTAAATGCTCTTTCATGCTCTCTTTAGCTCTCTGTTTCAAGAATTGGACATCTTTGGATATTGTAAATTCTGATATCTTGAGTGTATTTGAAATCTGAGTCTGATTGAGGCCTTTAATCAAGAATTCCTGGACCTTATTTCTTCGCCATACAATTGCTTGTCTTTTAGGACTCACTATTCTAGAAATCAAGGATGAAGTTATTAAATCGTGCTCAAAGGTTAGGTTCTTTGGGCATGAAAAACAAGCGCGTTAGATTCCTATACCTATACATAGATATGCCATCTTGTTACGTTGTTGTTGTTAAATTCTGATCCAGTAAAACTTTGCCGTTTTGAAGCGATTTAGGAGCCGTAGTTGTTTATTCCTCTTCTTTAGCAAACGCCGTATTTATCAGAGTTCAATCTAACTGTACTATTGTTACAATTATGCTTGGGATAGTAGGTTCGCCATCAGGTGCTATTGCTTCTATTCCTAAACCTTCGTCGATTGTTTCGACAGCGGTCATAATATTGAAAGTATCACCCCTATTAAGAGGTAACACAATGTTTAAGGGGATAACAGTTTTTTGCTGAGGATCCATTATTACTGCTCTTATATTGGAATTAGGAACATCTATATTGTTAAGTCTTACCCAAAAATCGATCCAGCGAGGAGTAGTACCCCTAACCTTACCAATCTGTGGACACGCGATAATTAAATACATCCCAGACTGTTTAATTACAATATCTCCTTTTTCAAAATCTATGGTATGTACTCCTCCTGCGACGTCCTCTTGGGCATCCAGTTCAACCTCGGTAGATCTTAAAGTGTTAATTCTCTGGGTTCTAGATGATGAAAACTGACCAAAGGCCTTTCTATAGTCTCCGTCGGCCAGGTTCCTACGGGGGATATTGACTCCCATTTTTAAGTTGGCACCACCTTATGCATAACTCGTAGCTGCTGAGTAACAGCCGCAAGGCTTTCATAATGTTCCTCAATGTCTCTGAACGAGCGTGTAATAACTGAATACGTTTTAATTAAGTCTAGCAAATACTGCACCTTGATTTTTGATACGTTCATCTTTGGGAACTCTATTGTACCATCTTGATTTTCTTCGGTGGACAATTCACCAATATAGTTACAAACTCCTTCAATGCGATCCACTATCTCGGGTTCAAGAACGTCATTTGCCGCTACTAGAATATTCCTAACAGATTGCAGAACTCGTCCTAGCTTCGCTTCATCTGCTCTCACTTTGGATAAATTTGTGGATTGCAGCCACAACTTTTTACCATCGTCGTCCTGCGTCTTTATCGCATTATTGTAGCGGTTTAACGACCCTCTAAGCATACTTATGTCAAAAATAACTAGAGTCAAAAGGTTTTTCAGATGATTTACAGCATAATCTTTACGCCTGTTTCTCATTAGGTGCTCATTTTCGATTATTTGTTCTATTTTTGCTTGATTACGATTTGTCAAACGATAGAATAATACAGCGAGTGCTAATGATATTCCACCAGCTATAAACACCTCTCCAATGAGTAAGTGTAGTGTAGGAGAAAAATCACACTGAGCATTATAGTCAAACCGGTCACAGGTCAGATCCTGTTCTCCTGTTGCTGCTATTGCAGGAGGACCAAATGAAATGGTAGAAACTGATGCTACAAAAATTACTGCTGCTTGGATTATAGAAGCCTTTTTGTTTAGTTCGAGCTTTATCCTATCAGTTCTTTTCATATCTATGGGGTTACGAGCTGATAAATTAACTTAGCTGGTGCTTCCGATACTGATTTTGCCAAAATAAGTTACTTAGAAAATGGATTTAGTTGTGTATATAAAGTTAGGATTAGTATTTGTCCTACGCTACTGTTATGTTATTGTTAGTATTTATTTGATCATGACCCGCTGCGTATGTTAGTAGGATACAGAATCAAGTACTCTGAGGTCCTCCATACGTTCCCAAATACCCTCATTCATATTGAAAGAACTTGGCATTTGTCTACTTCTATACCATGAGGATTTATTATCCTTTTTTTATGGATAGATTTGTTCTTCATTCCTGGAAGTTTAGTTTAGACTAGTCAATTTTGCCTTTGCCGTTATGAAATGATCTTTGTCTATCTCTATACCAATGAACCGTCTCTTAAGCTCTAGTGCTGCTTTTCCTGTTGTCCCTGAACCCATGAAAGTATCTAATACTAGTTGGTTTTCAACTGTTAGACCTTTAATGATGTGCTCGGCTTCGGCCGTGGATTGTTCCCAATCATGTGCTACTTTGTCCGGTTTTTTTGATTCTACATAGTCAACAATCCAGCCCAGATTGTTTGTCTTTTCTCCCTTAACAAACCACAGTAGAGGCTTCCAGGCTACATTAATTAGAGTGCCAAAGCCTCGCATCTTGGCGTAATGTCCCGTATGTTTGACACAAATAGGCCATAGATATCTTAATCCACTCTTTTCGACTAGCTCGCCGATTCGTAGCATCTCATATTGTCCTATGAACGTGACAAGACTACCTCCTTCCTTCAATACTCTATTAGCAAAGGCTCCTAATTTTTCATATAATTCCAAATCTTCAAGTCTGTATGGTGGGTCTGTGAAAATAAGGTCTATTGAGTTATCTGGAATTCTTTCTCCTAAGTCTACAAAATTACCTTGTAGTAGTTTACAGCCTTCAGGTAAATCTATTTTCGGAGTTTCATTAACAAGTAATTCTCTCTTTTGTTGTATCTGAATTTTCTGGTATTCTTTAAAGATAGTGGTTTTTCCCCGTCGTAGTTTTTGTTTAACTGACTCTGGGGCTTCTTCTATTATTTTCTTTGAACGATTGTACGCCGTAGGTGGAATGTTTACTATTTTCGATATGATCTCTGAAGTTCTGCCTTTTTGACCATTGTCGTTGTTGTCAATTGATGACGACAGCTTTACATTCCTTAGATTAGACAGCTGTCTTATCCTTGCTTTCTCCCTGTAGATTTCCTCAAGCTTGCCAGGCAAGCTCCGCCTTCTGAAAATCGTTTAAATGTCTTCTATTGTGATTTAGCATTATCACACATTCTTTTTCTTCTAACTGGTTTTCAAATTGCTTGACTTCTATGTTAGGGGATATGCCCAGCTCATTACATACTTTGAATCTATGATGACCGTCTATTACGACACCGTTCTGATTTACAATTATGGATATAATGTTCCTACCGTGTTCTTTAATCGAGCTCTTCAAAAACTCGTATTCTTGGTTGGTTGGTGAATGAACCAGCTTTGCATATTCTTCGTTAATTCTGATATTCATGTTTGGGTAGGTTGGGTAGGTTGGGTAGGATCCTGGGCGTCTACTGGGGTATCTTTCGTGCTTGATTTTCTTTTAGTTCTCTTCGGTTTTGTGAGGTGTTTGTCTAGGCCTACATTCTGGATATCCTCCCCATCCTCCCCATCCTCCCCATTTTCTTTAATTCTCAACTGAACGAATGTGAAGAAATTCTTGAGTGGTTTGAGCTTCTTTCGATCAAAGATTAACCTGCTAGAAGATCCATGATGTCGTGGAGTTTTAGCTCCCAAAACATCTTTACAAATTTCTGTTATCCGTTTACGTGACAGCTCTCCATAATCGGCACTCAGATATGAGAGAGGCTTATGAGTAATCAAACTACCTTGACAAATATTTGGATCGGTAACGTGATCCCAGATAGCCTTGCTCTCTAGCTGGTATGTACCTTCATTCTTTATCAGATCAACAACTCTAGCGTAGACATACGCATGAAGTGAATCTGCGTTAGCTGCTCTCTTCTGGTTAATGTATTCGCTAATTACAGGGAACAATTCTTTCATAGTTTCAGTGTTCTGGAATACTCGGAGTATTGGCTTGAAGAGCTGGCTTTCTCTATTGACGATGTTTAAAGAAATGTCAGGAATCTTTTCGTTAAAGTGGATCATCCGGTACATCAGTAATAGATTTCTTGTCTCTTCGAGCTCTTCTAACAGCTCTGCAAATTTCGTCGTATTTGCAGGATTCTCAACTTCTAGTATATCATATTCAGGAAACCCATAGGTACATTGGAGATCTATTATTCTCTGCAAGAAGCCACGGGCCATACCAGAATCAGGAAGTCTTTCTGCGGCAAACGCCTTCCAACAGAATGTAAAAAATTTAAGCTGTATTCTGCCTCCGTCGTTATCAATTCTTAGTACGTATCTTCCCGTCGTGTAGCCGAGCTTATAGATCCGCATTTTGTCGAAATTTAGGTCAAGGTTATCAGCTTCGTCTTCGCAAATAGTGGCCATACCTTCCTCACGTGAGCCTAAAAGTTGGTAAATATTGGCGGGAGTTATGTCACTACTTGTCCAGTTTCTATAAGCCAGAAATCTGAATACTTCCAAATGATTGGACTTGCCTGAAGCTGGGCCTCCCACAAAGAAGAGATAATGAACTAGGCCAAGCCTATCTTGATAATACGTGAAGATTGTATCAGCGGCACAAATTGATAGATGAAAGTCGTCAGCGTCAACATATTTCTTCCAAATTGATTTGACTTTCCTGTATAGAGTGTCAAGTGTTTCCTTCTTTGCTGCTTCTATAACCTTCTCGACTTCGTCTATCTTGAACGAATAAGATTTGTTTAGATATGTAATTGCTGGACTAGGTTTGACTATCCTGTCTTCAAACTCTATCCTGTCGGTTGTGTATATTTTCCCCTTTTCCCGAACCACAAAAGCCGGAATACCTCCAACCAATACAGCTTCTGCAAAATGTTCACCGTCTGAAAGCCTCTGTACATAGATTATTGGTCTGCGATCTTCCTTCGCCTTTTCGTCTTTCTCTTCCTTGATCTTACTCGCTTTCTTCTCTTTTCCTTTGTCTACCATTTCTAATTCAGCTCTTCACTGTTGTTCTCTTCTATGGTCACGTATGTCGCAAAGACACTGGAATAGGAGTTTTTCTTATTCGCGGGTAAAGGATTGCTGCTGGGTCCGTACAGCTTATACAGCCTATCCAAGTGCTTCTGTCGATTTAGTTCAAGACTTTCTCTGTCTAACTCACGGAGAGGAACTGAAGTTCGAGAGGTAAGTATAAGCTCCCAGTTAGCAGCTATGCAATGCTTAATTTCTTCAGTGGTTTGTGTGTCTATTGTATCGTCTACAACTTTATCAATTCTTTGAAGTGTTCTTGATTGATCATCTTTGTGGACCTTGAAAGTGATTAGACTGTTCTTGTAGCTGACACTTATTATAGGCCCTTCGTAGAAGATTCCCTTTACTCCTTGAAGTCTGAGAGTGTTAGGAACCTCTAATTCAATTATTTGTTTCATGAACTCTCACCTAAATTAAAACAAGCCTTCCCACTGAACGTGAATGAAGGGGTTAGTGTATGGAATGTGATTGTTGTTACGCAGATAGCTGATTTTTCCCTTCAGATTCTCGATGAATTGGTTCGACGGGTTAACGTGGTGAACCTTCTTGATATGTCGGAGAAAATGATCTATTAGAGGGTCTCTGTCTTCGATGCAATAGTAATTACAATCAGGATTTGGGCATATTATGATTGAAGCCTTTACTCTTGGATATCGTGACGGGTTTGATTTATTGTAAATTTTAGGTAGTGCTCTTGCATCTGGAAATATTCCCTTTAGAAAATGAAATAGCTCCTTCTTGTAGTTTATCGAATCTTCGAACGCCATCACTCATTCATGCCTCCTTCTAATTCCCAAATAGAGAACAAAATCTGTAATTATTGCCACGGGACCTCGTTATGTTCATAGGTGTGATAATGCGGGGAACCATCTGGATTGACGGCTTTCCAATATGCTGGCCTGCCGTTTCTCCAAACAGGTTCAAACCCGATTGGAAGACCACAACGATCACAATATCTCATTATTCGTAAATTCCCCCTACTGAATACTTTCTCCACAAAAATACTAATTCAGAATCCCATGAAGCGGGACATTTTTGTAAAACTTTATGTTGTGGTTTATGTAATAATTCTAGTGTCGTTATCAATCACCTCCTGGTTGGTTTGACATAGTGTCCTGGTATGGCCCTGGCTGGGGCCGTATCTAATTTTCAATCTGTAAATTTTCCTACGCAATTGGGACATACAAATAAAGTAACGGTCCCGAATTTTCCAGCATTTACTTTAATTTCATTTGTTCCGGCAGGTTCGCAACCTGCAGCATCACACTTGATCCGTTCCTTTACAATATGGTCATAGGTTTCGTCCTTGCGAACGATGTGTTTTAGAGTTTGGTGCGTGGACTTGTCTATTTTCATTGTGGTATCACCCAACTTCATATTACTACGTATCACCCAAGTAATACTTATTAAAGACATGCCTACCTACCTAGGTAGGTAGTAGGTAACTTGAAAGACAGACAATTAATTTATCAAGAGATTTGCAATTTCGTGTCTAAAAAACCAGGTAGAACCATTAACGAAATAGTAATCCATTTGGTCAAAAAGAAAAAAATGTGTGGTGCAAAACAGACTGCAGAAAATAGAGTGAGGGAATTAATTGATAAAGGTAGATTATTCGATGAACGCAAAGGGAAAGACCCCAATGCTTTTCATCGATTGTATGTCAATGATAAAAATTCGTATATTGATTTAGAGGCAAAGATCAAAAGATTATCTCAGTTTACGAATGCTCTTACAACTATAGTGAGCGGCGGATTAAAAAAGTTAAACGAAATTGAAGACAGATCATTTGATTATGAATATATGAATACAATACATATTTGTCAACTTAGTCTTTATTCTAGAATTAGTTACGTTGCTGATGCTATAGATGGATATATCAAGTCAGACGGAGATCGTAAAGATTTGAATTTGAAATTGGTGGAGGTTATGCGTGAAACCAATAAACTAAACTATGCTGTAGTAGGGGATTTGATTAAGTGTAATAAGGAGACAGAAGATAAATTAAAAAAACTAAATATTGTAGATGGGAATCCTATTGCCTCTTTATTCCAGGATTTAAATGATTGGTTCGTCCGGATATTTATGGAACCTGTCGCAACTTAGATCTGTTTCAATACATCTTTCTTTACCTTTGCCAGCTTGGGATTCTCCTGTACCAGTGTAAGGATTTTATCCATTGTTTGACGCATTTCATTCATCTCTTTATCATGTGTCAGTTTCATCATTGCGATTTCATCTTGCTTTGATTCCAGAGTTTCAACCTTTCTTTTTAGTCTGTTCTCTGGATTTATAGTGAGATTAGAGATAGCTTTAGAATACTCTAGGAAAAGCTGCTCCTCCGTAGCTCTAACGTAATGATTATCCATTCCCGGCAAAGAATGCCCTTCTAATAACCACCGAAGTTCTGTGGTAACTCCTGATTCTAATAATTGATTTGTAAAAAACTTGCGAAATCCATGCGACATCTTGACTTCTTTTCTATTGGACTTATTTGCAGAGTCAACTTCTCTAAGGCCCGCCCTTTGAAGGTAAGTAAATAAAATCTTCTTGTGTGCAGAAAGGGATAGAGGTACCACTTTCATTTTAATGCCTTCCAGGATATCAAATTGACTTCTGAATAGAGGACTTTCAGGATTTAGCTTCTCTCCGTATCTCTGTCTAAATTCAAGATAAGTATCAATAACTGTTGCAGCTTCAGGAGTCGTAAATGTAATGTATTTTTCTGGACAACCAGCATAAACGACAACCTTATAGACATTGTCTTTCTCTCTCTTGTGCAAGTCTTTTAATCTTAATAACTCTAAAGCTCCAATACGTAAACCTGAACCACAGAGTAGAACAATTACAGCCTTTAACCTAACATCTGAAATATTTAGGACTCTTTGAATCTCTTCGTGTGAATAGGCTCTATCCTCATGAGTGGCAGTAGTTTCACCCTGGTATCTTTTCAAATGTTTCCATTTAATAGTGTCCATATCATTCATATCGTAGAATAGTTTCAGAGCTGCGATTTGTATACGAATCCAACCCGAAGATAACTTTTTTGAACGCAGACTTAGGATATAGGATTTTATATTATCAAATAAATCTCCCTGTAATAGCTGAGAATAACTATTAACTTTTAAAAATTCACAGTATTTCTTAACACAATGAACATAGTTAATCTCGGTTTTTGCTGACTTGATAGCTCCAGTAAAGTTTTCTCTTATCTTTCTATCACGTTCAGTTATGATAAATCGGTCTTTTTCTTCGACTAAGACTTGTTTCATGTCTCTATTTCCTATTATTTATCCAACTATAAAAGGGAATGTAAAGTATATCCTTAATTGATTTGATATGCAGGATGACGTAGATGTCATTAAAGAACTTGTTTTTTTTATCTCAATCTTACTGGGAACAATTTTATCTAATAAAAAATAATCCGTCATGATCTGCTATTTACTTCAGAAAGTTAATGGTGATGTTACGTCTCATATGCTGCATAAGTGGTCAGCCACTAGTTCAAATGAGAATGGGGTTATGGTGACACCAATCGGTCAGTATTATCGATATCTTGAACGGTACAGGCTCTGATAGGATTAGAAGGTACGGGCACCGATTCGGTGGTGAAATCCAATTATATTATGTAGGAAAAATACAGATAAGAATTATCGAAACTAGGGAAAAAGTATATAGATACAGGTCTCGTCACGATGATATTTTGAGGTATGAAGCTAATGATACTATGACTGGTATGGATGATAGTGTTGATACATTGGGAGACAAGTTGAGTGATCTCTTATGGCTTTGGATTCAATGAAATTATGATAGGATTACAAATTAAGATGCTTTAGAAGTATTCGAATCTATACAATCTTCGATAGCGATAGAGATTTGATAGATCTGTCCAAAAACAATGACGAAAATTATCAACAGTGCATTGACTAAAAGGGACCAGGATTGATTTCAAAATCTGGCAGATTTTCTGAAATTTAATCAAATTACATTTAGTTTACGTACATAGAATGACATGAGAGGGATCGGACGAATTTACCCAAATAGGGTAGGAAAACAAGATTGCTCTTAATCTAGGATAGTTTATGTTAAATAGATAAAAACATACATAAATCACTCAAGTCAGCCACAATAGATATCTTATTCCATATGTCAGCATAATACACACATATTCGCAATTGTTAGCATGAGAATATATATATTTGGATATTCCGCTTTTTTTTGGTAAGAACAGAGAAATGACCAATGTAGTAGAAATATTGTCCTTGATAGCGGAACCAAAATGTAGCACGATTTTTAGAACAATGGGCGAATTTGGCGAACCAACAGAACTTCATATAACTAGACTCAACATGACAAGAAAGCAATTCTATTCTAGATTAAATCAATTAATAAAGAGTGATCTAGTAAAGAGATCACATGGCAAATATGAGCTTACTTTATTCGGAAAAGTTGTTTTTGAGATTGAAGAGAAGATCCAACACAGTATTGACAATTATTGGAAATTAAAAGCAATAGAAACACTAGATGAAAGTCTGCCTGATGCAGAGAAAACAACTCTTATAAACTCCATAGTATCTGATCCTCTAATTAGAGATCTCTTAGATAGAAACACGCGGCGAAGAGTTATCTCAAACGTAGACAATAAGAACGATCCTGAGGAATTAGTACTCTCAATCTGAGACCCAGTTTCCATCTCCATTCTTTTAATATTATTTGGTAATCTCCATAGTTTGCTCTCGCAACAACGAGTATATATGATACTTGAAATTTTTGTTTGTTATCGTTATGTGTGAGTCAAATAATCTGTGGAATCGTTCTTTTTGCCACTGTCACCCTGTGATACGGCACGCTGCCAAGCTGCTTGTCACGCTTATAGAATGATGTTACTAATTTAAGCTGTTTGCTCAAATTCACAAATAAACCGAATAATACAGCATTATTTTATATATGTGATATAAAATGTGATTACACGACATATGACTAATATCCTTGGGATTGCAGGGAGTCTACGTCTGAACTCATACAGTACTCGTGCTTTAAAATTAGTTCTTGAGAAAGCAGCTACAAAATACGCATCAGAAACAAATTTGATTGATTTGAGCGAAATGGAACTACCAATATATAATCCAAATATCAGCTCAGAAAACGACAAAATGCTGACGTACGTCACAAGAGAGGTCATAAAGGCTGATTCATATGTGTTAGCATCCCCAGACTATCATGGCTCTATGTCAGGAGCAATGAAGAACTTGTTAGATTATTATTGGAAGGAATTTGCAGGAAAGACATTTGGATACATCGTAGCATCGCATGAAAAGGGGTTGACAGTAATGGATCAAATGAGGACTGCGGTGCGTCAATGTTACGGTTGGAGCATGCCGTATGGGATATCTATTCACGGGGACCACGATTTCGATGAGAGTGGCCATATTCAAAATAGTTCATTATCTTCCAGACTAGAGATGCTAGCTCGCGATTTGACTGTTTATGGAAAATTGCTGAGAGATCAATTCATTACTGATATTGACGGCAAAGATCAATTTACGTTTGCAAGACGTTTTAATTAATTAGGCATCAAGAATGGAATCAAAACACCATGCAGAAGCGATATCTTCAACTGGAATTGATTAATTCATTATTTCTGAATGTTGTTAGGATACTGCTTGTTCCAAAGTAGAAAAACATTAAGAATACGAACTAAGATTGAATTTGATAATTATACCTAGTCGGCAGTCTTTACTTCAGCAAGTGGAACATGACTGGGATTTCTATAGTGTACGACTTGTGAAAGGCCTGATTTGGGATAGACACCAAAAATCTGATCTGCCCTGGCTACAGTGGAATCTTTAAGAGTAACCATAATTATCTGGTTGCCTTTGGAACGCTCAAATAAAACCTTGGACAATTTTTCCGTGTTTTGAGCATCCAAATGTGCATCAACTTCATCCATCAAGTAAAATGGTGATGGTTTTAAGGCTTGTAATGCTAACAAAAATATTGTGGCAGCCATAGTTTTCTCGCCGCCAGACAAAGCAGTAGATTCGCGAGGAGGCTTTTCAGGAAACTGGACTAAATACATTAAGCCACCTGAAAACACGTCTTCTTCATTTTCCATCTGGAGATATGCACTTCCTCCGCTAACCTGAGAAAAAGTTTTTCTAATATCTTGGTCCACTTTCTGGAACGCTTCCATAAAGACTGTTTCCTTTTCTCGAACAATTTCTTCGATGAAATACACTATTGAATTCCGTTCGGACTCCAATTCATTCTTTCTACCTGACATTCCTCTATATCCTTCTGTAACTTGAACATAGCTTTCATCAGCTCGCAGATTCAAACTAGACCTCATTTCGTCACTTTCTTGGGTCAATTCCCTGATAATATTTTCGACATCAAAGGGCTCTGATTCAACTAATTCCTTATACCCCAACCAGATTAGATCATTATAAGCCTGAGATTCTTGAGAAGAAAAGCTTGAAACGTCCTTTTTAAGAGCTACAGTTTCCTTTTCGATTCCGTTAAATTCCCTCGAGAGCTGTCTTTCTTGTTCTGAAAGTACTTTAATTCGTTTCTCATATTCCTGAAGTACTGAATATGATCCTCCAGCCGTTTCTATTATTCTCTGTTCCTCTTCTCTTAGGCCTATTATCTCTGCTTCCAAGTATTCTGACCGGCAGCTACCAGTTTCCACTTGATGTATATTTTCTTCATTTTCTACCTTTAACATTTCTAGTTCACTCTCCAGCTCCAATTTTCTTTCTCGTTGAATCTTGAACTCATTTTCAGCCGAAGAATAGGAAGTTACCATCTCTCTCGTCTCGATCTCTGACATTTCTATTAATTTCAAGAGCTCTTTTTTTTCAGAATTCAGCTGAGAAAACTTCAAAGTTGCAATATCCAACAAGCTTTTGCTTATCTCAGTAGAATAGCGATTAACTGCATTTTCAATGACATTCACACGTCTCTTGGGCCCCTGGAGCTGGTATTCAACATTGCTAGCTTCGCTAGTCGTCGACAGTAATTCTTCATCCATATCTACAATTGTTTTTTCTAGCATGCTTATCGATTCATTCAGGTGGCTCGTGTTAATACTTGATTCAGTAACTATATCGTCAAATCTTTTTAGACTAATCTGCCTTGTTTCTAATTGATTGTTTATTTCTCTAAGATCTTTCTGCTTTGCTTTCATAACTTCCTCCAATAGTTTCGACGATTCTGTTAGAGAATTGATATGATTGCTCAGAATGATGTCCAAAGTAAGATCGGAAATTTTAGAACCAAAATCTAGTAACATTGAACGAGCCCGTGGTTCGAATAGTTCTCCATCTACAGTGACTGTGCGATAGCCTTCTTGCGATAACTCATAAGCCTTAGACGCGGTTCTAACAAGAATGATGTTCCCGAACAAGTATGTCGGGAGATTCTTAATGGATGATTGCACAAAATCAGCTAGGCTTCCTATTATATTATGATCATTTTCCGCAAGGCGTATTTTTTCTGCATTTTTAACTAATTCTAACGGGATTATTCTTAGACGAGGAATATTCCTTTCCTTTAGATACGACGCAAGTTCGATCATGTCTTTAATTGAGTAAACAACACAGGCCTTCATCCAGTCAGAAGCGGCGGCAAATACAGCTTTTTGATACACGGCATCCCATCTTAATAGGTCTTTTACCAGTCCTACAATTCTGAATTCCATTTGAGGATTAAATAGTTCAACTAGTGCAAAATCTTCATTCATAATACTATTTGCCAACGCAATTCGAGTTTGATAGGAAGTTGAAAATTCCTGAGCCTTGTTCAGTATTTCAGAACATGTCCGTAGATCCTCTTCAATTTTTCTTGCATCTCTTTTTGATTGAACAAGAATGCTAGACACTCGTCTTTGTTGTTCTATTGCAGAATGCGCTTCATTAATGAGCTTTTCATAAATCTCCTTCTTAGATTTTAAATCTGACCTTAATCCGTCTACTCTTGATTGGCTACTATTTAGCTTCTTTTCTAATGTGTCTGATCTCTCTTCCAGTCTCGCTATAATGATCTTTAAATTACTGTCTATGGATAACAACTTGTCCCTGCGATAAATCATTGCAGCTTTGTTTTTTTCATTCTTAGTGACGATGTCTGACAATTCTTCAAGGGCTGAATTGATTTGGTCAAATCTAGCTTTAAGCTCCGTTAGAGCCTCTCTTTTCCTTCTTACTGTTGTTCCTTTCTCACTAATTACTGCTTCTGTTATTCCAAAGTCAGAATCCAAGTTTTTTTGTTCCACTTTAATTGCTGGAAGTCTTTGTCCAATGATTTCTAATCGTCTTTCGGATTCTTTCACAATTGCCTTAGTACGCTCCAGCTCGTATACGATACTTGTAATCTTCGTGTCAAGCTGTGCTTTGGTTTTGTTGGATACATCAACCTCCTGCATAAAATGAGTCTTTTCTGCATCTATAGTATCGATCTCCTTCTGAAGCTGATTAATTTTTGTAGATAGTTCGTTTAGCCTTGAAGCATTCTTTTCTAACATTTGGGTGCGGATTTGGAGCTCTTTTCGTAGGTGATCAATCTTGTTGGAATAGAGAATAGCTTTAAATCTTTTCAATTGGGATTCCAAGAAATTATACCTTAATTGATCATTTCTCTCACCCTCAAGTTCATTTATCCTTTTTCTAATCTCTCCCATTCTTGCCATTGCTACTTCTAGTCTGCGATCAGATTCAGAAAGTTGATTCAAGGCCTCAGTCCTTTTTTCGTCAAAATAAGACAACCCAATAATGTCTTCTATTATCCTTCTCCGTTCTTCCACATTTAGCTCAGATATCCTTGTGATCATTCCTTGCTGTACGATATTTAGCTTATTTGGGGCCGCTACCACAATTTCCAAAAGCTCTAAGATAGTCATTTTCGAAACTTTCTTTCCATTCAGATAATACTGACTGTCACCAGACTGTCCTTCCATTTCCCTGCTCATGGAGACAGTATCGGTGTCTACAGGTATGCCCCTATCTGAATTATCAAATGCGATACTAACACGGATTAGCCGATGAGAAGAACTTTGAGCATCATAAAAGAGTGACTGAAATTTGTCGACACGTAAGGCTTTGGGACTATTTTCTCCCAACACAAACATTATTGCATCTAGAATGTTACTTTTCCCTGATCCATTGGGACCAGTAACAGCAACTAGTCCATTATCGAAATGTAATACAGTATTCTTGAAGCCAAATGACTTAAAACCGTATATTTCAAGTTTTTTAATGTAGACCAATGAGAGTTGGTATGAAATTATTAGCCTGTAAATATATGTTGAGAGATAACTAAATGTTGATAAACTGGTCTATGGGAGAAACGTGCCAGCTGTTTGAAGTTGGGTGACCAGACTATTATCTATTACATTCTAGAACAGGGTCAAAGTATTGGATACTTCTGGGGTCATTGCTAATATATCACTCGGTGGAATTAACGACTCTGTCAAAGATATATTGTTATGTAGCTTCTGGGTCACATTATTGGCAGGAATACTGCTTTTAACCTTGTTTAGCCTCGACACCAGAATTAACTGGATGTCTATGTTTTTTCTGTTATCAGGATTTTTTCAGATATTTTGGGTTGTTCCGATAGTAAAAAGATGGGGAATTTACTGGTATAGCCGGATCTCTAATTTCGATTGCCGTCTATGTAGAATACCCGACCTTTTCGTTGGGTATCTTGGCCGAAGTACTTCAAGCAGCATTCATCGTAATCTGCGGCGTTATTCTTTGGAAAAATAGGAGTATGGGGGGATAAGATTATCAAAGGAATGTGGCACCTACCTCTCCTTTGGTGATGCCTTCCTTAAAGGCACAAGTCATTCAAAATTTTAGTTGGGTAAGCAGGACCGTCGAGAACAATTGGCAAATTCGGACAACTGGTTAATCCGGACCAAAATGAATGGTTCTTGGACCCAATAAAGGGAAGATTTTAAATATGTGTCCTTGTTTTGTCAATGTACAATTCAAGTATAAGCTCAATTTCAATATGGCTTTCTACAATTACAAAACAGGCTTGTACGAAAATAAGAATGATACATATCCGACACAAACGGAAGCTTCCAAAAATAAATGGAAGTGTGAAAAATGTTCTGAAAAATTTCAAAGTTATAGAATGCTATGTGAACATAAATCTCAATATCACTCCTATTAACGTGCTAACCCATTGATTAAACATCAATTTTTTACTGCGAGACTCTTTTTCAACCTCGCCTGAAGTACTATATCCCCAATTCGATTACGAATTTCTGCAATCTGTTTAATCAATCGTTCATCATTTTTTGATTTTTTAGAACTCCTGTTTAGACGGAGTATTAATTTCGCGATATCGTTTAGAACTTGATCTATCTTGCTTCCATCAATTGACAGAATTTCAGTCATTCAAATTTAATCCATATTTATTGGCTTTAACTATTCCCTGATGTTATTCAATTGGCTCGCACCTATCAATCGCAAGATTACAATATTGCAAACTAAATGGGCACTAAGGGGTAAATTCAGTTCGGAGTCCTAGGAATTAATTCCTTATCGACAAATTGCTGGAATGCAGGATCAAGACGGAGTCCAAAATGGATTCAGGGACCCTCGTGCAATAGATGGTTTAAGAACGCGCTAAAATTAGAAATGCATATTCCATTTTGTCTACTTGTACTCATCGTATAGGTAATACCAATTTGCTTTTTGATCTGCCGGCTAAATGAGAACAGATGGAAACAGATACATGAGATTGTGTATTATACTATAACTGTCCAATGAGTTCTGCCATCCGTTATACCGGACCATCCGGCCCCGATCCCGACGCCATTTGTCCTGTATGTAATAAACTATTGATAATAACCTACCCCAATAAGAGTAGGGAAGCGGGCGTCGCATTTCAGTGTCCATATTGTTACGAATGGCTACGTGTCAAAGTATCAAGTAACAAGCCCTCAAATCTCAGTGAAGATGAAGCCAAGAGATGGCAAGCAGTGGAAATAATTCGTCTTGACAAGGCAGTGTTGCAAAAGAATACGGACACAGAAATATTCAAATGGGAAACATAATAGCTTCGATTAGAATTTTATTTTATGTCCTTGAGGGCCTGTTAACTGGTTGTGGGATGAGTAATACAAATACCCCACCTAGATCGCCAGAATGATTTCAAGACGAATCACGACCAAAGACATCGCAATACTCTGCAGTTCTAACCACAGTAAGATAATTTTTTAATATAATAGAATTCCTCAAAAATAAGGAGGGTAGCGATCCTTATCACTAGCCCTTACTCATGCTTTAGGTCTCTTCTTTACCCTTCGTCACCTTGGGATGAGACCATCACCGAAGATTTGTTCTACGTCATTCAGATTTTGGACATCGTTGATACACTCTAGGGAATTCAAGTTCTCGTTGTCGTGACTATGGTCTTTGTTTTCATTTTTTATCTCGCACTCATGGCCTTTATCTTTTGAGTTTTATGCGTGTCATTGCAGTTGTTGTCATCACTGTTCTTGCATTTCTTCCGTCCATCGTCATGATGATCCCCGCCTGCGAACACCGGTGATACAAGACTAAATCCTGTTGTACCCATTGCTACTGTCGCAATCTAAGGCGACAGAATCACTAACATTCCAATTTTTTTTGTATACATACTTTATTTTCAGCGTTTGATACTAAACAAAGTATAAGTAAAGTGTGAAAGACGCCTTGCTAAGAAACGAAGAGAGTTTTCGCTACTTCCCTATGTCTGAAATATCATATAGAATATTATCCAAACTTATCGCATCTAATTTGATCTCCTAAAAAATATTGAAAACTGTTGACAGAAAAGTAGGCGTTAATCTCTATGCTGTTGGGTCCTGAATACCTATTTTCCAACGCTTGGTAATGGACGAACCAATGTGGTCCTCCATGCCTGGTTGAACTAGCCACCAAAGAGAATAGACAGCCAGCCCATCCCTAATTAAGTAATTGAAATATTAGAACCACTATGTGCTTATTCTAACTATGATTATGTGGAATTTGGGTTATCATTACTGCCTATCTCTCCCTCTTACCTTCTATAAACTCCATAAATCGGTCCTTAGCGTCTGAGTAAGACATCTGTACTGGCGGATGTTTGAAGCAATAGGCAGAGATACTCTCTAGGGGTCCACTGGTGCCCCTGTCAATGGCCAATTTA
>JBBRRH010000054.1:0-26897 GCA_038201105.1 Nitrososphaera sp. | reverse complement strand
TCGTCTCTGGACTCTTCGTCTCTGGACTCTTCGTCTCTGGACTCTTCGTCTCTGGACTCTTCGTCTCTGGACTCTTCGTCTCTGGACTCTTCGTCTCTGGACTCTTCGTCTCTGGACTCTTCGTCTCTGGACTCTTATCCACGTTGACCGCTGGACTTTCCCCGCCTACATCGGGACAAGGACCACTTATCTCATGGGTACTGTTCCCTTGTACGGTACACTCAAAAATTTCAAAATTTACATTTTTAACATTGTTTGATACTTTGCCATAAGCAGAATTAATGGTCCAAACACCTACTGAGGGGGCTATAATCGTTAAGATAATTCCAAATAAAATTGGCAGCGTTGCTAGATTCGGTTCCTTGCTCATGAAGTCAACCTACACATCGGAATTCACTATATACAAGGTGTGAAGAATCTTAGAATAAGAAACATACTTTATTTCTACCGTAAAATACTATCTGAATAACCCGTATCTGCTTATTCTCATGACTTGTAGACAAATTTTGTTTTATCATTAGAACAGACCTTTGTTATTAAGCTCCCCTAGCAAAGAACGATACATTAACTAATCAACTTGTAGAAAAAATAGAAAAGCGTAAACAGAATTTGAAACTACCGCTAGAGACAGAACAGAAATGTGGGAAAAGAAGGTCATGACACACCAAGAACAAGAAAAATACTTGAGATTGAAATTATCTCCAAATGAAATTATCATTTACCGAGAGCTAATTTGCAGAGGTTAGAAAGTCTAACCAGCAATATAGAGTAAGGCCCGAAATTCTCGGGATTGGTTTAAATATATATTGACACAAAATTAGTAGTGAATTTCTTTTGTTAAAGTCTACAGGCATTCGTATCGATGTATTTAAGCCCTTTCCCTTAATCCTAATACACACGCCGTTTGGTTTGAAATTCTTTGACAGTTTGGCGAAAACACGGCCCGCTAAGGTTTATGCAAGATTAAATGTATACCTTATGCCAATTATAACAGCTGCTGCAATAATATTGATTGGGGGGGCCATTGTAAGTATTGTATCAAGCGTAGCAGTCAGAGAATTCGCGAGAGACTTAGGTCCACAGGGAAATCTCCTCCTACCTGGGCTGAACCCTATGTTACCAGTTGCGTATACTCTTATAGCATTAATCGTTAGTGTCTTCATCCACGAGACTGGACATGGAGTGGTAGCCAGAGTGTACAATATAAAAGTCGAATCCACTGGTATTGCCACAGTATTAGGAATACCAGTAGGTGCTTTCGTAAATATAGAAAAAGAAGAGTTGGCAAAGTCTTCCCTGAAGCATAAAAGTGCTGTTCTCACGGCCGGTCCCCTTAACAATATAGTACTTGCTGCAGTATCTTTGATGATGCTATATGTCTTGGTATCTACTCTTACTCCCATTTCTGGCATAGAAGAACCCAATTTTGGTGTAGCCGTGACTGGCGTGAAAGACAATTCACTTGCAAAAGAAATTGGAATATCGAATGGTGCAACAATACAGAAAATCGCTGGAGTTGAGATACATGCGGTAGGAGATTTGAATACCGCACTACATTCGAATTTAGGCAAGACCATTGGTATAGCCTGGCTAGATAAGGAAGGTCATACGATGTCAGGAACAATAACTATTCCCTCCAATGTTATTGCTGGTACGCCTATATTGGGTGTGACAATTAGCTCTCTCTCTGCAGATCCTAAACAGGCACTAGAAATTTATAAAACGTTTTTCATATCTAGCCCCATACCTATGCTTCCACCTCCGAGTATGGCCGAAGGAATAGTACCTTTCTCTGACCTTATGGCTCCAAAGTACACTTCTTCCTTATTCGGACCATCATTCCCACTTGTTGCGAATATGCTTTATTGGCTATGGTTTATTAATTTCAATTTAGGAATTTTCAATGCATTGCCGATCGGTCCACTCGATGGAGGTCAGCTTTATGGTGCATTAATTGAGAGCAGATCGCGGCCTGGCAGAACAAGACTGAAGAATCTATCAATGTTAATTTCGCTGGTAATGCTTTCTGCAGTATTAATGTCCATGTTTCTGCCGTATTTTCTTTTCTAACTTCCATTATTTCTTCAAGTCATGTCTCCTACAACAACCCTCCTTGATTCAATCATAAGCCAGAGTTAACGAGTTGGTTTGCCATGGATTTTCTAAAACGTGAGGACGCAACTTCCATTCGACTCTATTGTTATCTTTTACGTGAACATGAGACTTAATTTGAACCGATGTTAGCTCCACTTGTTTCCTTATTTTCCCCAAAAAGGACAGTCTATAATGTTTAATCAGGTACTCGTTCATAGTAACATGATGACGATAATAACTCTTTTAAATGAAAGTTGCCTTTAGTGTTTTATATATCAGAAAGGTGCCAGATTATAGACCTTCTTTGTCGTCTCTAACCCCTCCGAATTAATAATATTGAAAAATGGCATGCTATCCAGGATCAAAGACATTAATATTCCTGTCCGGGATAACTATTATAAGCTATTTAGATGATGGAAAACCTTAATTTTGCATTAATAGATCTCTATTCTTATCTAGAATATTTCGAATACGGAGGAATTTTTGCGATCAGTCTACTAGCTGGAATCGTAACAGTAATTCCTATTCCAGTCGCACCCTTGTTAGCTCTAACGGCTCTAGATGAGCAAATGAATCCACATCTGCTTGTGCTGTCTGCTGTCGCAGGTTCAGTCGCTGCAAAAGCACTAATTTTTTGGTGTAGTTATTACGGACGTAACATATTAAGCATAAAAACTAGAACAAGGATGTTACCGCTACATAAATTCATCAATAAATTTGGTTGGATTGCAGTCATATTAACATCGGCAACTCCTATTCCTGATGCTCCTGTAAATATACATTTAGGCCTCGCAAAATATGATTTTTGGAAATTTATTATTGCTGCCTTTGTTGGAAAACTAATAGCATACGAATTAGTAGTCTTTGCCGTAATATTCATGGGACGATCTTTTCTAAATGATAGTATTTCAAAGATTAACGATGCGCAATTACTTATGGCAGGATTGGCTATCACAATATCTTATGCAGTCATAATGTATTTGACATTTAAAATAGATTGGACAAGGGTCATGGGAAAAAGATGGTCTGACCCTGGAAAAGATGTATAATTATGGTAAGTACAAAGAATAGATTAAAAGATCGTAATCCAAGAGCAATAACCAGACCGTCAGTTAGTAATAACAACCCTTCTTGGTCAATGAATTTAACCGACAAATCGAGTGCGGTTGATAAAGTGTAGACATGTATTAATTAAGAGAACAATAAATACAAAATATCAAAAATACGTTGGCAAGAAAATGCTGTGCTATATTGAACCCGGCGAAAAACATAGGAAGATATCTAATTACGTAGTATAGCAACTTATTAGGCTACTAATTAAGATGCTTTTAGTTCACTAGTTACACGTAAAGATATATAGGCAACTCGCTTTAACATCCTCAAAGTAATATGTCTTATGGCAGAATGTCAAGATTCCCAAGTTATAACATCGCAAAAATTGCTGCGGTTGTAATAACATTTATCGTTATTATAGTCGTGATGTTTGAATCAGTTGTAATAGTTGAGGCAGGACATCGAGGTGTTGTTCTTTACCTTGGTGCCGTAGAAAACCGCGTACTTCCAGAAGGAGTACATTTCATCGTTCCATTTGCCGAGCAAGTAATACAGATGGAAGTTCGAACTCAGAAGTTCCAAGCCGAGGCATCAGCTGCGTCCAACGATTTACAGGAGGTTCAAACAGTTATAGCATTAAACTATATGATTGATCCCAAAGAGGCCAATAGGGTTTATCAGTTGTTAGGTGTAAACTATGCTGATCGTGTCATTTCACCTACTATACAAGAAGCTGTCAAAGCCAGTGTAGCTAAATTTAACGCAGAGGAACTCGTTACAAAGAGAGAAACTGCAAAGGGTGTCATTGCTCAGGCGATTAGAAACACCCTCACTTCAAACAATATAATAGTTGAGAATGTATTCATCACCGATTTCAAGTTTTCAGAATCCTTTGCGGCACAGATAGAACAGAAAGTAGTAGCATTTCAAAAATTTCTTACTGAACAGAACAACCTAAGGGCAGTACGAGTTATTGCTAACCAGAATGTAGTCCAGGCTGAAGCGGCAGCCAGAGCAAACATAGCAAAGGCCAGTGGAGAAGCTCAAGCCATAGAATTAATCACGGGGCAATTAAGATCAAGTCCCGAATATCTACAATGGCAGGCCATTAACAAATGGAATGGTCAGTTACCGTATGCGTCTGGAAGTGGCGCGGTTCCTTTCTTCCAGCTTCCATCACCACAATCTCAACCAATGAACCAAACGAATCAAGTACTTGGAGCTCAAGGCCAAATTAGCAGATAGGGAGCTACACGTACAGAAACACAAGGACCACAAACTCAATCGCCTTTTTTTTACCTATATCTGCTTGTAGTTAGTGAATTTGTTATAGTAAATTATGCTTTTAAATAATGCCTTTCCTAAATAATGTGATAAATTGCACAATCATTATACAAATTAATTCAATAGGAGATAATTCCAATTCATTTATTCTAGCGATGTTCGGTAAGCTAGTATATACCAATAAGATGTCAAAAACTTAATTTTGACTAATAGGATGTCTTCTTATTCATGCATCAGCAATTCAGTCTTTGGCTATGTCCCAGAAAATTAGCCACTTTCTCCTTGGTTGCTTTTGCGGTCTGTCTTGTTATGCTTGCACCATCTGGTTTTGTCAACGCCAATTACATGGTATCCAATTTGAGTAATAGTCTTGGACACTCGTTGAATCAAAGAATAATACAATCGAATGGATATACTTATTTTGTTTGGACTGATACAGGCGACCAGTCCAATGATACTGGGCAGATACACTTTATAACTAGTAACGATAATGGAAATAGATTTAGTGAAACCTCAATTTTGAGCAATGTCACAGCGGACTCGAATCTTCCAGATATCTCAGCAACTGGCAATAATGTCTACGTAACATGGGAAGACGATTCTTCTGAGAATTCGCACATTTTTTTTTAGGGGTAGTCACAATAACGGAAGGAACTTTGATAAGATAGTAGATATCAGTAACGGAACTATTAGCTCGAGTCTTCAAAATATCGCCTCTTATAAGAACTCTGTATACATTGTTTGGGTTGGCAGTAAACCAGAAGACCCAAAGAACTTTGAGGTATTCTTAAGAAAGAGTAATGATTATGGTAGAAACTTTGGGCCTATAATTGACTTGAGTAAATCTGCGGGTGACTCGATAGATCCTCATATCGTAGTACCGAGAGACGGGCACAATGTATATGTTATATACACTGATTGTCACGCAGTACACGATGATCCCTTGTGTGGGATCTATTTTATCAAGAGTAGCGATAGTGGAATCAGGTTTGGATCACCTACACTGATTAGCATTGTTTCTTCAACCAATCCGTATCTCCCATCTTTAGGGCATTCCCATCCTCCAATCGCCTCATCTTTATTGCCGGCATTTGGGAAGAACACCCAAAAACAAATAGATGAGCATAATTCTATAATTCCTGTAATTACTTCATCCGAAGATGGAAAAGATGTCTATGTCTTATGGCAAGACGACATGACAAAAACCGGTGCAACTGATATTTTCTTCAGAAAGAGCAATGACTATGGGAATACATTTGGTGATTCAATAAATCTCAGTGATACCCCAGGAATCTCTAGGCTTGCACAGATGGTTGCACTAGGAGGCAATCTATATGTTGTCTGGTCTGACACGAACATGACATTTGCTCAATTTGATATATTTTTTACAAAGATCAATGATCATGGAAACAATCTAGGAAAGACAATAAACCTTAGTAATTCAATGACAAACTCAGCTCCTTCTGATATAGGAGCAGTAAACAATACCAATAGAATATACGTTGCCTGGACCGAAGGCACAGGCAATAAAACCAATATATTCATGACCAGAAGTGCTGATGACGGCGATACATTTGATAAGCCTATCAAATTGATTTCTAACAATTCCATCAATCCTGCATTGATCCACATATCGAACGAAAATAGCACTGGTTTATCATGGACTGAATATGGTAATCAAACCGAAGATGTCTATTTTGCAAGTATACTGGAGTAAAAAAATATCGCAGTATCTTACTTGGGACTGTAATGTGAGGGTTTTCAGTGGCTCTCAATGGATGTAAGTCTAGTAATTGTCAGATCCCACTTTGATCGTCAAGCTCTAAACGAGTAGACCATCACTCAGACAAAAGATTATGCCAAATAATATTAATTGCTACTGCCAATAGTCACGGATATATAATCCCCAGTCATATGCGATGAGAATGAGTTTCGTTTTCTTCCTCTTGCATTTTGGCAATCTCCTTGTCTTTCTTGGTTGTCCCTTCATGAAGAATGCCATGAGCTTCTTTTTCTAAATGTTGCTTTCTATCCTCATCAGTAGTAAATATAGCACCGCAGACAGAACATTGAAAATCCAAAGCAAGCTTTTTTAAACTATCTTTAATTGACGTGTGACTCTCGGCATTCGTATTGTCCTTCCTATTAGACATGGAAATTATCCCTGCAAATTGTAACAGGGCGTAACTTTTATGTCTTTGTGGCAGATCTAATATTTGTATCTGATTATACCTCTCGATCTATAAAGCCATCTAATACTACGCAATAGGCCCAATCTATCTGGAGTATTTGAATATCAGTGAAAAATAATTAAAATTCTTCATAGTAAAGACTTAAGTAAATCTCTGATCGTAATATTGACGCACAATAAATATTGATAAAGTCAGAGATACGTTGTGAAGTTTGTAACGAAAAAACACAATACCTTAGACTGTTTCTTCGGAGACAGGCTTGTGAGAATTGCTACTATTTGATTAGAAATGACGAGGAAAGTGTTCTTAGATTAATTTCAAAATACCTTACTGGACTCAATTAACTGGTACCAGAATGGAGGAAGATGGACGAATTAGTTTCATCTCCACTCTGGGTTATGCCGTGGACGAGTATGTGAGTTCCCTTGGAGTGAAGTTTTAATTATTGCTTAACTTTGTTAATCTAGTTCAGAGTACAAAGATATCAATGTCTTATTATCGTTTGATTTTAAGGAATTACTGGGAGTGACTACAGGCTGATGAAATTAGTGACGCCGATGTGTCAATTGTGTTACGTTTCTTTTCAATTCTTTTATTGTTGGGACTGGTCGTATGGGCTTCCTACGATATTACCCAATTCTAACCAATTTGGCATTAAAACTTACCAAGCTGTGTGTTTGGATTAATTACTACAAAGCCAGATAAATTAATAATCGCCAAAATGAGTAGATTGGGAGCCTTTCCCTTGTTTAACATTATTGGCATAGGTCTATAATCAGTGAACTTCAATCTATCACAGTAGTAAGGATTATGATCTGTATCTCGGAGCAATGTAATTTTACTATGCATTTGTGTAATATTAGAAAGAATTGTTTTATATCTATTGATAGTTACAATGTAATGCCTTGAGAAGTACTATGCGTTGTGATAGATGCGGACACAAGACACATTCACTTCAGTATTGGTTTGACAAGATGGTTTGCGATAATTGCTATAGCTTATGTAGACTCACGTCAGAAACTATACTAGAGGCATCTGCTAACTAATAAAATTCATTTTCCTTATTTTAGCAACATTCTCAGCTAATGGATATTTTTTTGAAATCAAAATAAGGAATGAAAATTCTGGAAGTAACAAGAAAAATCTGTGGAAATTAATCACGTTTGATATCTAGCATTCGTCACTGTCGGGGATTTGAACACGGCCTTTGCTTTTATGTCGGAAGGATAATATCTGTTATTAGTCAGTAAAAGCAAATGTGGCTTGTCAACCGGTTTCAGTCGTGTTGACTATATCGGTCGTGTTCCTATTTATGGAATTTTTACTACCGAAAATAACCGCGTCACCTCCATTACCCCTGTCACCAGCCTCACCACCGCGAGGTTCATTACTACCTGTGCTGCCTCCACATTCATTACCAATGATTTCCGCAAGACATGATCCGCCGGGACCGACATCGCCAGCTTTAGCCCAGCCACCATCACCCCCATTACCACCGTTACCCCCTTTAGGATAACATTTAATACATTTTTCTCCAAATGCACTTGTCGCTGCTAGTATTACAACTGATGCGAGCAAAGTTGCAAAAACTATTGTTAATGTACTTTTCATTATCACGAAAACATATACAGGTTGTATATATTTGAGATTTTTAGCCTATTTTTCTCCTATAAGACACTGAAATGAATTAAAGTTAATTCTGCGAAGCAATTCCTATGCATAATAATTCTAAAAAGTTACGGACAGATCCCGGATATGGTTCTCTATCAAACTACTTGGTCCACCTGGAGCTTTAAGAGGAAAAATGGCTCTTCTTTTAAGATGTGTGCGCAATAGTCTCGCTGCTTTTGGGATCAGAAATAAAGGCAAGACAAGAAAATCGTTAAGGGTCCCAAGTCTAATCTAATGACTAGCGAACAGAGTTTTAATCTATCTGGGGGAGAATTTACTAAGAAGCAGTTAGTTAGTCATCTGTTTTGAGTTAAAACTATTGGGATGGATTTTTGATAGCTTTACCGTTCTTATTTGATTTCCTTTCAAATGTATTTTCAAATTGGGACTAAATTCCATCAATACTTGCCTGCATGCACCGCAGGGGAACGTGTATTTACCGGAAGTAGTAACTATGGCCATATCTGTGAAATCTCTATAACCGTTAGATATCGCAACAAATATAGCCACTCTTTCAGCACAAATACTTAATCCATATGAAATATTTTCGACATTCGTTCCTTGAAAAATTCTACCATCTTTAGTAAGTAAAGAAGCACCAACACTAAACTTCGAATAAGGAGAATAAGAGTTCTGCATGGCGTCTTCTGCAGCCAAAAATAATGATTTTATTTTATTCATTCTGTGAAGGAATATTTCAAAGTTTAATTAATGTTCTTCAAACTCTATTTTTGGAATTTGGGTTTTGACTAGTGATATTTGTTTTTTATATTTTTCTTGTTCCAATTTTTGATTAATTTAATTCCAAGAATAGTTTAACTTGAGATTTGAAATAACTATTTATCTATCCAGAATGAATTTTAGAATGACAACAATGGTAAGACAGAAGCAAATTTTGGGAATATTGGGTATTATTTGTGCCATTCTAGGAGGTGTGATTTGGATTTATCATCAATACCTTCCTGCATTTTTTTTATGGGGCATCGCTGGATTGATACTAATCAAGTTAAATAAGAAAGGCAAAAAATCATCCAGATGAGATTCCTGATTTCACTCATTTTTCTTGAGGTTTAATATCCCATAATATTACCCGTGATAGATACCATTCTGCCTCGATAAAAGGGAAAAAATCTAGTCCGAGCAGGTAAGCTTTTGGGCTAAGGGTTATCCCCACACAAAAATTCATTATCTATATGTCTATATCTATACAACTGCAATGAAAGTTCTTCCGCATGTGATGAGAAATATCAATGAATTCAATATACCGTGTAGTGATCCTAATGGTTATGAGATATTGTATTTTGGTGCAAATTTGATACTTATGTTTGATTACAGACTATCTTTTGACGTGAAGGTAAAGAATTCAGAAGAAAAAATTGAAGTTTTGATAATTAGTAGAAAACACATGCCTGCTTGGAAAACCAATGCCAATATGCAAGATGTGACTATCTATTATAAGGAACATGGTACGGGCATAAATGATGTTTTTAAACCATCCACTAGTGACTCATACGCGTTTATATTGGATAATAGATCTTCGTCCGATGAAGATTCTAGGACAAAAAACGTTGAAGTTACACTTGTTCATACTTGGCAACAAGAAGTAAAAGAATCACAGCTAAAAGACAGAGTAGTAATTGCCTCCAAACCATAATCAGTGTAGAAGTGTAAACATATTCCTTGTTAATTACGTCCACGATGGACACGGAGTGATCTGCATCGGTTCATGGCAGAAAAGATACAGGCTCTACTTTGTTTGGAATTACTGGACGGTCTATCTTCAATCATGATCAGTACCAACTGGTCACCTGTTAATGAGAATCTTGCGATCCGATGTTTGACTATCAACCACGATAAGGGTGTTGTGATAGAATAGCTATGAATTTTCTGCAGTCCTAGGGGCTGATTTATTTGAGCCTACACTTGTTCCATTTTCCTTAATTCCTCAACCAACATCTTGAATGTTCCAATGGGGAATATCCTCATTGTGTTAAACTTTGTCCATTCTAACTCGATCAGGAATTTCTGTACTGTATGACCATTTTCTGCATCTACGATCCAGACAAAATTATGCTCTAGAGCGGAGTGAAACTGCTCTTTCAATTCAACATGATTTTCTTGAGCAAGTTCAGGAAGCTTTTCAGACATCTCTATTACTAGTTTCCTGTTTACAGGATTGTTGAGAGGACATGCCTCAGGGGTGTGGCTCCCAAAAACTCCATATAACGCCATAGTGTGCTAAATTGGGTATTTCCGCATTAATTAATATTTCACATATGACTCGATTAGGGTAATTATAACTAGATAGAATTTCGCACCCGATCATCCCTAATTCTTTTCAATCGTTAGTTAAATGCAGCCTTGATTAAACTGTTAGGAACATGGCACAATTTGAGGTCTAGTGTGCGACTATTGGAATGGCGAGAAAGTAATATGTATTTGGAAGCATTGACCTCAAGTTTTTGATATCACTGATGGTAGCTGTCGAAACCTGTTTATATATGAAAACCGGTGCTGGCAGTCTTGTACGAGGGATAGGTGAGCGTACTTAGACAACCAAACACCAGCAGGTGTATGCCGTAACCACAGCGGCGGGATTACAAAACCATTTCATAGGTAACTGCTGGACAGGAGGCATCATTACTCGCCTGCTGTCACTCCTTACCTAAATTAGGAATTGTCTGATACAGGGTTGTTTCTATGATGTGGTATAGAAAGACGAAGACACCTTGCCTGGCTACCGGGATCAAAAAGTTTCCCGTGTCATTCCCCTTTCTAGGGTTTCTTATTGACAAAGATTTCTTATTAAAGTTACGAAAGAAAGATCAATTTTCAGAATAACGCAAAACTCGTGATCATTGTTAGACACTGGTAAGAGTATGATATTCAATCCAGCCTATAATTCAATATTCTAAAAGAAACTTATAAGGACGATTCGAATTTTTGAGAACTAGGATGAACTAAATTGAGTTATTTGTCTATTTTCTCAATTTGATTCTGTAACCTAATCGTTCTCTATAGCCTTTCCTTCTCTTACCCTATGTTGTCTAGCTTCAACTTTTCTTAAGAAAGAATATTTGTTCGAACTCATCAAGGACAATTCCTAATTCTGATATTAAACATAATCTCAAAAGGATTTGCATAACTTCCTAGGTTAAAAACAGATCATCTTAAACACAGATTTTTTCTTGAATGTTAGTCCAATGAAAGAAGTAGTGTCGCTTATAGGGGTACAGCTCCACCATAATCCAATTGTTCTAGACCGATATTCTGTCTTTCCTTGCATATGCTTCTTTTGCAACACTTATCGCTCCTTTGCTTAGTAACATGGCGCGATATACTACTTGTTTTCCTATTTCAGTAGCTATTTTTCTTGGATTACCCATTGCATAACCGTCGCCTTGCTTCGTTCTTTGCATAATGGCTTCAGCGAGAACTTGCTTTATATTCTTGCTTATCTTGTACTTGATAAGCTCAAATGCTTCTTTTTCAGTCCTTCCTTGATATTCAACAAAAGATCCTATAACTCCGCCTGCATTTGCAAGGAAGTCAGGAACAATCCAAATACCATTCTTATTCAAGTATTCATCAGCTATAGGGAGCGTTGGAATATTTGCAGCTTCGACAATAATATTTACATGATGTTCTAGTAGTTTTGGAGCTGTCTTTTCGTTTATGACTCCTCCCATTGCTGCAGGAATAAAGACATCGGAATCTACCTCAAATATCTCATCCTTATCTCTGATATCATAAGGACTATGAAAAGAGGGATTGTTTTGTTGGTACCCGCCAAGATCCGAGAGTTTTGCACTTCCAAGTCATCGTTCGGGCAAGTCTGAAAACTTCCAGAGGTGTGACGCTTTCGGCAAATCTTATTCCTCCTTTGCCAGGACCTGTCGAAGTGTTATCGATCACTAAAACTCCCTTCATTCCTGTGTCCGGATCATAAACTTGAAGAACTTTTTCAGGGCCCCACTCATCAATCTCTTCCCACGCAGAAGCTGACGACGGCGAAATGGATGAGGATGGCATGTTATCTGATGATGAAGGGATTGTCATATTTCTATACAACTGATTTTTAGGAATGGATCATCATTAATTATGTTTCCCTGACTATGCATCTTTGAGGGAAGGTCGCTATAATGATATTTTGATAACAATCAGACCAGTTGAGCCATTATCGTACATTGTTCATAAATTACCCTTGTCATTCGATGTTATTAATTAAGCCCACTACTTATTGTCGTCCATTCTTACAACGAACTTGATCTTTGACCCGATGGCAGTGTTGCGCTATTAAGGAATGTTGGCTATTATTATGGTAATGAGCAGTTACTATTCAGGTGAAGATGAAGAACGAAGAAAACAGAAAAAAACAGTGGAACCAAAGAAGGATGAGTCTGACAGCACGTTTTCAGAAGAGAATAAAGACACTAAAGGAAAAAACCCGAAACGAAATCCCAAATAGACATTTAAGACCATTTTTTTCCATACCGGCCTTTTAGGTAGATCCACCAGCATTGGTTTACCAAATTAATAGAAGACCTACGTTAGATGTCGATTATTGAGCCGACATTAACTATAAACGGTTTATTAATTATCTCAGATTTAGAAAGTTATTTTGTTGTGGAAGTAATTTTTAGCAATTCATCTACATTCTCGTATAATATCAAAAAGCGATTTCCCTTCTTTGAAGTCTTGTACTTCCGATTTCCTTCATGGTATTCTAAAAGCCCATTTTGAACAAGGAGAGTAAGATACTCTTTTATTTGATTGAAGGAAATGAAAGAATTGTACATTATCCTTGTCATTCCTGCTCCACCCTCCTGAGTGGCAGATTTCAAGATAGCCGCTACAATGTCAGTTCTGCTTCTGTACTTCAATATACATATAATATGATAAAGCTACTAATAAAGCTCTTTATTCTGAGAATGAATATTTGTACTGATTTAATCCCCTTTTGTCAACTATATTCGGCTAAGATTATCCTTTCTAAGTTTATCTGTCTCCCTATGTTTCCGCAAGGATTTTTTATTTGAAAATACGAGAATCGGACCGTTCTGATACATCTAGGAGGCTGAGGGGGACCTCATACCGTATTCTTTAGGAAATCAACCTATGTTTGGACTAGCGTAAATTGCACTTCTATCTGACGATATTGTAGCAAAAAACCTGATATCGATATATATTGATTTGAACATAATAAATTTGATATAAGATGGCTTCTAGGATTTGGCTATATTATGTAGCGGCCGGTGCTACCTTTATAGCTGGTGTGCCCCATTTAACCTTGGTTCCAAATGTTATTGATAGAAATATGGGGACTGGTATGCTCTTCTTGATCGGTGGCATAGCTCAAATATTTTGGGTTATACCAACAGTCCGAAGATGGGGTAAAGTGTGATATTACATTGATATGGCAGGTACCCTCGTGTTAATAATTATCTGGGTTACTACAAGAATTCCGGACAATCCCATAACCGAAAGGGGCGGTTCTATAAGCAATATTGGATTCGCGACAGAATTATTTCAAGTAATTTACATAATCGTAAACCTTATCATCGTCCTTAAGGATAGGAACGTCAATCGTAAAAGGGATGTAATAAATTCAGTCGACGAGAAGAAATTATTATATCCTTTCAGTGTTTCTACTACTCAGAGTATGTTGCTAAAAAAATTATCTAGATGATTTATCAAATCCAGTGGCAACGTAGAGGTGCCTTAAAACAAAATGGTGATTTATATTAAAATAGTATCGATATAAATCCTTTAATATCAACAATGGTTAGTATGGTTAGTATGGGCACGCAGTCAATGTATAAGATGAATATTTGGTATTGAATTCTAATGAACAAACTATTATCTAGATCAATAATAACCCTGATAACTTTCGTTGTGGCCTTATCTCTGTTAGCTACTACTGTTACAAATTCTCACGAAATCTTTGCACAGACAAACTTGTCCTCAATGCAACCTTCAGCGAACACATCACAGGATAGCACAGGGCCTTCTCCTTCTTCCATTCAACTTCCTACAACTCAACAGCAAGTGGATGCAGTTGCAACAAGCCAGCCATGCCTCGAAACCAAAGCTGATCGCACACCTCAGCAAACTGAAGGTCCGTACTTTGTAGATGAAATGCTCAACAGATCTGACATCAGATCAGATCCTTCAGACGGGTCGGTACAAGACGGCATTCCACTACGGCTGATTATTCATATCCACGATTTTGGTAGAAACGGCTCTTGCACTCCTCTTAAAGGCGCACATGTGGACATCTGGCATGCCAATTCTCAGGGTCTTTACTCAGACATTCAACAAGCCGGGACAGAAGGTAAGAAGTATCTTCGTGGATTCCAAGTGACAGATGATAATGGAACCGTACAATTTACTACAATATATCCCGGCTGGTACCAGGGAAGAACAGTACATATACACATCAAAGTACGTACATTGGAAGGACCTGAAAAGTCTTTCGACTGGACTTCACAGTTATACTTCAACGACTCTATTACAGATGAGGTGCACACACAAGACCCTTATAGTCACCATGGGTTTCCAGATACGAGAAACAGTCAGGACGGTATCTACACAGGACCATCATTAGACGGTCTGGTGCAAGCCAACAGCGGAACTCGTCTGATGCTGGACCTGAATAAAGACAAACAAGGAAGTCATCTTGGAATATTCGATGTATTGTTAGATAGTGGTCAGCAGCAACCTGCGCAGTAGCACTGAAGGGACTTTACTTGGAATTCTCGGCACCCTTAACTTTTTCAAAATACAATAGTGACATCTATCTTACAAATAATTATTGGCAGTTTTTAATTAAATAACTTAAAATACGTACGTTGTGTATAAGAATAAATGGATTTTAAATGTCATTTCTGTAATTCGGAATTGACCGATCATTCAAAAGATATTTGTTATTCACAAAGAATCCATTGTTGGAGTCTTGATACAACAAATGCTTTGAAGGATAAAATACGACATAATACTTGAGAGACGCCATAATACCTGAAACAACTCCTCAGTGACCAAGAATGGTATCATTTAACTAGCTCAATATCTACGTTTACATGATTACTGCTTATGAAAATAGTAATTATGAATATTACTCAATGACGGTTAATAGCCATCAATTAGTTATTGACGAAAAGGTATAACGAATTAGGCAAAGAGATTATTCAGAATAAAAACAGAAAAGTTATTGGAAGATAAAGGTGAAAATTATGTTCATGGTAAGGGGATAGAATTACAATGAGACATAATTATAGAATTCAATATTATCTCCTTGTCAATGCTGATTTTGGTCGTATGGACCGTTGCGCAGTAAACGGATATCCATGGATTCATCTATAGAGCTACCCATGATTCTCTCTGTTGAGTCATCAATGAGTTTACCGGCGCCTTCATAAAAGTCAAAGTTTGTCTGGGGGACACGCACTGTATCGTTCTTACTGAAGGGAACGACGGTAAAGTTCTTGCTACCTTCTATTTCTATGGGAAAACCGTAACTCCAACCCCATGAAAACCACAGGCCATTCGGTGTTTTCGCATATCCGTTCTGTTTCACGATAAAGTTATCGAACCACTGGGTTGAACCTTCAGCATTCTGATAGGTTCCTACTTGGTGTCCATCAAAGTTATACATGTTAACGCGAGCACCATTGTTAAATCTCCAAGAAGCCCATTCCCAAGCGTACGTCAAGAAATCGCCCCACTGTCGGTCTACCCATCCCTGACCTTCGACTTCAATAGTTTTGTTACTTTCCGATTCGTCTGTATAAGTGAGGTTCCCCCAGACAACTAGACGAGGCAACGAATAGTAAAAACTTACATTTCCAGAAAGTCCTTGTTGTACGAACCCTTCTTTATTATATGTTCGGTCCTTTGCCCACATCACCTGATTACCCCTTTGCATATGCAAGTCGAATGAAAGCTTTTGAGATTTCAACGTCAGTAATAGGTTTTTACCATCATAACCCCATAAACCAGTGTGTTTAGGCGTGTTGTATACCAAATTATTGTTGTTAATGTCCCACATTGAGATCCTATCCGTAAGTGTCCAATCAACTTCATCAAAGTGAAACCCTTCATTGTAGTTGCTAAGTTCTACTTGAGACATAACATATGCCTGCTCAGGTCCCATCTTTGCAGCAACATCCTGTTGAGCAGTTTCAAATGGATTATCCTTGCTATCGTATTTGAAAATAGTATCAAAAAGCATATACTTGTTTCCTGCCGAGTCATGTAATAATGCAGTAAAATACCACCATTCTACAAAGGAATTAGTTTGACCTAGGCTTGGCTGCCATTCTTCTTTTGCCGAACGATGAGTCATATTTTTAGTATCATAGTTGAGTCCTTCAGAAGCATTCTTCGTCTCCGAAGTAACTGTAGTCAGATTATTATTTGACATAGTCGGGGATTGCGACAGCACAAAGTTATCATTTGTAATTGTTGTCGATAACGTAAATAGAGCTAACAATGATACTCCTACAATAACCATTATGACATCGACATTTCTAATTTTCATGGCTAACAAAAATCAAGTGAAATAATCTATATTAATTTTTCATGTAGGAAAAGGGAATATAAGCCACCTTCTTATTCGTCGGCCTTAATTATGGCTATCATGCGGCGTTCAAGCTCGTCGCAATACTGTGAAGTTATATTATTCTTGTACAGATCAAGGACTTGATGCGAAGTCTAGACTCATTTGCTAGATTGTGTGACATTTAAAACAAATTGAGACCAATCCAACTAAAACTATTTCTTCGGGAGGTAAAGGGGAATAGGTGTGATATTAGTAAGCCAGGTCTTATGAGTGTTGATTCTTTGATTGACTGATTGACTCCTCACGAAATTCATTAATTGCAAGGATAGGAAGGCGGAGAGTTTGAACACTTGCTAAGAATTCGGTCAGCATGAGCATTTAGTGCTGAGGATATATCATCCTTAATTGAATCAGGTATGTTTGGCCTGTTTTGTATTTGTTGTGCCTTCTGCTTAAGTTTATTGGCCGCGACACCATAGTCTCCATGAACTGATTGTATGATGCAAAAAGATGATATCCCAAGAGCGATTATTAACAAGCCAAATGTTAAAATAACTTTTGATATGTCCATCGCTCTAAATTCTGTTGGAAATATTAAAACGTTACCGCAATGGATAGCCTATTTCTAGACCCTTGATCCATACTTTTTATCACTATAAAGATTCATGAACTACAAGCATAAATATTTCTCAAAAAATGTTCTAGAATACATAAGTTCTGGTATCATCTTAAGGGATACAAGTTTGGATCAGAAGATGGAGAGGCCACTCGGGGTTACAGTCATAGCAATTCTTGTTGTGATAGGGGGCGTTATGTCTCTGTTTGGCGGAATATCATTAGTTATTGTTGGGGCACTCCTTTCGACTTCATTTACCGATGTTTCAACTAGTTCTCCGTTTATAGGATCACTTTTTGGAGTACTATCAGCAGCCTTGGGGGCTGTATTGTTGGTAGTTGGTGTAGGTTACATCATCATGTCTTATGGACTCTTGAAAGGGAAAGGATGGGCATGGACAATTACAATCATATTAACTTTAATTGGAATAGCAATTAACATAATCTCTGCGATAACGGGAGGGGTGTCTAATATGTCTACGATTAATAACATGAATGGCGACATCAACTCCTTTACCTATGGAATCGTAGGATCTGTAATAGGAATAGCAATCAGCGTTGCGATAATTTATTACCTTTATAGACCTCGCGTTAAATTATTTTTTGGCAAGACCTCATCGAAAATCAGTACAGCGTAACTAATCGTGTATAACTGCTGATACCGTGCTTTATCGCGACTCGTGGTGACGCACTAAATAATGCTACTCATATAATATATATTCCAACAAAGTACGATACCGGATGTCTGTGTCTTTCCCAATGAACGTATAATGCTTTAGGCCATTCTGTTCAGGCTGTCCTAAACAATCTATTTTTTTTCTATAAGTTATCAAAAATAGTGTGAATGTGGTGGGACCTATACCCAAGAGGATCTTTTCAAGGAATTTGCTTAACTATAGAAAATATGACATTTGTTGGTGAGGATCCAGACCTGAGTGAAGCAATGTAGTCTCCTGGAGGCACCGGATTTCCATTAGAAGCAACTGGGTCCCAAATAACAGAACTGGATTCATTAGGATTCAGGGTAGTTATTACCTGTGCCGAATAAATTGGGTAGGATTCATTTGTTGCTAAATTCCTTATCATTAGACCCAACGCAGAATTAGGAAAAGTTAACGGTTCTTCTCCTGTATTAGTCATAGTGAAGTTAACAGTTTCTCCTGGGGAATAGATAGTCTTATCGGTTGTCATAATGAGAGTCAGATTGTCATCATTGCTTGTTTCATTTTGGAATGTTTGTCCTTGTTCTCCAACCTGATTGGGTTCTTGGGGAGATATTATATTAGATTCATTCTGGGCATAGATATCATTTGACAAAAAGAATATGAGTGACAAAGAAGAAGAAACTACTATCGCTGACACCAGCAGGCTTGAATGACCATAATGACATTTATGATTGTGCCTTGACATTTAATTCACTATATTTAACTTGCTTATTAATGGTATGATCGGGTCATTGGAAATTCTTAAACTCGTTAAGTTTTTTTTCTAGCCGCGACACAATCGATACAAATGAACAAAAAAAAATCAAGGGTGTTAAGGACACATCTATAATCTCCATTAGTAAAAGACTGAAACAGTTGCTACTATCTTAGTACACTTATGTCATTTGGGCGATGAGTTGGTAAAGAGGTTACTAACTCTTAATTATGATGGCCACTCATCGGAGTACAATTTTGAAGATGTCATTTGGATTCAACCATGATGATGAGCAGATCGAAGAGGCTGAAGGTACGTATTACGCCAAGTGTCTGGGTGGGAGTTTGGAATTAGGACAGCCACAGAGTCTTTTGATATTTATATATCCAGACAGGATATTCCTAGATCGTTTTAGAATTACAATCCATTACTCTTCGATGACCGAGGTACAGATGATTGATCCACACAATGAAGGCGACTCGGAGAAGGTGAGTTGGGGCGTTGTTGCTTTACCCCTCGTAGCATGGAGCCTCATTAAGAAATTGAAATGTGGAGCTACTATTATAAAATATTTAGAAAGTGGGGAGAGCAAATCCCTCATTCTGGATTTTGGGAAAAATTTCAGGTATGCTCATCGCTTAATTTACGATCGAATGATTAAGTTTCGGCCTCTAATAAAGTCGGACAAACCCGCAATGTGTATTTCGGTCCAACTAAGGACTCTACAAGTAAGTATGGGAAATGTTCAGAATTTTTTATTAAATGTCCGTGACAAAAAATCAAATGAAGTTCTGCAAAATGTCAAGATAGCAGGTGAGGTTTTTTATCCGACAGGAGGTTTAGCAAGGTTTGAAGATGACGTGACTGATAAAGAAGGATGTCTATCCTACTCATGGGAGATATCACAGAATATTCGAAAAGGGATCTATACAGCTAAATTCTCGGGCGAAGCTGCAGGATTTAAGAACGGCTCTACATCAATTAGTTTTGAAGTGATCTAATTTTTTAAACAATGACTATAACTCTTATTAGAAATATTGCACACTTAATTTTACTCAGTCGTCGTCATTTACAACTGGGTGGGCCATAGTCTTCTCCGGTCGTATCCCAAACATGACTCACCAGTTCTGCCTTTAAAAAAACATTTTTAATTCTACGTGCTGATGGTAATATCTTTCCCATAATCGAGTGCATCGATATATACCTATAATCTTCATTTCTCAGCTAAATAGAACCAAAAGACTTACCTTATCACTAGTGTTCCTAACACTTGACTCCAATAAATTTAATTGCTTAAGAACAACAACATAAATTGTGAAAATTTCAGAATTGTGTAAAATGATTGAAGACTCTTTTCATTCTGGAAAATATCCGGTAGAAGATCAACAGAAAAATTTCACGGATTTTGTAGAGGTTATAAATCGATCAAACACCGAAGATCTGAAAAGTAGTGACATCAAAATAGAAGTCAGGATACAGAATCTATATACCGTAAATAACTATGTACCCAACATTCAGCATCTGCCAGGGGTAATAGAAATGGACGTTTTAGATTCTTTTAAAATGTTATGTAGACGCTCAGCCAGGGTTGGGTCAGATAAGCCTGGCGCTGATATAGCGTTGTCAAAAGAGACCTTGCATAATAGCAAAGCCCAAAAGAATAGTTAAAGAATCATGTGCTATCCTGATATCATCAAGGTAAATCTGAACGTTAGATCATCTTTGGAGTGACATAGAATAGAATATTTTTTCTATTTTTCTACTTTAAAAAGCGAATAAATAAAAAGTACTGCAGGAAAAAAATGAATATGAGAAAGGGATTAGGCGACGCTGTATTATGTTTGGTGATTATCCCTGCGGTGTTACTAATTGTAAATCATAGACAATCACCAACTTATGAAATGGCACTAGCCCAAGATGTCCAAAATAATACCATTGCCGTTAATAATAGTAAAAATTCCATGCTAGGCGAATTGATTTATGAATCCTCGGGCAAGATCGTAAATCAAAAAGTCGTAGATACTGGAGATATTTATAATCCATCAGCAAAGGTAGAACTCTCATACTCTGGTAGTGGATACATGCAAGGTATTGGAAATGTGACCGAAACATGGACATTTGTAAATACACATCTAATAAACAATATTACCCACGGTATTGGCAAGGGAGTTATATTGACAGACGATGGAAATGGAGTTGCAACAGCAACTGAGCTTGGAAGGGGATTTCATATGTCACCAGAAACCATAGTTTATCCCGGCGCTCGGGTTTTTTCAGCAGACTCTAACGGTAAACTGGCCTTTCTTAACGAACTAGTGGGTGTTACTCAATGGGAAGTGAATAGCTTGGGTAACTATAAAGTAAAAATGTGGCAATGGAAATGACTAAAATTTAGGCAAGGGAATTTTCTTATTCTTGTCTGCCCACGCAATTTTGTTGTATTCATTCACAATTGAATTGGAGACGTTTGCAATAGACGGTAGAATGTTTTGCACTCGAAATCTCTTGCAATTTGCAGGTAAACAACTGGATGACTGATTCAACAAAAGAACCTCGATTTGTAAACCATCTCCTTTTGCGAAAGGATTTGGTTGAATTTAGGTCATATCAAAATAGCATATCTCAGTGTGCATTCGGCAAAAATACACTTGTAATTCTTCCTACAGCTTTGGGCAAGACTGTTATATCCCTATTTGTATGTGCCGACACTCTTTACAATTATAGGGATAAACGCGTCCTAGTTATGGCGCCTACGAGACCTCTCGTAACACAACATATGAATTCATTTTTTTCTGTGCTAAAAATATTTGAGGATCAAATAGCAGAGGTAACAGGGAAAATAACTCCAGCTGGAAGAAGAGCAATTTGGAAAAAACAGGAGATAAGGCTCGTTTTTGCGACCCCAGAAGTTGTCAAAAACGACATACAAGAAAATCGACTATCCTTAACTGATTTTACGTTACTAGTCTTTGATGAGTCGCATAGAGCTGTAAAGGATTATGCATATAGTTATGTAGCTGAAGAATATGTTAAACAATCAGTTTACCCCATAATCCTGGCGCTTACTGCCAGTCCAGGCTCGGACAAACAAAGGATTCAGGATGTTTGCGATAATTTGTTCATTGAACAGATAGAATATAGAAGTGAGGAAGATCCCGATGTAAAGGGATATATCAATCCAATCGAAGTAAAATGGGAATGGTTTGACCTACCTTCAGACTTCCAGTACATAAGATCAATTTTGAACGGAATTTTGGATGAAAAAATAAAGTGGCTTGTACAACACAGATTATTACGAAAAGACCCCAGATGGATCTTTAAGAGAGACTTGATAAATGTTGGAGATCAAATTCGATACAACTTAGAGCTTACAATGGAGGAACAAAGAGGTCCGCTGTATGTTGCCCTGATGCAACAGGCTTCAGCTCTATCTCTCATGTACTGTAGTGAACTGATTGAAAGTCAAGGATCGTATTCGCTCAAGGCATTTCTAGATAGGATAGAGGAAGAGGGTGGCAAGTCACATCAGACATTACTTAATGATCCAAGAATAAAGGAAATAAAGACACTTGTAAATAAACTTACGACCCAACATCCAAAGCTAATGTATATTACAGATCATTTAAGAACTAGATATCAAATTGCCAAGTCTAACTATGATACTGGAGTCACAAAGCAATACCGATCTCAAAAACAAGAACAAGCAGAGTTTATTCCTAATAGCGATGAGCGCCCAGCAAGTACTTTAGCAGAGACGGTTAACACTTTACGTGTTCTTATATTTACCCAATATAGGGATACCGCAAGGCATATAGTTGAGGTTCTTTCCGAAAATGGAATAAAAGCATCAAGATTTGTTGGTCAGGCAAAAAGGCAAGGTGATCCGGGCATGAAGCAAGACGAACAATCCTCCGTCCTAGATTCGTTCAGAAATGGTGAATTCGATGTCCTTGTGGCAACTTCAATAGCCGAAGAAGGGCTCGACATTCCAGAGGTTGATCTTGTGATATTTTACGAACCAATACCAAGTGAAATAAGATATATACAGAGAAGAGGCAGGACAGGAAGGAAGTCTGCTGGTACTGTGATGATACTTGCGGCAAAAGAAACTATAGATGAACGTCATCTTAACGCAAGTAAACGACGTGTTCAAAAAATGAAACAGATTCTCTCTACTCTTAGCACAACACTCAAACCTTTCAAGAGAAATATTCTAGCTCCGAATCCCATGACAGCCGAGGAATTGAATGTGATTGATAACGTCATAGAAAAAATGGACACTAAATTAAAGAAGGAAGTTGAACTAAATTTACTTCCTGATGTTAAAAATATCCCTATTCAGTATGTTTCTAACCAAGTTAACAAAATAATTCGTAACAAAAGAAAATCTTTATTAATATTAGAAGAAGAAAGACTTACTAGCCAATTCAGAAGACAAGTTGACAAGACTGCTAGGATGATTCATTCTCTGTTATCGAAAAGTGGTAAAAATGGTCTGGATTTCGACTCAATCTCTGAAGTCGTCGCTGTGGATAACGCAGTATTACTTGAAGCAATTCATAGACTTGAGAAGCTAAAGCGAATAGAGTGGATTGATGATAGTACCGTAGTTCTTGTGGATAATTTGAAGAAGATTTCTGGCAAGATTTATTTCGTTTATATTGAAAAGATCTTACAAGGCGAAGCTCTTGTGTTGGTTGATGGTAAATGGCATGCAAGATTGAGTCATTATGATTATGACGGGCCTAGAAATCTCCTTAAAAAAGGCAGTGAGTTCCAAGCTGTCGGAGAATTATATCATAACAATGGTATCTTGAATCTAAGGATAAAACAGATAGTTTGAAATTGGAGGGATACTTGGGTTTTTGAATCTTGTTGTAATTTACAGTGGAGAGGGTTATTACGTAAATAACCTGGAGTAGGAAAACTAGCTTCTGTCCAGGCTTTAGGGCATATTGACTATTAGACTGGACGTTTAGAATACTCGCATTGAAACAACACACTATACACATAATACTGGTGACAACAAAAATGAATCATTGATAAATACCGAGATGTTATACTATTCTGCAGCGGTAACTACATTTATTACTGGATTATTGCATCTCACCTTTGTCCCAAATCTTATAGGATTTAGCGGATATACATCGCTATTCTTCTTGATTACAGGAATCGCACAGTTGTTTTGGGTCGTACCAATTCTGAAAAAATGGAGTAATATTTGGTACTATGCGGGTATGGGCGGGACCTTCATCCTATTGGCATTATGGCTAATAACGAGAGTGCCCAACAATCGAATACTTTATAGAGCATTGCCCGTAAATGACATAGGCATAGTCATCGAAGTGCTTCAAACAGCATTCATAATACTTTGCGGTTTAATAATAGTTACTACAAATAGGGAACTACATACCCAACAAAAAGAAACAGGGTTGAAAGATGGATAACTGCCAATTGTGTCCTTGAAAATTCTTTGTCGTGTGAAGGTGTAGTGTTCAGAATTGATGTTCTGAGAGCCACTCACATGTGTTAGATGACTAAAGGATTAAGTGGGAATTGAATTTGAATCAAACAAACTAAATTCAATCGTAGGCCTAGACCTTATTCCGAGGCTTCAGTGTCTCGTTTTGATAGACTATCTAATGCCGAGCGAAGCGGCGATTTGTTTGATCTAAATACTTTCTAATTCTAATCATTTTTCTATTATGGCTTAATGATTTGTCACAGATGAAACCGCGATCGAGAATGAAGTATTTACTTTACAGCTAAACAAACAGATTTCAGAAAATTATTGCGTTTGGCGAAGAGAAGATGCAAATTTAACTAATTCCTATCTTCAGGATAAAGTTATATATAAAAAAGCTCTTCAAAAAGCAATGAGTAAGGAAGGAATTATGAAAAAGTCCGTCCAAGCAGCTTTGATAGCCAGCTTGATTATAGGCTCAATTTCAGTGTCGTCATTTGGTGGGGCGTCGGCACAAAATTCATCCATGGCCCAAAATTCATCCTTGGTCGGGAGTTCTGATACTTCAAGAGGATCGGGCCACGTAGAACTATCAAAAGTAGCTACGAGCACTACAACCATAACGGGCCAGGCGACATTTGTAGGCGGATTTGATACTACATATAGTATAACAGGATCACCATGGGATATTAAGAATTCAAAGGACCTCATAGTTTCGTCAGTCCAAGACGACTTTGGAAAGTCCTCTACAATCGGGTACATTAAGGCCTCAGGAACTACAGAAGGTGCTTCCAACATGACCGGTTTAGCAAATCCTTTCGTGAGTAACGAACAGATAAATCAAAAAATTCAAGAATTACTGGATAAGTCGATAAAGGCAGCATCAGACTCGAAAACGGATCTTGTTCAGATTAAATGCATATTTGGAAATAGCTTGGGCCTCTTCTCATGTCTTGAATATCCACTTGTTGGATAAGGAAATATTCGCACAGTACATTTCTTTTTTCTACCTCACTTTTTTTAGAGCCAATTACACGCTGACCCTGTAGCACCTATCACTCAAAGATTCATATGCTAAAAAGACAACGATGCACTTGATAACTAGGAACATGGCTTGATGCTTGTTATGGCATACGGTCACCATGCAGAAGATTCCTTTGCCAAGTGGCTATTAATGCAGTCAACTAAAATTACAATCCATATTGTTTCAAATATGATTGAAGAAAACAAACACTATTAGCAAGCTTCAAAGAACCTATCTCATTATTGATTTCTCATTATTGATAGTTCATCAGGATTACCCAAAAAACGTGACACATCTTTTCTGTTCCTTATCCACCAAATCCACCCTAGATCAGATAGTGATATAGTAGGGCCTACCGATCTTGCAGTAATTGTTACTTAAAATGGTTTTATTTAACAAAGGGAGCCAACAGCCATTTGAACTACCAAAAATCATGATAGATCTAAGCCTCGGGTTGAAGTTAAGTTATAATACAGATCTCTAGTATTTTGACAATCGACGCTCTATTTTGCCAGTCACACCTGAAATAATACTCTCAATACCATTTAGCAGCAAAGTTACTCCAAGGATTAGCGATACTAGGAAAAAACCAAATAATGGTGAGGCTATAATCATAACAGCTACGATTATTGATAATACACCAACTCCTATCATACCTGATTTGCTGAACCTAGACGTCCCTTTGTAGGTAACCCCAGCTAAAACTCTGCTAATGCCAATTATCAGTAAAGCAACTGCTAATATAAGCAAGATGACAGCTATTGTTGAACCGGGGTACAATATTGCAACAATAGCCAAAATGACAGCCAAAACACCTAAACCTACACTCGCCCACCTCGTTCGACTTGCCATTGTTTTTGCAATTATTCCTATGCCAAACCTTTCTAACCCTATTACAAGTAAAGTTATTGCTAAGACGGTCTCTAAAAAAGAAGCTGCAGCGGTGGGCGATGACACTATGACAAACACCGACAAACCTATCGCGATAAGTCCTGCTATTATCTGAAGAATTCTTAGCGCTTTAGGGCTCTTTTCAACTGACATTTTTTTATCTATCTGTTAATGTAGAGACGCATGAAGGTAATATTAAAACAATTTCTACACTTGTTATTTCACTTGGCTGGGAAACGACAGCAACAGGCGAATATTGATCTCTTATGCTAACTCCGTCATTACCACGGTATTGTCTGCTCGTAGATTGACAATGCTACCACTAATGGAGAGAAGAATTGGCAATTTCTCTGCTCTTAATATATGTGCGCAATTACAACAATGTGCACGAAATCATGCCTTATGTCGTTAGTGGAGATGAAGTTCACCTCAACTGTAGACTTGCTGGGTGCCTTATAAGGGAAGCCTTGAATCGGCAGAAAACAACTCAAAAGATTTGCTGAACGGAAATACCTTGTGACATATAAGTTAATAATGTGGTTTGATCATATAATATCATCCAGAAGATGGATAACAAACAATTTCTTATGTATAATATAGTAATGATAGCTATCTCATTAGGAATAAGTA
>JBBRRH010000053.1:0-26935 GCA_038201105.1 Nitrososphaera sp. | reverse complement strand
GAACTAACCTGGTGTTTGGAGGTGGAGGAAACGCGTTATATGGTGGAAACGGTGACGATCATCTATACGGCGGTTCTGACTCTGATATTCTCGTTGGGGGACCAGGGCATGATGTCTTTGATTGTGGTGAAGGAGTTGACCTTGTTAGAGACTTTGATCCAAAAGAAGACACGGCGAGTACTAATTGCGAGATATTAGCATAACCTTTTCTGTAATTGGTATTGATCCAAAAAGATTTTACTTTTCTTTTGATAGGGATCCTGTACCCACTGGTGGATTCGTTCGGGCTATGATCTATGTGGGGTATATTTTCGCAAACCTTCATTATGTTACTAGCCATGAATAACAGTAATAAGTTATACGTTAGAACAATGGCGGCATTAGTTCTAATGATTCTTCTATCTGGAATATTACTTGACTGGCAGCAAGGTTACGCACAAGTAAGTACCAATGATATTGATAATGGTGCAGTTACCAGCCCTAAAATACGAGATCGTGAGGTCAAAACACCTGATCTCGCGGACGACTCTGTAACTTCTGATAAAATAAGGGTTGGGGCAGTGGGAGCAGCAGCTATAGCAGACAACTCGATAACTTCAGACAAAATATTGGATCACTCAATCACGTCTGCAGATCTGGCCACAGGCACAGGGTTTGCTGGCAATAGTCAAGGGCAAATTTCTCAAATCATTTTTAGTACATGTTCAATAGATTTTGATACAGTCGCAGCACAGAAAGTAAAAACAGCGTTTTGTCCGGTGCCTGGTGCACAAATTGGTGACCATGTGATCGTTACAAATCAGGATCTTGCGCTGGGACTAGTCACCCAATCTGCGACCGTCAACGGTACCGAGCTCGTAAGAATAGCGGTTACCAATCCCAGCTTCACTTCAGTCGATCCCCCTAGCGCAACTTGGGCATTAATCATATTCAGGACATAAGATCTGACCGTACAGCAAATTCATATGTACCGTCGCTAGAAATCAAACAAATGAGGTAGAATTCAGCTCACATTTTGCTGGGGTAGCACAGACGAAGTCTAGTTGATCAATGGTGATCCTGTGTAAGGAACAATCATAACTACGATCAAGTCAGCGTCGTAAAGGGATAAACTCCCTTCAAGCCTCAAGGGCACTGTGATGGGCGAGGTCCATCCCCCTTGAGTTATGTTTGACCCCGTAATCCGCTCAAAAGTTGTCCCCGGCACTTGAAATGTCCCACTCGCAGTCTTTAATGCCGTGGCTATTAAGGAAACATTAGGTGTTGTCATATTTTGAATTCCATTATATCGAATATTTACTGACAACTCGTTATCACTAGAAATAATAAGCCAAGTAGGCTTGACACCATTGACCAGGCTCATCACGTGCATTCCTGGTACCAGAGATCTGTTGCCCAGCATTGCAGTCCCTGATGAATTTGGGAAGATCTCTGGTGTCTGCGCCCACACTTCGTGATTTGACTGCAAAAAGTCCGTAGTTTGAAAAAGCCCTCGTGTATCGGCTGCACCTACGACAGTAAAGATCAACATACCTATAATTATGATAATAAAATGGCCTTTTGTCATATGTGGTAATCCCATGGTAACCGTACGGCATTTAAAGTTAATAAAGCAACCATACGACTTTCTATACTTAGAACTACATAAATATGCTTTAGATTGAATCAATCAGTGTGTCCATTAGCTAAAAAAGGTATAGAATATTACTTGTAGATGATGAGCCTAGTATTACACAAACCTTCGAGTTAAGTTTAAGGCAATATGGGTTTGATGTAGATACGTTTTAACAACACCATCTCAGCGCTAGCATCATATAAACCTGGGAACTATGATTCACTGCTGTTCAATATCAGAATGCCTATCTATATTGCAATTGAATGACCCAAATTGTACTCAAATAAGGAATTGTATTACAAAATATTCCAAGAGATTTTAAATAGCATACCTGCCATTTAAAATGACATACGATTATGATGGTTGTTGTTGTAACACTTGACTATTAGAGGCCCACCTACTAAATCCAATAATACTTTGATAAAAGATCCGATTCCCATCATAGTAATCATTATTTTTTGCATTTGTGGCCTGTTATCTTTTTCAATGCCTGCATTTGCAATTAGTATTGATTCTGCGCAAGAACTAAGCAACGGACCTTCAAATTTACAAACTCTCATGCCTAAAGCAGATAAATTTGGTGTTGAAATGTTGTACCCGACCAAAGCAGGGGGACAAGAATGGTACATGGATATGGTAAATCCAACATCTGACGGGAGATTCAATCCTCAAGATCAGATAACTAGAAACCCTGATGGTTCATGGAAAATGAAGTCAGATCAGGTCAGAATGTATGTTTATACTTCAAATGGATATAATCCGAATCAAATAACATCTGCCAGTGGCCAGAGTAAAGTAGCGGCAAGAGGCTTTATGGGCTCCCCGCAGGATTGGAGAGACGTAGAAATAACTGGTTTCGTAAAACTTAACGCATTTACAGAAAATGACAATTTCGTATGGTATGCGCGAGGGGGAAAACATACGGATTCGGATCACTGCCAAGGCTCAGCATACAAGGGAAATCTATTCTACCACGGTGAGACACAGTTTTCGAAAGAACAGTGGCACGTAAGTTATGCAAAATCGCCGACAATAACAGCAACCAGTTCTCTTAGTGGAAAATGGATTGGTTTTAAGTTCGTTGTCTATAACTTTCTGACTAACGACGGCAGGCCGGCAGTGAAGCTTGAGAATTGGATTGATGCTAACGCTGACGGAAAGAATTGGGTAAAAGTGTACGAAGGAGGGGATGCTGGTAAGTGGGGACGGTCAGGCGCAGAATGTCGAGTGAAAGCAGACCAAATGTTAACTTGGGGAGGCCCTCTAGCGTCGTTTAGATGGGATTTTGCTCGAGACGTCGACTTTCGGAATCTAAGTGTAAGAGAAATTACTGGAGAGAATGGAACCGCACTAGGCATTCGCTATTTTACGGGTACAAGCACCTCATCAAGTGTTCCGCAATTTGGTAATTCACTTGCTTCTTCTACGGGAGTCCAGGGCGATACCAAGCTGTTAAATGAAGCCCTTGGAAACAGGTTTGCACTAGGCAATCAGGTCAATAGGAGTTTTGCTTATGATCTTGCAGCTTCCCCTAATTCTAATAATTGGAATAATGTGGCTAGCGGAGAGTCCTTTGACCAACAACAAGTTGTTTCGGGAGCCAATGTTTACGTACTTTGGGTTCAAGGCGACGAAGATAACACAGATCTTTACCTCAAAACAAGCCATGATGGAGGAGTGACATTTGGTAACACAATTAACCTTAGCAATAATCCAGCATCTCTTTCTTATCATCCGAAAATTGTTGCCTCTGGAGAAAATGTTTATATCGTTTGGGAAGACGACGAAGGAAATTCTGGAAACTCTGATATTTTCTTTATGAAAAGTTCAGATGCCGGAAAATCTTTTACCGGTAAATCTGACATTAGCAATGACCCCTCAGGTTCTGGCACGCCCCAGCTCACTGTGTCAGGTGACAATGTATACGTGGCTTGGATGGGTACTTCACCGGACAATACCGATGTATTCCTTGCACAGAGCTCAAATGTCGGAAATTCTTTTACGGCGCCTGAAAATCTTAGCAACGACCCTGATTTATCATTTAATCCCCTTCTTTCTGTGAATGGAACTCACATATTTGTCCAATGGACTGACCAAGACGATAATGGGCTTACTCGAACAGAGAGTAAAACTTTACCACGTACTGCTGCTACGTATGGATCCCAAATCAATGCATCAATATCATATGCCGATCTATTCGGTAATGTAAATTCCACTGATGCAGGCTTAGGCATCTTACTTGGGCAAAATTCTACTTATGCGAATGGCAACGAAAGCAAGCAAGAGACACAACCCGAGAACATGACTGAGTCTGGTACTTTGAACAAATCATCTCTTGCGTCAAACTCGGATGCTTTCACTCTTGGTTCCAACTCTAATTCTTCTCTAGTTGTCTCTACTCCCGAAATTTTAGATGCGACGACCATTCAAGGATCAAATCTTGATAACCTTACCGACACAAAGAATATGGATGTTACCGACCTGAGTCTCCCTACGGATAAACCAAAAGCCGACAAAATTGGAGAAGAACTGAATATTAAGATCAATAACACGCTGGCTGATACACTCAAGGAAAATAAGTTATCTAAGACAGATGTAAATACTGATACTAATTCAAGTACAGATAGAAATCCAGAAAAAATCAAGGCAGAAATGCTTGTGGCCGTGACGGCAGCTGAGGAAGCACTAAAGGTAAAAGAGGGTCAGAAATTGGAGCGAAACACTAGCTCATATGAGAAACCTCATCTGACTTCAACGGGAGAAGGGATAAAGATAATGCAACCATTGAATAACAAAGAACAAAAACAAACAGAATCAATAGCAACAGCACTGCTAGACACTGCCCCAACAGCTGAATCACTTCATTCTCAGGACAATCTGGTGAGCACATCAAAAGTGCAGTCCGAACCACAGGATCAAAAACAGAGTCAATTAGAAGTAATACAAGGACAAGGACAACCTCACTCACAACCAGAACAGGTCTTTGAGGAGAAACAACAACAAAAGGAAACTCAACAGCAGCGGCCAAAAGGGAATACAATGCCTGTGAAAGATAAGACGCTAGATTCTACTTTTCCGGTACCCGATTCCAATAAGGGGAACAAGTTATTGAATCAGTTGCCGGATCAAAGTCATGTTAAAGACGTAGAACAGAAAAAAATTACTAATCTACAAATACAAAAAATGGAAGATAAACAAAAAACAATAAATCAAAAGAGATTTATCAAATCTGAGCATGCAAAGGAACAAAGGCAAAAGAACGAGGCAAGAGATACTATGCAAAGTCTGATACGCGATGCTGATGCAGCTCTAAAGGATGCCAAAGGACAAATAAAACAATCTAATCTAGCAAATCAAAAAGCACACGATGCGATCGAAGAGATTAAAGGTCAGCGGACTGAAACACCGCAACAAGACCAAGAGAAAAGCAAAGAGATTATACCTCAGAAAGTAACTCAGCTGATCAACGAAGCTAAAATCTCAGCGCAAATAGCAAACGACGCAGTCAAAAAGTATGATGATTTGCGAAGAGCGGCTGACAAAGCTGTTGAAGAATTTATGACAAAGTTTGGGTGATCTAAGTATTTATTAATATCCTTTTAGACAGGTCAAAACAAATTCATGAGGAATTAATCAAAACTGCTGCTTTGAATTACTTAACCAGTCATGAAAATCTCGTTAGAAAATCACTTAATTCTATCGTTGGTTGCTAGTTATTTTTACAGAGCGCCCGCTTCAACATATTCTTTGCTGATATGGGCCCAAGGAGACTAAGGTTGTTAACAATCCGAATCCACTTAATAAGGCCACTACGCTTCGGCATAGACACCCTCTAACTCAGCCAGACTCCATATAGGAGAACATGACGTATGGGATGGTTCAGGGTCAGACATCGTCACAAGCATCTCGAAAATAATAGTGAAAATTGGTGCTGACGGATATCGATTTACCGCTAGGCCATATACACTCTTGACCGTTGTAAGAAATAGAATAAGCATTCCTGCTAAGAATAGGATTCCAATTAGCCCTCTCCAACTGTTCTGTTTCCTTGTTGTACTCAAAGAAGTCAACATCTTTGTATAACCTATCTCGATGAAGTTAATGAATATTCTCCTAACTTTTGTCGTAAAGCAATGATTTCAGTTCCCAATCCCCCTAAAATTTTAATCACTGTTAAGCCAAAAAAAAACAGTAGACAAGTTTTGCTTTTCGAAGTGCGGAAAAGTAGAAACTAAGGTTGTTAACAATTCGAATCCAAGTTAACAAATACTATCGTAAAATAATGAAGTGTTTTATTAATAATATCTCAGAGTCCTCCTGCATAAACATTACATCTCATGGACTCAAGGGTTCTACGATTGTGTCTCGCCAGACATCTATTATTGATTAGTCGGCTATCATACAATGATTAGTCATGCAGGTATCGAAGCAATACTCAAGATACTCGCACAAAAGAGATATCAGAATTGAAATTACCCCCTTGATTTAATGCAATAGTAACGAAAAAATAACAGGCAAGAACCGTAACTTTTTCAGTTACTCTGACACTGTTAAGACAAGTTCAGATGCTCTATAAGTGGTGATGATGCTGATGATGTTGCTGATGATGGAAGAAGATAATAGCTCTGGAAATTTAGAGGTGAAAGAGGTGCTTAATTTGGAGACACTCTCTACAGACGCCTCAATCAAGCGTAGTCACGACTTTCTTCTCAAACACCTAAGTACCAAGCTATCTCTAGTTATCGTGTATGCTGACCTCGTTGGGTCGACTAGGATGAGCATGACATTACCTGCAGATAAGCTGGTCACAATAATCAGAGCTTTTTCATACGAAATGTCCTCTGTAGTCGAGAGATATGATGGATATGTCCTGAAATATGTCGGGGACGCAGTCATAGTATTCTTTCCTTCTGACGTTAACAAATATCTTACATGTGACAAGGCAGTTCGATGTGCAAAATCAATGATTACTGTTCTCAAAGATGGAATTAATCTAATCTTAAGGAAAGATAATTGTGCTGAACTACAGATAAAAATAGGTATAGACGAAGGAGAAAATGTGGTTATTCAATATGGGTACGACAGAAGCTCACAAATTGACCTTCTTGGATATACAATGAACGTAGCGGCAAAGATAACTTCCCTGACAAGTCCAAACAAATTATCTGTGGGAGATAATGTCTTCAATTTGCTAAATCCCAATTCACAGGCCGAATTCCAAGAGTCATTAAGCCTCCTTGATGAATGGAAATATCTTGATAGTGAGTCGGACAAGGTTTACAAAGTTTATACACTGAAGTAAATAGCAATTGCTATCTGTTGAATTTACGGAAAAGTGCTATGACGTTGTTACACACCTTACATTTGTATTCGCCTTTTTCAATAAGAATAACCTTCCCCCCATTCTTCATTAGGATTTTCGCAACTTAACAATGGAGAACCAGGATGCTCTTTTCCACACCTATTGCTTTGCTCACCTATCAATAGATAATTCTTAGAACTGGTGGGACACATATTTTAATATGCTAATCTATAAAGACATTAATGACTATTTGTCCAGAATGCGATAACGAATTCTCAACACCAAAAATCTCTTTTCAAACAGGTCTTAAGCCGGGTGGAGAAAAGTTTGAGTATGCCATATGTTCATGTCCTAATTGCGATAAATGCTTTGGCGTAATAACACTCCCCTTGTAATTCTGAACTTGTTTATAGCTTGGTCGCTGATGCACCACGTGTGTGTTGACACCAAGCATCCATAGTCTAAGGGGACTAAGGTTGTTAACAATTCGAATCCTGGGTCTCAAGGCCGACAGTCGGCTCTATAAACTCTAGTGATTATGAGAAATGTTTCGTGTTAACTATCGTATCTTCTCCAGTACCGTTCGACTCTATATCTGACGAAGTTCGTGTCAATCTTCCTTCTTTTATGTACTTGAATGCTTTTTAGTGAGTAGTCACGAAGTGTAGTAAAATTGGAGCCGAAGTTCATTACTTTTTTACATTGTACATTCGACAAAAACTGGGTTGCGGTGCCCTCTAACTTTCTTACATCAGAGCAACAGTTCATTTTAGTAAGAATGTCTCCATTCAAATGTAAAACTGAATCAAGTAAAATTCAGCTATTGGATATGTCTTACAAAGAAGTAAAATTAACTTTTAAGCTTGGGTCTATCGTAGGCGTCTCAAGCGGCATGCTGTACTGTAATTCAGAAGATGTGATTGATACATCCATTACTGACGCTCCGATGAGATTTTAGAATACCTAACGTGAGATTAAGTAACAACTCCGTGTTTCAGTCTATATCAACACCAAAGTGAAGCTCTTGTTCTGACTTAATTTGAGCATTGTAATGTCCACACAGTTATTTGATTATGAAATGTACTTATCCTTTAATGGAACGTAGACTGAAGAGGGCTATGGTCAATCTATCTATACCAAAAGAGCTTCTTGTATTTACGAAAAAAATCTTATAATTGCATTTGGTCAACGTGTAGCAATTGATTAATCATACTTAATTTTTTGATTTTAATTCTCGATGATAGACTTAAACCGTTCATTATTCTTTAATACATCAAACGAAGCTTCACCCATGCCGAATTCTTTGTATCTCTTATCCAGATTTACTGCTTTTTCGATATCATCTAACGCTTTATCAATCTCTCCTAATTTTATCTCATAATCAGACCTTTTGAAATAATAATTTGGATTATCTGGAGATAATTCTATTAATTTATTTACGTGTGGTAAAGCACTCTTGTAATCCTTTTTCAAATCAAAGGTAGCAACAAGATTATATGAAAGTTCCTCATAGTTTGGAAATATCTCTAACAAAACTCTAAGGACTTTTAAGATGGCATCAACGTCATAATGGTCTAAATCTTTTCTTGTCAGTATTAGAAACTTTCTATAAAAAGGATTAGCATGTGGATGACTGACTTCATATTTTAAATCTAAAGTCAATGTCAAAATAATTCAAGAAGTACGTAACACGTGGAATACTTTGTCAGAAATGAATGTAAATCCAAAAATATTCACGGGTGGAAATTTCATGATTGACAATGAGTTATGTTTTTTGTTAATACCATTCAAAAGTCCATTCTTTCGCATACATGATACAATCACTAAACCCGTATTACAGCGCCGATTCAAGAAAGTGTTGACAGCTGGAGACATTTTCAAATCAACCTCTATAATTGAGGATATCTGGACTCACATTAACATGGCAAGATTGGTTATAGCTGATGTAACCGGAAAAAATCCCAATGTGTTCTACGAGTTAGGTATTGCACACACACTGGGCAAAGATATCATTATACTCACACAAAGAAAAGATGATATTCCATTTGACATAACTCGGTATCCGATATATCCAATACGATGATGACGAGCCCGGCTGGAAAAAGTTACGAGAAATGCTATCCAAATTCGTAGACAGCACTTTGGCTGAGCAAACAACTCAGACTCACTTCGACTCCCCAGGACAATTGGTTACAAAGAGGATAGGGAGTCCTGATAGGATTGAAAATGGAGTTCAAGTATATAATACACGTTCAGAATTTCCGTTCGATAAGTTCCTGTCCGAAGGAACTGAAAAGATAGAAATGTTAGCTATAACGTTCCACAATGTTACAACAAATCACATTAGAACAATCGAGCAATTGATATTCGGCGGTATAACTTTCATTTTTTATATCTTACATCCATTATCTAAATATGTAGAAATGAGAGCAAGCGATTTTCACGAAGGTGCAGAACTTGGACATCACATAGAACGTTCTCTCGTGAATCTATGTGAACTGAAACGGAAGCTGCCAAAAACGCTGAAAAATAAATTGATATTGGCTACTTCCGATGATTTAATATCTGAAAGCATATAATTATTGATAATAAGCTAATAAAAGTAGAATACCAGCCTAAAGGTAGCGACCCCAATTCTAGACCAAGCAATTTAGCTTACAAGGATGATAACACAGGGTTCTTCAAAATGTATTCGCAGAAGGTTCGTAATGTTAAATCTGATGTGTTTGGCGACTGCGAACGATATCCATATTACTTAGAAACGGGGAACTCGATTAATTAATTGTAGTTACTGTACGTCGAATAGAAGGCGTCTATGATATATCATAATTATTATTGAGAAATTAGAATCTCTAAGCCAGTGCGCTTATAGAGGTCAGCCGCGACCTTTATTCTATCTATGGCAAGTCGAATAAGCAGAACCGACCCATGTCCATGCAAGAGTGGGAGATTGTACAAGGAATGTCATATGCGAGTGTATAAACCCACGGAAGAGTTTAGTGTAAAGGCAAAGTCCGGAAACAAAGCAGTAGATTATCACATGGAAAGGGCAGCAGGGACAGATGAATGGATAAAGGTTCCTGGAAGGCTTTCTGTCATGCTGGGCTATGCAGAAAAGACCTACGATGATATAGATGATATGATAGGAAATATTAATGAATGTGTTCCAGAAAACCGCCATGTTCTAACTGAAAGGGTTAGCAGATTAAAACACAAGCTTTACGGTATAAGATATCACATAGAGAATTTCGCTGCAGAAGAGAACAAGATAATCAAAAAATACAGTGAAGATTATCACGCTCCTGCAACTAGCGGATTCTATCATAATCCAAGGTTGATTTACGAAATTGAAGCATTCTTATTTCAGATAAAGAGAGCTTTAGACATCCTTGCGCAAATAATTGCAATGACCTATAATCTTAATGGATTAAACACTTATTCGATTTCAGACAAGGGGAACAAAATCGTAAATAAACTGCGGGAGTTCAAAAAATATGAAGTTCTTAGAAGTGAGTTGGCCGATAGACTGCAGGACGCTGACAAATGGATTAGAGATGCCATAGATATGAGAGATGAAGTTACTCACATCTCAAATTTACAAGGTTTTATGTGTTTTGTACAGAAAGCATGGGACGGTGGCGAATTTGCGCAAGTGTCTTATCCTTCCATGCCAGGTGGGCAGCGAGCAAGTTCCTATATGATAGAAACGTATGGAAGCTTATGGCAGTTACTATTCGATGTTTCTGCTTATATAATGACTAAATTGAAGAGTAAGGTTGTTAACAATACGAATCCGTGAATTAAAAGACGAGAATCTTTGTCTCACTATTTTATAGAAAAAATCTCCTAGTAATCTCAAATAGTTCTGTTAATGTCCTATAGGAATCATTAGGACATTGTTATGATATGAATAATTCGAGCGTTCCTACAATTCTGGAGTTTTAAAATAGTATAGTGAATAAGCCAACACGTTCAAACTCACTAGAATCGTAAAAGGTGGTTTTGAAAAGAAGCCAATTAGGTTGATTTGTGTTCTTTAGGACGTGATTTTGTAATGGAATAATTACTAGCAGTAAAAGGCATTGCGGTTCCCGAAATTGTAGATGCCATTTGATTACTTAAGGATTTTAATGACTCCGTTGGATTAGTTATCATTACTGGCTTAAAATCTGCAGCAAACGTCTTAATGTCTGGAGGTGTTATTTTGAATTCTGGTGTAAAGATTGGCTTAAAATCTGCAGCAAACGTCTTAATGTCTGGAGGTGTTATTTTGAATTCTGACGAATTTATATTGGAAGGACTGTTCGAGGATGAGGATTTAAATTGGTTTGAACTCGTGATTTTTCTTTCCTGTCTAGGAGTCTTGTTTTTTTGGTTGCCTGAATCCATTGAATGACCCAGTTCCCTGATGAGTGCATATTCTAACAGTTCAGTTATAGTGAGATTTCGTTTAATTGCCTCGATTTTTGCTTCCTTCCATAAAGAAGCATCTATGTTTATCGAGGTAGGGTGCCTCTTCGCCATTATAGTGATATCACTATATTGGTATTAAAATGTTATGCTTAGCCATTCTCATACTATAAACATATTATACCATTTAGTATATAATATTATATGCATCAGCTGTTATCTACTATACAAAACGACTTCCCGATGGTCAAACTTACTGGCACTATACATAAAATGCTTGATATACTATCAGCGGCAGGGTCATCAGGCTCAATTAACCAACTAGCCAAAAAAATTGAAGAGCGCTACGGCTTCCTGAACTATGCCCAGGTTAATAAGCAAATACATCTGTTAGCAGCAAATAAAATAATCAATCTCATAAATGTCGGTAAATCACTAATTGTAGTCTTAAACTTCAAAAATCCTCAAACTCTGAACCTTCTTGCAGAAATGGAATTACAAAAAAAAAATCGACTCACGCAGGAATATTCACAGGAAGGAACACTTCTTGACCGTATCGAGAGGAGGAGTATGAAATTCCATTTCATACATTCCATCGCATTAATTCGACCTCAAAAACATATTAGTCTTAATAGACTTGAACTTCTGGTTATCTTTAAACCTAAAGAAATTGATAGAAACTGGGATATTGCGGACGATAGTCATTTACTGCGTGAGAAGAAGATATTTCGTAGTATCATACAGAGAGAAACGAGAAGAAATAACATAAGGATAGATTTTTTACTTCTAGATAGGAAAGAGTTTCTTCGATTCCTACAGTCAGATGAAATAAATCAAGTAAAAGAGATGATGATGAATAAGATACTAATTGCTAATGCAAGAGCATTCTGGTCGGAAGTTTCCGAAATTCAGGAAGCTGGAATTCATCTAGCAAACTACTATATTTCAGAGGAGGAAACAAACCCGTATGATATCAATGAAGAGGACATAATATATAATTTAGCAAGATTTGGTTACAGGGAGTTCGGGACTAGAATTGAAAAAGGAAAAGAAATATCGATAGAGTATATTATAGTGGCAATACTAATGAAAGGGGATGCTAGGAGAATGGAGGCAATTCCTTCTCTCATGACTAAAAATGAAGCCTCATTAAACTACGAACTGCTCGCATTCTTATGTAACAAATATCAGGTAATGGATAAATTGTCACCTCTATTGACTACAGACAGCAAGAAAAATTATTCGATTGAAGATAAGATGCGATTATACGATGACTATACCGGATATGCCTGACCTAGACAAAACTTTCCTTTTCAAATTTCTGAGAGAAATAGAAGAGCGCTTAAACAGAAATCTTGTCTTGGTAGCAGTTGGGGGCACTGCAATGACATTATTAAATTTGAAGCTCTCGACCATTGATGTAGACTTTACTGGTACAAAGTCCGATATAGATGAATTGAGAAGCATAGCTGTAACTATACCCCATGGAATTAATTTAGACACTTGGCCAAACGGGGATGTTTATTCGCAGACCTTGCCCGATGACTACCTGGAGAAGAGCTTATTAATTGACTCGTCAGCCTATCTTACAAAAATTGAACTTAGGGCTCTCCACCCAATTGACATTGTAGTGACTAAATTAGGCAGACTAAATCAGCGAGATATTCAGGACATAGTAGCCTGCATTACGTCCTATCAATTGGACGTGCAGGCAATTAGAATAAGAGGAAAATACGTAGCCAGTATGTATCCGGGAAATGAAAGGGAGTATGAATCTAGATTGGAGCAAATAATAACGACAATTGACAAGATAAAGTAAGTATAATTCTGCATTAATATCCAGTACTGCTCATATTACCGATAATGTAGGTGTAACTGTAGGCCTTCATAGGGGTATATCTAAAAGGTTCAGCCAGTACCGTTGATGGCGCCTTCTATCAGATAGGTCTAACTCAAGGAAACAACAAGGATGGTGATTGGGGTGGAGAATATACCTTTGAGGACAATGTCCCAGACGGTGAATATGAGGTGAAATTCTTTGCTAAAGATGCTACACAAAACCCAGCTGTCGCTGGCCCCGTCACTGTTACTTTAGACCGTATACCCGCTCAGTAAAACCACACTATACAACTCGCACAATGTGGGGGGTAAGTAATGCCTATTAATTGATAATGATTAGATGTTTCCTTTTTGAGCCATCATATTAGTAACTTTCTTGTCTTTCACCCCAGTTTTATGTTTTGCAAGTTTATTTTTATTTTTGTTACTGATTATAAGGTTTCAGTAGCCTTTTTACGACTGGCAAAATATATTGTTGCGAGTTCGATGTTGTCAGGAGTAATTCATGGAAAAATTGTTATAGATAACGCTTAAATCACTATATTCTCATGTCGGTATCAGCATCGTTTATCTCGCAGTGAAAGATTATCATTTCATGAGTCCCAAGCCAAGTCTTATGTCCGTACTTTGAGCAGCTATCCATATCTCCTGCATCAATAGTCATATTCTAAAGACTCAAATGTTTCAATTGGCTCCTTTAATGGCTGCACGTCATTATTACCAGTATCTGGCTCTAAGATTGAAAAAAACTTTATATTCGCTTCTTCCAGGTTGCTGCTCATAATCGACGTCATTATGACATCAATATCAGCCTTGTCAATTAGAACAACTCCATCCTGTCGGACCAAACTCTTAAAATGTGCAGAGGCTCCTTGACTGGTAATTACAACCGGCAGCGCATTTATCGAGCTCTTCTTTCTAAAGATACTAACGGTATTTTTAATTGAATTTATCTTGTCGTCCAATCTCTTGCTTCCCGTTGTACAATCCACAATTAGGCAATAGTCTTTCTCAGGATAAAATGACAAGATATCGGCAGACCCGAGCTGCTGGTGTTCCCCAGGAATCTCTTCATCACTTCCCCTTAACATGATTGAATGAAAACCGAACAATGAAAGTAAATTATTAATTCCAAGTACGTGCTCGGGTTCATTACCTGAATTTAGGTGACCTCCGAGATTTTGATAGCCCCTAAAAACCTTGAAAGAATCGAGAATAGAGCGCTTTGGTTTGCCCACTGTAGTCAGATTCATTATTTCGTCGGCGTGGAAGGAGTATTTCTCAATCCACCCTAATTTCTCATGAGTGATTGATACCGTAATTATATCATTGGGTAAAATTGATACGCTAGGAATATCAGCTGTCGCAATTATATTTGCGTTACTGACCTTGGAAAGCACATAAAAAGGGACATGGTTATTAAATTTACTAACTTCTGGCGATGAGATTTCGTCTTTCCCCTTCTCTTGAACAGTAACTAAGCAGTTTAATCCAGTAAATAACGCGTTATGAATTTGAACTTTAATCAAAACTTTATTCTTTTCTTTTTCGTCCAAACTGATTTGATTGATGTCAAATGGAAGTACTAGCAAAACTCGAGCCTCAGAGCTTAGTGCTGTTGTTTTAATATCCATCCAATTGGCTAAATCATTAAAACTTCGACCGCCCTTTTTGTAGTCGGAATCATAGTTTTTAAGTGTAGTAACAAGACTAGTGGAATCGCTCTTCAACACCATTGCCAACTTTTGATGATTGTCAAAGGCACCCTTGGACACATATGCATCACCCGCTTCCACTATCAAGTCTCTAATGTTAAGAGAAGTGATACTTAGAATATTGGCATTAATCCCACCGTACGAGGTTAATTTTATGCGACATTTCTTTATATCGAGTATGATAGAGTTAAGTTCATCAATTTCTCTTGACTCGAGTATAACTTTGAAATCATGTTGATTTATTTTTCCATATTTTTGAGTTGTTAGCTTTTGTACCGCCTTTACCTGAGATTGCGTCTTAGAAGTTTTTGTACCTGAGATTGCGTCTTAGAAGTGAGAGTAATTTTCAAAAGCGGACAATCCCATCCAGACTGACCACTCTTTTTAACTAGTATTGCACGTATATCGATGCTACTTAGTGTTGAGCGAATAACGCCAAGCACTTCACCGACCGTTTTATCCCGTCTGTCCAAGGAATTTGTGCATAGTTACAAAAACCATCGTATAAACTTTCAAAACTCTAGAGTACAACATTTCATTTCATTTTCGAAATAACATAAATTATTTCAAATTATTAGTGTAGGACTCCTCAGTGATGGAATTTGCTTCAAATTGAAATTACTCAGTTTCACCTAGTTCAAGGTTACAATAAAGCATCAGCTTCCCTAGATAATCTGGAAATAACCGCAGCGATAACATTATAATCAATTACAAATTTAGCACTCGAAGCCAATTGTTTGGCGTCAAAATTTATTTTCAACTTTACATTAAATGAATCTGGCACCGCCAATTTCGTTCCACGAATATCGATATTTCTTGTCTTCCCGCCGAAGCCAACAAATTCTATGTTACTAGGCTTGTAAGTACTTGCAGCCTTAGACAACTGGGTAGTAACATCAGAGTCAGTTTCAAATTTTTTGAATATTTTTGATATATTTCGTATTTTCAAAATATCTTTTGGTCTGAGCCTTTGCTGAGCATGTATTTCATTCATGGTTCGCTTGAATCTTGGAGATAGTAGCTCGTTAATATTATTAGGGACAATTAAGAGGGTGTATTCCCAATAAATCTCTTTGACTTTTACCGAATCAAATTTTTTGTACCATAAATTTGCGTAGTCTGTAGTGAGTTCTATAGGTGCTGAGACGGATACAAAGGGGTACAGGAAATATGTGGAGAAGGAATTAGATAGTCCATATCCTCTCTCGATAAATTTTTTTCGTATATAGCCATGTGTAAATAATGAGCAAGCCTTGTCAAGCGGAAATACAATATCCAACCAGCAATCGGCAGTTCTCGAGTATGATAAGTCGCCGGTATCTAATACTAATTCTGGTTTTTTGCTTAACATGTTGCTCACAGTCCTCTGGGCATTGTCTCCACATCCAAAGTCTCCTGCCACAACTAAATTAAAGTCAGGATAATATTCCTCCGAACTCAAATCATTAGCATCTTCTTCTTCCGCAGGCTCAGCATAAGCACTGTCTTGAGCAAAAACAAGAGGAATCAGGGTATCAGAATTCATACAGGATTCTATTGGAACAGTGATTGAAATAGCCAAGACAACTATTATATGTGAAAAAATGATACATCTACATTCATTTACTCATAGCTTGCTTTTTACCGCGAACAGCAGGAAAATTAAGTCAAAAGATTAGCGAGACTGTGTCAAATTGGCAGTATCTGTCAAATTTGGAGTAGCAGTCGCATTTATGTTTGTATTTCTGGTACCAGATTCAATTTGACCTCTAATCTCGCCGTCTGGATGATTTGGAGTATGGACATTGATATAAGTGTCTCCATTTTCCATTGTGGAGACTAGCTATACAAACGTTCGATCGTTCACGAAATTGGTATCGGATTGTATCGCATCCGGGATGTACCAATAGTTAGAGAAACCAAATCATGCAGTTATACTCATCAGGGATTACTAATTAAACACTACAATTGAGCTTACGAGGAAGACAACCTGCGGGGGAAGGAATCAGTCGGGCAATAACAGAATGAAAATTCTTAGAAGTCTTTGATATGTAAGGAAAATTCCGGCTATATTTTGATATTACTTGCGAGAAAGCCATCTTGGATCGAGAATCTAAAAAATTTAGGCCTGTTGTAACGACACTATATAAAATTATTATGCTTTTTTATAAACTAATTATTTATTAGCGATATTAATATTTCAAAATAAATTCTTTTCCAAAGAGTTTTATATAATTTTTTATTGAATTCATTTATATAAAGAAGTTTTACGCGTCCAATTAATGTTCATAAGAAATGCGACAAAAAATATAAGAATTGCATCTTGCGTGCTTGCTTGTGCCCTTTTGGTAGGCGCATTTACTGTAACTAGCGCCTACGCTGGTGTACATTATAAGGCAGACGAAAAATTGAAAGGCTTTTCATATAATCATAAAAAAGTTAGTGAAAGTAAAGCAAAGAACGCATGTAGCGGTAAGGAAAAAGGTGAGTGTATCGAATGCGTCGAGCACAGGGCCAATTTGCAAGGATTAAAAGGATACGAAGTCGTAAAGTGTCTGAAGGAACCAACCAAATATAACTACTAAAAGGGAGGTAAATATTTCCAAGAGTAGTAACACAGAGCAGAGGACAAAGTTGACGATGACACTTTGTCCTGCTGATATTCCCTTTGCATTATTTTTGTTTTTATCAATTTAAGATCGAGCTACGTTTACCTGAATACAAGAGCATCTGCGATTGGATAGAATTAATCTAGCAATCTTTGGGATATTTTGTTTAACTTGGCTCTTATCAAATCATGAATATATGTACTCAACTCTCCAGAATGGCCTCCATTATATTGCTTAATTTTGAATTTCTGTGACCAGTCTTTGATTTTCTTAACGTGCTTTACAGTAGGCAATTTTACTTTCTCACTGGCTTTCTTGTCATCATTGGTTTTTTTAATCTCTCCTTTGTCGACTGAGTGAGAAATTGAAACAGTATTGTATTGGTGGTCATAAGGCTTGTCGCCTGATGATGAGAGCGATGATTGCGATGAGGATGATGGGGAGGAACTATCGAAATTGTCTGGTTGGTCATTTATGGCAGCCACGTATTTCGCAGTCTGAGCTGTATTCTCTCCATTGGTATCAACATTGGACGTATTGTTCTTATATGTATCAGAATATTGAGGTAATACGGGATGGTATCCTACACTTTGGATTCCTGTCGTATAGTTGCTACTGCTTTCATTTCCGGAGCCTGCTGGAATGCTATACGCTGTGGGGTTCGTTGTGCCTGTGACATTGATACTATAATATTTGGTTGTTACATTTCCGGCGCCAGTACTATCGCGACAAGAGATTTTCGAAGTTAAATCATTTGGACCCTCAGCTATTAGATGGTAATTCTGAGAATATGTATAAGTCCAGTTTGAATACTCGCTCGGCCCGGCGTTGGCAACACTAGTTACATTTTGCATTGGTTTAGTATCATTCCAGTCTACATACACTTGACAATTTGTCCCTGTCGGATAGGATGAAGTTCCATACAAAGTGAGCGGACCTACTGGCACTATCTGGTCTGCCAAAGGAGATGTTATCTTGACTCCTATTTTCTTAATGTCACCACCGTTCAATTGAGCATCGGTAAAATTCGGGCTAGAAAGAGCTATGGAAGCTGATAGTGTTAGTAAGGCGACATAAGCACACACTACGAGAAGCAACGACATACTGATTCTCTCAAAGATCAAAAACTTCACTTATAACAAGTTCGTAAGCAAAATATGAATGACATTTTAGTGAGAACGACAACTCTATAGAGTAACTAGGGATTGTTCTCGTAGTAATTACTAGTGATTAGCTTCTCGAAATGCAGGTGATATCTTTCAACTCCACTCCGGTACGCACACTCACACGACTAATTGCTTATGACGCTTACAGGTTTGACTGGTAATTAACAGTCTCCCGATGGATTTATATTAAAGTACACTGTTATGTTATTGATCTTTTCCTAGAAACATTCTCTCACACCTTGCTAATATCTGCTGCTATTATTACTACTACTTCTTGACTAACTAGTAGTATCGTTATTATTATTGTTATCTACATCTGGGCTTTCAATGGGTGACACATTATCTGGCTGCAAAACAGATTCTGCGCTCTTCGTATATTCAGACTTTCTATTATCAGTATGTTTGCTACCGTCGTTGTTGACAACATCAACATTGTGGCCATGGTTAGAATCAACCTTGTCTTTACCTTGAATTGACCTATCTTTATTATTATTATTATTATTATTATTATTATTATTAGCTGAAGTTGATAACTCCCCTTTGTGGTCCAATGAGGATTCCTTTACAATGACAAGTACACTATCTTTATCATTATTATTATTATTATTATTATTAGTGCGCCGAGTACTACCAGAATCGTCTTTAATTAAAAGGACGAATTTCAATGTGAGCTTGTCCCCCGATGATGGAAGCTTTGGTGCTTCAAAAGAAGCAAATGGAGTATCGGTACCAACTATCCTAACTTTAGGTCCACCTACTTGTTCCCATGAATAACTCAATACTCTGTTCTCTCCGATCTTACTTTTACTCCCGTCCAAAGTAACCATCGTTCGTTCGAATACTTCCTGCTTTTGTCCCGCATCTGCTTTTAGATGTATTTTCCTTGCGGGTTGCAAACCTTCGGAAATTATAGGCGCGGGTGCTGAATGAATATCTGATTTATCTGCCTGTTTTACGGAGGTATCATGTTGATTTTGATTCTTCACTTTATTGGTTTCAGTATTGCTACCGCCTGTATGCGTAGAATGACTGTTTGATATCTGCGATGCAGCGGGGTTATATGGGTCGGCTGACTTTAGATTATCTGCTTCCTGTATTTTTGTTACGATGTCCCCATTTTTGTTATCCAAACTCTTCTTTGCCCTATCAATCTCCATCTTTGATTCTTGTGCTAATTGGTACCTATCCCACATTCCAGTCTTGTCGTACGTTGCAACAGTATCTGAATACCCTTGTTTTCCTCCTCCTTCGTTAGCGGGCTGTCCTAAGTATTTTGTTGAATTAGACTCCGCCAAAGAGTTGCTTTGCTTAGTAACTATTATAGAAGGAGCGAATCCAGCATTGTTAGTACTACTAATTGTATTTTTATTCAATGCCTGTTCAGCATCATTCAAAGCCACTTTAGCCATTTCTAATGCTGGTTTTTCTGCCTTATTTTCAATAGTATTGGAGGTGATCTCATCTTTTACTTGAAGAGAAGGGTTCTGGTTGGGAGAATCTCGAGACATATTAAAGTCAACACCAAAGGTATTGTTGATTACCTCTTTGGTTATATTACTCCCCGTATTGTGTGAAATATCGGTATTATTGTCAGTGGCATTTGAGGGCTTAGAATTATTGTCATTGATTACAATTGGGGGTGGATTCCCTAAATCAGAAGCGTTCAAATTGACTTTAGAGTTGTTGACGTCAACAGCACCGAACCCTTCAGTTCCGTTAGCTACGAACCGGTTTGTAGTATTTGTTGCAAAAGATGTGCTGCTCATGGATTTAGGCGTACTATGACCCGATTTTTGTATTGTAAATTCATCTTTAACGCTCCCTGAATTATCATAAAATGTTCCCTTCATGGTGTGCTCGTTAGGGAAGGCGACATCAAGAAATCCTCCGGCTGTAGTTAATTGTTGAGAAATAAAGGAAGATCTCCCATCCAGCGTGTAGGAATCTTGTCCACCTGTCCCTACCTCGGCATAAATCTCGCCTGTCGGATCATTATAGACTGCATTCTCATTGCTTGTTACTGTTGGCTGCGAAGGATCTTTGCTATTGTATACGATGGGAAAGCTACGTTGGTAATTATGGTTGTGTCCCTGAAGCACCAAGTCAACACCATATTTGTCAAAAAGCGGATGGTAGGCATCTCTCAAGGAGGCTACCGAGTCATGATGCGAAGGAGAGGTATACATGGGTTGATGGAAGAATACTAATATCCAGTTTACGTCTGATCTATTGGAAGCGGATTGAAGATCTTGGTCTATGAATTTGTACTGCGAAGAACCAGGTCCAAATGTTTCCTCAGAGTTCATGGCAACAAAGTGGACTCCTTGTTTATCGAATGAATAAAACCAACCATTGGATTGGCCAAACAATTGTGCATAGACAGACTGGTCTTGAGTATCGTGATTCCCCAATGCCCCCTTGAAACGCTCCTGAACTGGAGCCATTTGGTTGTCCCACCAAGAATGCACAGCAGAAGAGCCAGCCGAATAAGCGTAATCACCTAAACCAAGTGTAAGGTCTACTCCCTTTTGATACATGTTAAGCGCTGTTTCGTGGGCATTATTCCCAGAAGCCCAGTCTCCGGCGGCACCAATATCGAAGACTCCGTTGTCAACTAACGGATAGCTTCTCCCAGCCGAATCTGTTCCAGTAGTATCAGTAGACTCAGTCCCATCTGACGAAGAGCCACCATCTGACGAAGAGCCACCACTGGTATCAATACTACCAGTACTAGCACTATTATCGTTGTTACCACTATCAGTACTGAAGCTATCCAAACCTCCACTAGAGTTGTCGTATGTCAGCGCACCGGTAGTAGTATCTGCTCCAGTATCATAAAGGGAATTCTCTGCTGGATAGAGGTATCCAGCATTTGTGGCGTTGCTAGCGTTTGTATCAATCATTCCTGTTATGTTTTGGGAGTAAGAGGTGACGTTATGAGGGGCAAATTCGATACATGAGAGCTCTGAATTTATCAGGTTAGTGCCGTTCACAATTTCATGATACGTTGGATCAAAAGTAAAATTCCAATTTGAATAGTCTTCGGTACCGCCACTTCCGTTAGCAATGGCTTTCTGAAAAGGTCTCGAATCATTCCAACCCACGTATACGGTACAATTTGTAGATGAGTTATCGCTTGACACCCCAGCAATGGTCAAGTTACCTATTGTGACATTCTGATAAGGGACAGGAGAACTTATGATAACGTAATTGGTTTCATTATGTCCGTTTCCAGAATCGGTTGGAATTACCGCAATGCCATATGTTGACGAAATACCAAATAGAACAATTGCTATTGGGATTAAAAATATTAAGACCTTAAAAACATTAAAGTATCGAAAATTCAACAGTATAAAGTGACTGAAGTTGCAAAGTTATTAGAACCTTTCTGAAATGTTAGGCTAAAACTAGCAATTAAATAATTACATTGCAATTATTTTTACGAATTTTAATCAATAGCCAGTAACGATATTATATTTCATAGTAAAATGGCGATACGTTATAAACTTTCATTACGATTACGATCACTTGATGCAGTGTTTTCCTGATAGCCTTCACGTCGATTTCCTTTGGCTAGGGGGTAATATTCCATTGTAAAGAATCAAGAAATACCCAATTGAAATGATTTCGCGAAATATAATTAATGCACCAAGATAATTGCAAAGTACTAACCTAACTTAAAGACCCAGAGATGTAATTATGTGAAAATTTTCACTTGTCGTCCTACTATCACGTGTTTTTCCTGGCATTTCCGGTTTTCGATTTGATGCAAAGGCTTTAAATGAATCAAATGTTGGAGGGAATGTGCCCTCTGGCGAAACTCTTTCCACAGATACTAAATCTAATGCCGGTTTAGTATCAGAACCTAGCAAATCTGGTTCAGACAAATCGATTACAAATTCAGACCCATTAACGGTAAATAAAGACGAGTCCTTGCGCAAAAAAAGACCCTCAAAAAAAGTTCAACGTCTACAAGCAAAGAGTGACAACTCTAATGCCATTGTAATTAAAAAAGATAAACTAAGTACCACTGCAGTAAACAGTGTCCCTGTAATCAGCTCTGTTACTGCCAGTCCGAACTCTGTCTCTCTAGGTTTTACACGAGACAGATTTCAGCTTTTTAGTGGGTCAAAGGAACTTCTGCTGTTAAGTCGCCCAGATTCTATATTTGGACCATCGTAATGACAATCTATAACGAAGTCAAGAATCAGACCGCCTTCTTGATGAGAAGGATTCTTGTGGCTTCCAAATATCCTAGCTAGACGTCTAGGATATCCAAGTTGTTCTGAAATGATTGATGCGTTGTCTGTGCTGTAATATTTGGCAGACTTTGATAAACCGATGCTACTACACTTTGGCCAATAGGTTCCATATTTAATCAAATAAGGGCATTTCAGCCATTTTTAGAGTTCTGCTACGCCAGTTTGTGCTTTGCAACGGGGAAAACTAACTGAATATGAGCAAAACTTTACAATAAGAGTATCTCATTATCATCAAGTCTGCATGTTCAACTCTGCAATGTCTAAGCGCAGTATTATCTTATTAACTGCGATTGCAACTCTAGCAGTCGGATTATCACTTATCTCCTATCAATATTCTAGTTCTACCTCTAGAGATATTGTAAATATTGCGTCACAGGAGATGAGATCTAATGCCCGAATTGCGGTACATGATCTTTCAGAGATACTGACGAACCGGTTGCTGACTACAACTGTTCTTCTACGAACATTGGCCGATGATCCTGCTTTGCAGAATAATGAGTATGAAAGGGCGCAACTCGTAATAAATGATAGACAAAATCACACAAATGACTTAACTGATTTTTATATGTGGCTAGACCAGAATGGCAAAATAGTATGGATTAGCAATATGAACTCTACACTATACCAAAAATACAAGGGGTTTGATCTAAGCTATAGGCCTTATTTTACAGTACCTAGGGATAGCTACACACCATATTATAGCAGCCTAATAGAATCTAACGACAAAGTGCCTCGGCTGTATATATCCTATCCTATACTTAGTAAGCCCGGTTCAGTACTCAGTGCCACCAATAAAGTCAATAATAATAATAATGAAACAAATGCGAATAATTTCAAAGGCATAGTTGTTGCAGCAGTAAATGGTAATACAACAGCCAATCTTCTCAAAAGTCAATTACTGCCAGAATTCAACGGTACGGTAAAGTTACTGGATAATAATGGCATTATACTTCACGCAAGTAATCCATCGCTTATTGGTAAAAATATTTTCGGAACAGAATTTCAATCTATAATCTCAGCGTTACTTCCAAACTCTTCCAAGACCATATTTAATAAACTCATAAATGCTTCGTTGGAGCCGTTGAATAATGGTGGTATGCAGGATATTTACATTCAGGGTAAGGCCCATACCATAGCTTACGCACCGATAACTCTTCAAGGAAAACATTTTTTAACTTTATACGTTGATGCTCCACATAATCTTGCGAGCAACGTAGCTACAGCAATAGTACAACAAAAGAATCTGAGCACGATTATTATAATAGCAATAGGTATAGTTGCGCTTGTTGCTGCGTTCTTGGTTCTAAATTGGAATAAAAAACTAGAAGGTACTGTAAATGCGAGAACTGAAGATCTTAGGAGAGCCAATGAGCAATTGAAAAACCGAGATGAAATTCAGAGAGAATTTATCAATATTGCAGCTCACGAATTACGTACTCCTATACAGCCAATACTAGGCCTTGCTAATGTTCTAAGATCTGAAATAAACGATAAAAGACAAATAGAATTGTTAGACGTTATTCTCAGAAATGTAAAACGTTTTCAGAGACTCTCTCAGGACATACTTGATGTTACAATGATTGAAAGTCGTTCGTTGAAACTAAATAAGCATCCAATTGACCTAAATGACTTAATACTGAGTGTAGTTAAAGATCTTCAAAACCAAATACAAAAATCCGATAGTAAAGTAAAGTTATTTTATGAGCCAGAAGCCATAAAAGGCAAACAAAACCAAATTATTGTAGAAGCAGATAGAGAGAGAATAACACAAGTTGTTTGGAATTTATTAAACAACGCTATCAAGTTTACTAAAGAGGGCACGATATCTATATCGACAAAAGTAGAAGACGGGCAGGTAATTGTTAGTGTAAAGGATACCGGTGAAGGTATAGATCCAAAAATACGACCAAGACTCTTTTCAAAATTCGTTACAGGTTCTTCCCAAGGAACAGGATTAGGATTGTATATTTCCAAAAGCGTAGTTGAAGCTCATGGTGGTAGGATGTGGGTTGAAGATGATATTGACAGAAGACAGGGTGCCACTTTTTATTTCAGTTTGCCCATCGACAAGATCTGATTAGTACTTGTGCCATACTAATTTTTAGTTCTTCAACAACCATCCTGGGAGTGGGTCAATAAACACGTTGAGCTTGGCTGCAGCGCCAATTAACGAACCAGTATGGAATACCTGCAAAAACGATTTGTTTCAATTAAGCCGATCTATTTGCGGCTGATTGAAGATCTTGACCTATGAATTTGTACTGTGATGAACCTGGTCCAAACGCTTCTTCAGAGTTCATTGCAACAAAGTGGACTCCTTGTCCTGATTTGATAGAGAGGAGGAATGATTGATAGGCTAATGGCGCCTGAACTAATCAAGATTGGTATGATGGCAGTCTAAATGAAAAAAAATCAATTCAAGTCAGAGTTTCTCCAAGGCTTTCGTATGTCTTGATAATAATAATAATGATATTGCAGGTAATTTACTACAACCAGAACCAGAACCATGAGCCTTACTATCACAAATATTGTGTAATTGCAATTAAAATGGTCTAATATAATATTTTTATAGGTTTCCGTCCTTTTTTCTTAAATTGTCCTTATAAAGGCAGTGAAAGCAATATAGGAGACAGTGGCTCAGAATGTTATACTTTAATGAAGTTAATGCCATCTAGTTCTTTGATGAAGCTATTTTCAGACCTTTCACGGGTATCAAGGTCTAAGCTAGGCGGCAAAATGCTGCTCGGCTCATTACTTATTTTTTCATTAGTTATCTCGAACTATCACTTTCAGGTGAAGGGTCAACCCATTATCAACATACCTGAGGCCTCAGCTCAACCCAGCCTGCCTCCACTTTTCGGCAACCCGGCAACTGATGACTTTATGTCTTTCGCGGCAGCCATTATGCCTACCGTTGCGGGGACTGACTTGAATCTAACTAATATTGCTGGTTCAACTAACTGTGACCTTCTAGTCCCGGTTACCTATATTGACGCAACGTGTATGTCGTCTCTACCAATACTCTTTCCCTTCAATGAGTCACCAAAGTCAGCCAATGTTAGCGAGCCAACTAATCAGACTGATTATATTAATTACGGTAACGCTTCTACCTTAGCTCTTTCAATTGGAGTTGCATCCGATAACGTCACGGCTGGTGAAACGCAGACTGCAACATTAACAGTTTCGGACGAAAATTCAACTCAACCTATTCAAAGTGCTCTTGTGCTGGCGAATGTTACCGATAGTTCTAACTCTCTACTACATGAATACTCTGGCACATCAGACGACGTGGGTCAAGTTTCATTTCCATTCGTAGTTCCTGCAGATGCAGCAGCAGACATATACACCATCTCGGTACTGGCTTCTGCCGATGGTTATGAAAATGCATCTACGAGTACAACCTTTGAAGTAGTCGGCTCCGATTTTGCCAACTCATTTGATAATAGCACCAGTGACTTTTCAAGTGGCGATAGCAGCTGTTGCTCTTCTTCAGACAGCAGCTCCTCGTCTAGTAGTTCAGACTTTACATCTCCAACTGTAAAGAGTACAAATCCAAGTGACGGAGACAACAATGTTCCTACTGACTTATCCCAAGTCACAGTAACGTTTGACGAAAAAATAGATAAGAACAGTGTAGACACAGGAAGTCTTTCTATCTTTGTTAATAGTGGAACTGGTACTGAGCCAAATGTTGATAGTGTTTCAGTAAGTAGTAAAACAGCAACGTTCAAGATATCTCCATCAGCCGGATCTAATGCCTTGACCCCTGGAGTCAATTATGTTGCATCGATATCGTCAAGCATCCAAGACCAAAATGGTAACTTTTTGGACTGTTTCGCGTCAAAAGGCGTGGATGATAACTGTGAATGGACTTTTAGCGTTAGCGGATCCGCAACTCCACCTGTAGTTACTGCCTCTCCTAAAGGAGGAACATACAGCACAGATCAATCCGTAACGCTTACAAGCTCTCAATCTAGCACTGACATATTTTACACAAAAGATGGGAGTACTCCAACTACTGCAAGTACCAAATATACT
>JBBRRH010000052.1:0-28047 GCA_038201105.1 Nitrososphaera sp. | reverse complement strand
CTTTTAGCCAGTGAGATAAATAACAAAACAATTGAAAACAGTCACCAACGTCATTTATCTGCTATTAGTAATAATATCTCTAATCTGCTCTATGATATTTGCAACCTACACCTCTGTAGATGCGAAAAAACGCGACGGAAAAAATAATCAGGAACAACAAAATTCAATTCAAATATGTTGTGCATGGGGAGAACAGTTAGCAGACGGTAAACTAACATACAAGATCACCGGTGGGAATTCTGGCATGAGGCAGGCCGTCAGAACCGCGGTAGGACAGTGGGATTTAAAAATAGCCGGTTTGACACTCCAAGAAGTAAAGGAAGACAGTTCCTCAGCAGATATCTATGTCAATTTTAAGAAGGATGGAAGTTCCCTTGCCGGTGCAAAGACAAAACACGGTCTTTTGACTGCTGGCCTTACCACTTTTGCTTTAAACTGGCGCGGGCTGATAGAACAGACCCATGTGACAATCGCTAAGGGAGTCTCAGGGCAAGAATTCTCCTCTGATCAGATAAAATTAGTTGCAAAGCATGAGTTGGGACATGCACTTGGATTGGGACATTCTAACTTTAGAGCAAGCATTATGTCAGCTACGATAGGTAATCAGCAATCTGGGGTGATCTCTGACTGTGAGATTAATGCTGTGTTAAGTGCGAATGCATGGAAACTTATAGACAATTATTCCAAGCCATATTATTCAGCAGATCAGAATGTTGGATGCTAATAAATTCAACGGAATTCAGAAAATTGCAGTATAACAATGAGTAAGGAGAGCCCTCAAGTAAATTTCAAATCAAATTATGGACGCAGTTCTATTAAAGCATAGTGAAAGATACCTAATCCCTATTGCTGCTGATAATGAAAGTATCTTTAGCATCCAACGATCCAATGGATATTGTAACACGATATTTACCTGAATTTACTTGATTTCCACTATCATCTTCCTGATTCCACTTGAACCTTTTCGAGGCTCCTGAATCTAATGTAAATTTTTCTGATGTCGATGAAAATGGAAAACTATTATCTGTTTTCAAGTTGACAATGGATATATCTGAAGAATCAGAAAAAGTTACTGATTGCGTTCCCCTGTTCTTAACAATAATGGTAACGACTTCTCCTTTATCGTAAGTATATTTATTGGTAAAGATGGAAATAGAATGTTTTTCAGAACTCTGAATATCTGAATCGTGACTTCTAGATTTATGATTATTTTCCAATGTTTTATCGCTATTTCGTTCTTCCTCTGTTCGAGATGTGCGCTCATTAGTAATACATTGAGTTAGACTGTTTCCTCGTGAAGATGATGGGCACAAATCAGATGAAGGACATTCAGAAGAACGGCTGACCTGAGAACCATTTGTACAACGGAATTGGCCTTCGTCTGAGGAGAACGCATACGCCTGCTGTAATCCACTAGGCCCAAAGTTTAAGAATACATTGAAAGTCAATGATGTAACTGAAAACAATGATGATAACATGAGAATAGTACCAATAATTAGGCAACATACACTAATTCCAATGTTAGTATTATTACTAATCATCAGTTGCCATATCATCGCCTTCAGGTCTAATAAAGATGATGTTCAAAAAACTTGTAAATTCCAATAGCATGAGCCAATATAGGGCCTACATGTCAGCGATCCAAAATTCCAAGAATGGCGACTTCAGGATTTGAAGTCAAAGTGGCGTCGTACATTCACTATAGCACAACTCATGACCTGTAATGCGTTCTATATGATTGTGTGAATGCGTAACGTCTTCTAAATTGAGACATAGATTACATCGCCATGAGATATGCTCTCTGCACACTTTGCATATCATAGTAGGCATCAATTTGGCACCACATGCTCGACATGATTCTTTATTAAACAAGCCAGCGCCTTGTTCTGTCAATATTAACAATAATAATTGTCCGAATCATAGGAAGGATTACAATTTTAGACTTAAAATGGGTAGAATACCTTAGGGGGTGGGAGTCTTTGATATCCCAATCATTTGTTTTGGGCGAATTGAGTCAGAAACAAGTTTTGATTAGTGGTCAGAGCTTCTTCTAAGTGAGTATGTTAGTTGAATGTTAAACGCCGTGAGTACCTTTATAGTTATATGAAAAAATTCGGAAAATTAATTCGCAAAATTTTTCAAAGCGGTGTTATCTATAATGTTGTATATAATAGGACATGAGATTTCTAGTAATTCTATTTTTCTTGTCCAAGGCCGGTGTGTCATAGGTGGGGAATTTAAGTTCAGAACTCCATGAATATAAAAGAAAGAGAAAATTTGCAAAAACGCCCGAACCTGCCGGGAAAACAAACACGAAAACAGTAAATGAATCAAAGCTGAAAGCATTTGTTGTCCAAAAGCATAAGGCATCTCATCTTCACTATGACTTTAGACTCGAAGATGAACAAGGGGTCCTCAAGTCTTGGGCAGTACCAAAGGGCCCTTCTATGGATTCAGGAATTAAAAGATTGGCTGTCTTGACGGAAGATCATCCATATGATTATTTACTATTTGAAGGAACAATACCTCCAGGTAACTATGGTGCTGGTATCGTGATAGTATGGGATCATGGCCCTTACAGGACTGAAGGAACACTAATTGAGCAATTTGAAAAAGGCAAGATTTCTTTTGAATTGCATGGCCAAAAGTTGCGCGGCAAGTTCTCCTTGATAAAAATAAGGAATGATAAACAATGGCTGTTAATAAAGACAAATGATGAGTTCGTGACTACTGACGACTTAACCGTTACAAACCCCTCATCTGTGATAAGTGGTAAGGTGAATGCAGATTTGGATCAGCCGAATTCAAGTCAGAATCGACCGATTACTAGTAAACGAACCAGCAATAATAATAATAGATCTGTTTCTAAAGTGAAAAAAGGACTAGACGTTTCGCGTAGGGCTAGTAAGGTGTCCACTAACAAGACTAACGTTACAGGAGAAAGACTTCCATCAATAATAAAGCCAATGCTGACTTCACCAGTCGACAAGGCTTTTGATAGCAAAGACTGGGTTTTTGAAATAAAATGGGACGGCGTAAGGGCAATAACGTTCAAAGAAAATCATGCGATGAGGTTTCAGTCTAGAAACGGAAATGACATCACACTAAAGTATCCAGAAATCCTAAAGGCATTAGAACATACATGGGTGGACGTCAACTATTCAACGATTGTTGATGGAGAGATAGTCGTACTTGACAAAAATGGACTTCCAAATTTCCAAGGTCATCAAAGCCGGATGAACATTCAAAACAATAAAGAAATCGAGGCACTTTCAAAGCAGATACCAGCTACATATTATGTTTTTGACATACTCTATCATAATGGTAAAGATCTAAAAATGGCAAGTTACCTAGAAAGAAGACAGATACTTTCCCAAATACTGCCAGTAAGTGAGCGAGTAAAAATCTCAGATTATATTGAAGAAAAAGGAGTGGATCTGTTGAAACATACAATAGAATTGAATTTAGAAGGGCTCGTGGCCAAACGTAAGGCCAGCGTTTATCAAGAAGGTATAAGGTCGCAAGACTGGCTAAAGATTAAGAATATAAAAACTCAGGATTGCGTAGTTGTGGGATATACTAAAGGCCTGGGAAATAGGGAACGTTATTTCGGTTCTTTGCTGATGGCTGTATATGACTCTCAGCAGGAGAAATTTCGATTCGTAGGCCATACCGGCAGTGGGTTTGACTACAAAACTATAGATGTCATTTATTCTAAACTGCAAAAATTGATAACTAATTCTATGCCTATTGACTATCTTCCGTATATGAATAGGCAGACGACGTGGGTAAAGCCTGTTTTGGTTGCAGAAATAAAATTCGCCGGATGGACCAAAGAGGGGATAATGAGGGCGCCCATATTCTTGAGACTCCGTGAGGACAAAAATCCAGAAGAATGTGTGATCGAAGCAGATCAACGCATAGCAATCAAATCTATTATAAAAGACGACTATTCTGCTACTAATGCTACTGAACAGGCTATGTCACTGGTGAAAGTTGATCTTACAAATCTTGACAAGGTTTATTGGAAGGCAACGCAGGATCATGGAATAATCACAAAGGGTGATCTGATAAATTATTACGATTCAGTGAGCAGACTTATTTTGCCCCACCTTAAAGACAGGCCGCTCTCTCTTAATCGATATCCAGACGGAGTTGGCGGAAAATCATTCTACCAAAAAGACTGGAACCATTCAAAACCCGATTACGTAAAGACTGTTAGGGTTCATTCAGAACATCGAGGTGAAGTTATAAATTATATAATTTGTAATAACCGAGAATGTCTTCTATGGATTGTAAATCTGGGTGCCATAGAGATGCATCCTTGGTACAGCAGAATAAAGGATTTTGATAGTTGTGATAGTAATTCATTACTGTATGAAGAAAAATGTGGATTGAATTTTCCTGATTTCATTGTATTTGACTTGGATCCATATATTTATTCAGGGACAGAAGAGAAAGGCAAAGAACCAGAATACAATTTAAAAGGATTCAGGGCAGCAGTGGAGGTCGCCTACAATCTGAGAGATATTCTCAGGGAATTAAAAATCAAGTCATTTGTAAAAACATCAGGTAAAACAGGATTGCATATTTACGTTCCAATAACAGAACAGTATACATACGATCAGACGAGAACTTTTGCAGAGTTAATAGGAAAGATAATTGTTTCAAAATTCCCTAAAAAAGTAACGATGGAATGGAATACTGCAAAAAGAAAAGGAAAGGTATTCTTTGATTACAATCAGAATTCAAGAGGGAAAACCATAGCCTCAGTTTACTCTGTCAGACCTACCCTGTCTGCCACTGTTTCTATACCTGTAAGTTGGAATAAGTTAGACAATGTCAGTCCGACAGACTATTCAATCATGTCTGTTCCCAGTTTGACTAGGGGAAAACGCGATGAATGGGAAGGTGTCCTTGTAGACAAACAGGATCTTGGCAAAATACTTTCAACGGTAAAAGAAATGATAGCCTAGGGTGCTATTCTATTAACCGCCTTGATTGTCCGATAGTGAGGGGGACGTATTTAGTCTTGACAAAGATTATGTAAGCAATTGTCGGGGGGAAAATTAATCTCTAGAAGTTCTTATGACTACTGTTGTACTTATCATGGACGAATTAGGCGCAATTATTATATCTCCTTCTTCGCTTTTGAGTTTGCTATATAATAATCCTATATCAAATACAATTCCAGTGTTACCAAAAACAGTTACCTTGTCCCCCATTTTAAATGGTCTTGTGATAGCAAGGTACAGTCCTGCAATTATATTTCCCAAAATATTTTGACTTGCAAAACCTATGACAATTGCCGTAACGGTTCCTATGGAGGTAGCCACAAGAGGATCCTGACTCAAATAAGAGATGATTATAGCGATAATTATGACAGCCCCTACTATTCTAATAAGAACCCTCAGGGCTTCTGCATTTTTGCCCAGAAAACCCAATGTAAGTTTGTAACAGGCATTACTAATAGTGATACTTGCAAAATACCCTACAGCCGCTACTTCTGAAATTCTCAAAATTGTTTCGTACCGACCGTGGAGCTTATACTCCAAGACTACCTCTATGATAATCACAACTGCTATGATTACAGCAAGTATTATCATGGTCTTGAGTAAGGAATGATTTTTCTTTGATTCTTCAGTAGAATTATCGGATTTGATATTATCATTTGGAATCCCATCAGAACTAGTCATTATTACATGTCAAATGGATATCTTATACTATTTTAATGTAGTCCGGAGTAGAAGCATTCAAATATTTCATTCCGTAATGTGTTACTACCACTAGAGATTTGTGATTGCGCTAGCACACAATCTTTTGTCTTGCCATATTTACAATATTCTTAATTTTTAACCTTCAAATCCTATCCGCTTTTGACATGATTTCCTTGTCATATTTTATTTAGAATCTCAGTAAATTTAGGAATAAGCAGTTAAGACGACGTTTTTTGCATCTAGAGATAAACTGTGTCAAGTCAAAACTTAAACACAAGCGTCCTCATGAAAGTCTTAAATGGGTTAGATGTTCGTAAGCTACATGGCATTCTCAAACAGAATAATAATTTCTATAAAGGAAGCTAGTTATCGGAGTGGAACATTTTGAGTAGTAAAAACAATAAATCTACAGAGAACGTAGTAAGTCTCAGGGTCGCAGAAGCAGAGCAGTCTGATGTGGGAAGAAAAATTGCGCGTATCGATCCCGACGTCGCACAAGAATTAAAGATATCAGCAGGTGACGCTCTAGAACTTTCGTCGCCTGGGAAAAAAACCACTGTGCTGCATTGGCCAGCGAAAGAAAGGGATAGAGGAAAGGGACTTGTAAGAATAGATGGTAATCTTAGAAACAGACTTGACGTAGGAATTAATGACTCTATTGAGATCAAAAAGGTTCAGGCAAAAAATGCTCAGACTGTAACTCTGGCTCCTACTGAACCACTTAGGATTGTGGGTGCAGAAGGATACCTTGGAGAGTATCTTTTAGGAAGTCTTCTGAGTACAGGTGACACTATTCCAATAAGCATAATGGGTCAAAGAGTCGATCTGGTTGTGATCTCTACAAAACCGTCAGGTCCAGTATTGATTACAGACTCGACAGAAATGATAGTATCAGAAGAAAGCGCAAAGGCAGTACAAGTTGCAAAGGAAGGCGGAGTTCCATCTATTTCATATGAGGATATTGGTGGAGTAAGAAATGAAATCTCCCGCGTACGAGAAATGATTGAACTTCCATTAAGGCATCCCGAGCTTTTCAAAAGACTAGGAGTAGAAGCACCAAAAGGTGTGTTGCTATATGGACCCCCAGGAACAGGTAAAACGCTGCTTGCAAAGGCTGTTGCGCATGAAACTAACGCAAACTTTTACACAATAGGAGGACCTGAGATTATGAGCAAATACTATGGTGAATCTGAAGAGAAACTTAGGAACATATTCAAGAACGCTGAAGAAAAAGCACCATCAATTATTTTTATAGACGAGATTGATTCTATTGCACCGAAAAGGGAGGAGGTTACAGGCGAGGTAGAAAGAAGAATCGTTGCACAGCTACTGTCATTAATGGATGGGATGTCCACCAGAGGAAAAGTAGTTGTCATTGGTGCAACAAATAGAATAAACGCCATAGATCCAGCTCTGAGGAGGCCTGGAAGATTTGATAGAGAAATAGAGATAGGGGTACCTGACAAAGAAGGTAGACTTGAGATTCTTCAAATTCATACGAGGGGTATGCCCTTGGCCAAAGACGTTGAGCTCGACAAGATTGCAAGTATGTCTCATGGTTTCGTGGGAGCTGATCTACAATCCCTAGCAAAAGAAGCTGCGATTCGTGCATTAAGAAAGGTACTACCTGAGATTGACCTTACTGCAGAAAGCATACCTTCAGATACACTGCGCAAGATAATAGTCACGATGGATGATTTCTTGGGTGTTCTCCAGGAAATGGAGCCATCGGCATTACGTGAAGTCTTTGTCGAGGTACCTAATGTTACTTGGAATGATATTGGAGGCCTTTCGGATGTGAAACAGGAGCTCCAAGAAGCAGTAGAGTGGCCATTGAAGTACCAATCCCTGTTTACTCATTCTGATGCTGTTCCTCCAAAAGGGATACTGCTGTATGGCCCTCCGGGCACGGGAAAGACTCTCATAGCCAAGGCAGCTGCACACGAAAGTGAAGCAAATTTCATCAGCATAAAGGGTCCAGAGCTTTTATCAAAATGGGTGGGCGAATCAGAAAAGGGTGTACGAGAAGTCTTCAGGAAAGCAAGAGGGGCAGCGCCGTGCATTATATTCTTTGACGAAATTGATGCAATAGCTCCCACCAGGGGAGGAGCCGGAAGTGATTCTCATGTCACTGAAAGAGTGATCAGCCAACTATTGACAGAACTTGACGGGTTGGAGATACTGACTAATGTAGTAGTAATAGCAGCAACGAATAGGCCAGATATCATAGATCCCGCATTATTGAGGCCGGGGAGATTTGATAGGCTATTGTATGTTCCTCCACCAGACAAAGAATCAAGAGTTCAAGTATTGAAAATTCACACAATGAAAAAGCCTTTGGCATCAGATGTTAATATTGATGTGCTAGCAGGCCAGACGGAAGGATATACGGGAGCTGACATTGCAGCCCTTGCGTCGGCTGCAGTAATGCTTGCTCTCAGAGAACATGTTACCAAGTACAAAGATCCAAAAGAAGCAGAGCAGACTAAAGAAGAATTAAAAATACGAATGAGTCATTTTGAAGATGCAATGAAGAAGATTAGGCCACTCTCCAAACAGGAAATTGATATGTACAAAAACATATCAGAACAGTTTGGAAAACCAACAATGGCTAAATAAAATATTTGGGGCAAATAACAATGAGTAGTAACAGTAGGATTACGTGCCCACTACTCCTGTTCTATTATGTGGTATTATTACTGACATAGTAAGTATCGTAAATTGTTCCTCATAGCAATTAAGGACTGACAAACTTCAGTTTGCAGAACCTTCAGGCTCGGGTTCCCGTATGGATTTGAATCTAAATATATTTGATCGAAGGACACGAAGAACTATTGCAGAATTGTGCTATTAGCAATAGTTTCATGTAATACTATTGAATTGATCTTTGCAGCTTCGTTTGAGGCTTTGATCGTGGCCGTAATGTTACCATAACTTGTCCTACCTATTTCGTTAGTGACAGTTACACAGAAGGTAACGTTCTTATCTCCTCTAACATGTGGTGCCATGAATGAAGGCCTTGGGGTATCCGCACCATTTAACGAGACTACTAGATTGCCTATTTCACTCCACAAATATATTAATCCTGTTGAGTTTTTGTCGGCTACCATGACATTCAGGATAACTTTGTCGCCTTTTGTGGAAGGATTTGGAGCAACTGTAATAGAAGTAATATCGGGTGCTTTTTCGGCATCGCCGTGGCCAAAGGAGACCATTGTCAGTTGAGGATTCCTGGCATCGAAGTTATTATTTGTAAAGTTCCCTTCCAAAGAACTATTATTTATCTTTGACCTGGCAGTTTCAATTGCCAAATGGTTGTTGAAGTAAGCTGATGATTGCCCACATAGAATGTCAAAATCACATATTAAAGAAAATAATAGTATTCCCATCCAGAAATATCTTGTGTCCATCCCCATTCTATATTGCCTCATCATTAACAAGCTGATAGCTCTTCCCCAACCATTGCAATTAAAATTAACTATTTTGTGTGTACACCTCCAAGCCTCATGCATGCACATTTGGAGATTATCGTCTTTTTATTTCATAATTTACTTCGAACATGGTCAGTATGTTTTTAAAATCTTCATCAGAAGCAAATCTACAGATTGTAGCCCATTGATTTTTCAGTTTAGCAGATATTTCACAGATACTCTGATCGTCGATAAATTCTGTTCCAACATCAAACCTGTGTCTTAATTTCTCTTCGAGCCTTCTAGCAATATTTTTTGGTGCTCGAATCAGGATTTTCTGCAAGTCACAGTTAAGATATCCTATCGATAATTTATATTGAGAGGCGGATTTTACCTACCCAGAATTCAAAATTGCATTATCTTATTGCTAGACCAAATATAAAGCCTATACATTATGGAAATGTTTTGTGCCCTATTTCAATGCGTGGTAGGCCGATATTCTGGCGTTCTTGAATGTGCATAAATATACTTGTTCAGCTGGAAGATTCCATAAAGTTGGCGACTGATATAAAATATATTTGTATCACCCACAATGCTCAAAATTAGATATTAATTACATTATTTCATTATGTTACCAATAGAAGTATTATATTGTCATACGACAAGTTTATTCAATTCTGCTAAACTGGACGTTACGTGCTTTATTGAAAGGCTTGAAGCGCAATTTCCTATTGCATTATCTGCAATACAAGTAACTTTTTGGATATTTCAAGGTGCAGGTAGAGCAGTAGTTGACTATATTATAGTCTACTCTGCCTTTGGAAGCTTTAACTAAGATTTCTGTATTGGACATTGCCATCGAGTGCCATTCCTAAAGCCAATTCGAAAATAAACGCCAAGTCAAAAAAAAGAAAAAGGGGTGTTCTTCCTGCTTCTAGTTCTAGTTTACGTGTACCTTGTCTGCTTCGTGAATGTTGGTGACACATACTGCCTTTAGGACACCATTACTATCGAACTTGGGGACAAGTTCAAAAGATACTACTGCTTTCACGTTATTGTCCTGACTTAGAGGTGGTTGGGCCGATGTCTTGGGAAGATTCGTTAGAGATATTGCTTTTGCTGCTATTGAGAGTTTGCCTGGTGAATCAAAGCTAAGCGCGTTCAGATCCACCGCATCTCCGCCTCCACAAGCAGAATCGGTTGTAAGGTGTACATAGTGATTGTGGAATACCGGATTGTTTTTGTCTCCATGCTGGGTTACACTATCAAGAACTCCGGGGTGAGTTGTAGTTACAATAACGCTTTCACCTGTCACTATTCCGTAACCGAATGCTTTGCCGCTATTCTTCGGAATCGATGCTTTTGTGACAAGATGTGCTGAGTCTACTTTTTTTACTGCGCAATTAGCATTGCATGTCTTGACCTCTGCGATGCGGATACCGGGGGGAAAGGAAGTCGCCGCGTATACTGCCACTGGAGTTATCAGAACTGCAATTGCTGCAATTCCTAAAACCATTCTGTTTCTCATTATTGAGTCCATTATCTTAATGCAGTTATTTAGAATGTAATAAGACATTTGGTTTATCTTTCAGTTTAAAGTTCTATTATTCTATTTCAGACTATACTCGTGGGGGGATGTCGGGCCTATCGGATAGGGCGCTTTGGAGATCTACAAAGGAGCATAAAATAAAGCACGGACTGTCCAAGGCCCGCAATTGGTGGTACTAGTTCTAAGGCGTTTGCAATGTACAACTGCTTGGACCTGCCTTTTCAATAATGATTAATTCCAAGCTGATATACAAGTCCGGGACCAATAGTATGGTAAGACAGTCACTATCGTAATTTAAGTCGAAGCGGGACCCTTGGGCATACCGAAGACAATATCAAAAATTGTTTTCCTATGCTCTTCCTTTAAGAACTCCCTGAACTCGGCTTCAACGGCTCTTAGATACTTGGAGTGAAGCGGTGCGTCGAACACATCATAAGCTGTCGGGATCAGTAGATTCGCAAACTCTGGGTTTTTTAAGAAAGCCTTTCTGATGAGGTATAAACTCACTATCAAAAAATTTTGACGTTGACTCAAGTATTTCTCTACATGCTCTGCGGCTTTTTCGCCTAAATCAACATAAGCAGGCGTATTCTTGATAAAATTTAATCTATCTTCAATCATTGATTTCTCTTGCTTCAGTTCATTTACTTTTTGCTGTTCAAAATTACTTGTTGACTGTAAAGCCGAAATCTCACGATTGCATTCAACTTTGGAATTATCCCAGCCGGATAGTTCTAGCCTTTTGTCATAAACCTGCTTCGTAAGCATATTGCAAGATGATTCCAAGGAGCTCTTTTCATTTCTGATTAACGGGATATTTTTAGAAGTCTATCGAGCCTCTTGGACATTAGCCGGTGTGATATTGTTAGAATTACATTCTCGGTAAAAATCAAGGAATGGGCGCAAATTACCATTGGTCATTTCATAAAGACTTGCGAACTCACCCATGTCATTTAGTCTTGCACATTCTGTGTAGTGATCTATCGCCTCCTTCTCTGTCATGTCAAGCTCGATAGCAGCATCCAACGGCTTAAAATTACCAGATCTATAAAGCTGATACGCTTGGGATCTTTTGCTAAGCGTTTGGGAATTTTCATAGTCATCAATTATTTTTTGTATAGTCCTAAACGAAAAATTCGTAGCTTTTGCAATTTCGGCTCGTGTTTTTCCTTGCTTATACATTACTATTACTAGCCTTTTCCGTTCCATCAGATTCATAGGCCGCAAAGGCCTATCAGAGGTTAATTAGGATAGCGGTTTTTCATCGATTGCTCCCTATTGCTCTCTAATTCGCTCTTTTTTCGTCTATTGTTCTCTATTGCTCTTCTACCCCTTACATACGGCCTATGTATATTGAGGCTAAAAAAAAGCCTTAGAGTAAGACAGGCCTTTTGATTCTGGGCCATAAATTACGTCTCGCCTTGTCTACGCAACTTATTCTTAAAAGGAAACCATTTGTCTGGCTGACACCCACTATGGCACATTGTATGGTGGAGCAATAAAACAGGAAATGATGAAATAATGTTTAGGGCAAGTGCGGATAATGGCAAGACATTTGGCGATAAAATAAATCTAAGCAATTCCACTGAACGCTCAGTCGATGCGGAAATAGGATCTGCAGGAAAAAGTGTGTACGTGACGTGGTGGGAAGAGAGTGCAAATGGGACAGAAGAAACTAGAAAACCAGTTTTCAGGGCAAGTACGGATAATGGCAAGACATTCGGGGAAACATTCACCCTTACGAGCAATACTACCAAAGCTGTTACTGGTTAGTGCCTAGGTTAGATAGACCAAACAATCTAATCTTTTAATACTCCTATCTCTTTTTGATCCAATTAACGAAAATAATGGCTCTGCAAATATTAGATTCATTGTAAGTTTTTCAGTCGCTTTCCCTGGAATTTTAATGTGCTACCCGTATCAGAGGCAGGCAAAATAAGACTGAATTTAGTACCCTTGCAGTCACTATTATTTTCAGCCCATATGCTGATACCTCTCATTAATTGCGGCAGCAAGACACCATGGTCTCAAATTTATGCAAGTTACTATATCTTTTTCTTTTCTTTTATCAACAGATCAATTTGTTCGTGTAGGACGCTTCTATGATGCTTCAGTGTTTCATAAATAATCCAGTTTCCTTCCATGTCTTCCATTACCGACGTCAATCTATGCGATGACGCATAATTGATTTGTCAAACGCTCTCTGAGTTGACTCGTCAACATCCTTTATTTTTGCATAGAATGTATCAACATCTGCAATATGATTCGAGAAAGCACCTTGAAATTCCTTTACTAAGTCGCGTATCACTCTGGAAGAGAGTTGTTTTTCTCGTGCCAACTTGGCAAAGTCTGATTGATACTCTTTGTTCCTAAGAGAGAGTAACTCTTCTGCAATACTGGAACTGATGTCAAGAGAGGTAACTGACTCGATAACATCAGGGGGTAAATCTAATAGCCTTACACGTCTCTCAACGTACTGGACACTCTTACCTATTTTCCTTGCCAATTCAGACATTCCTCCCCAGCCAAACATAGATGTATATGATTGGAACGCTCTGGCTTCATCTATAATAGATAGATTTTTTCGTTGAATGTTTTCAGCTATAGATACTTCGAATGCTTCTCTGTCGTCTAATTCCACAATATGACATAGAATTTTACTCCACCCGGCGCGTTTACATGCTTCATATCTTCTGTTCCCTGCCACAATTTCAAACCGCTCTTCTTTTGGCCGGACAATTATAGGTTGAAGTAGTCCTTTCTGTATTATAGACATAGAGAGCTCTTCACTCTAGGATCAATATTCGACGCAACATGAAACCAAACGAAGATAATTATGAGTTGTCATTCAGTAAGCAGCAATTTCAGGGACGACTTTCATGAGTTTAGCCGCACCAGTGTTCGCAGGGGGGTCATGACAATCACGATGGTAAGAAATGTAAGAACAATGACGACAACAACTGCAATGACAAACATAAAACTCAAAAGATAAAGGCCCAAGAACGAATGTGAGATGGAAAACAAAAAAAAGGACCATAGCAAGGACAACGTCAATATAAACAGTCTTGAATGTAGTAACATCGCTGACAACACAAGCGATTCAGTATTTGAAACGATACTCGTTGACGGTACTGACGGGGCACAAGCAGTAGAATAGAAAACTTCATCGAGACAATCCGTTAAAGGATGAAAAGACAGTCGGTGCAATAAAGGACGCCCACAACAATTTTTTTCTTACTTTTCAGATGAAAATACACTTTTCAATATGCGATGATTAAAGAGAAAGAAGTTTGGAAAGAGAAGAATAAATGGAAAGTATGTAGTCTAGATACGTTTATTGATGATGGCTGAGACTGTGCCTTAATAGTGTATCAGGTTAAATCACTATTTAAATAACTTAAAATACGTATTTTGGGCATACAATGAGCATGAAGTCTCTGGAAGAAATAGAGTCGCAAATCAAAATAAAAAATACATCTGATAAATCAACTAAAACCTGGCATGAACTTTCAATGCTTCTAGATCTACAAAAACAATTAACCGTCTTAAGAGAAGAAAAGGAAAAAGATAGGAACCAAAAACTTTCAGTCGAGAAGATTCAAGAGGAACTAAAACCAATTTACGAAGGGTGGTATAATTTCCTAAAATGGTATCTTGAGTAATAAGACATTAAGGGCAGTTTCTAACAGGAATGACATTTTTTGCTAAGGAACAATGACACTAAATAACCATCAAGTTGTCCTAAAACAATCACTCTTTTAGTCACAAGGCCGGAGTCTGTTAAAATTGTTTTAACCTTTGAACTCCTTAGCCATGTTCTTACCGGAGGGTTGATGGGTCACCTGTTTCTCGGCCTCAATATTACAAAGTCTGTTTTTGAATAGTTCCAACAAATATTTGATTGACATTAGAATAAATGCATATCTTTGCGTACGACAAATAAGCAAGCCTTGTTGTTCTAGCATCCATTTCTGAATGTATTTAAACGACTGTTAAAACATAAGTAATCAGCGTAACTTGGTCATATTATGAAACAATTGGTTGACAAGAAATGTGTCGATACGTTACTTGAACTTTATGGGATCTACGACAGACATAGAGATTCCATTCTCTGGCTTCTTGAAGACTTCGATGCTAATGATTACGAAGAATACGAACGAAAGTATGCGGGCGCCTCCAATGAGAGATTTCATTTTGTAACGGTATGCGGATTTTTTGAATTGTCAGGTGTCCTAGTAAACAGACACGTCATAGAAGCAGATTTTTACTTTGATCTATTTAATCCTGCTCCTTTTTGGCACAAAGTTAGGCAAGTAGTAGACGGGATGAGAAAAAAAAGACCCCACATATATGAAAATTTTGAATTACTAAACGAAAAGAGGATTGTGTGGACAAAAAAGAGAAGTTGACTAATTCACATGTTTTGAAGAAAAAGGATCAGATCTCAAGGTACTTCGACAACACGATTCAACTATATTACTTCTGATCTTTATTAAACAATTAATTTTCAATTTGTTTTAATTGGATGCTGAGAATGAAATTAGAACGACCGAAAAAAGGAGACAAAACATCAGTCACTTATGACTGCCGAATAATCTCTAGCAAGATAATCTGAACATTTTGCATTCATTCTTATATGGGAGTGACGCTATTTTGTCAGTAATGAGTTACGGTAGAGATAGAGGATCTGGCGGAGGATTTAGAAGGACTTTCAATTCGGGACCGAAGCCAGTGGAAGTAGGAAAGGAATATGAAGTGCAAATATCGGAAGTAAGCAACAGAGGAGATGGAATTGCGAGAATTCAGGGATTTATCATATTTGTTAAGGACGGAAAAGTTGCAGACAACGTGAAGATACGAGTCATTAGCGTTGGGGATAGATTCGCAAAGGCAGAATTAATATAAGATGAAGAAAGGTTAAATCCAGTTTATTTTGATTTTACTTTTTTATTAGCAAGGTTAACCAATATGTTTTAGAGGGGCAGTATCCAGCTGGAAGGTTTCTCTCATAAGGTATCCACAAAGTTTTACAAAAAGTAGTAAGTTGAGTACCTGCTAGCTATATGGAACCTGTCAGTTAAAATCGGCGTCTTTGTCCGCTATCGAAAGTGTTTGTCCTTGGTGGAAGTGGAGCGTCATTTTCGTGTCCTGGATGAGTTCTTATGTGTGACCAGTATTGCGAACTTGTTATAGGGTTTTTGCAAACAGGACAGTTCGCATGACCGCATTTGTGGTGCCCTACAAAGTTAGGATGAATTGTTACATTGCATTGATTGCACTTATTTGTTTCCAAGATTTTCTCAAAATATTCTACTACCTGGTATTATTAGGGTGTATCGGTTAGATAAATAATCTAATATACTGACCTCTAAATATTATTTGTCATTGTCAAACGTGATTTTGGCGTCTGAGAGTAAAGCATACTTCAACTTTATCCACAGCATCAAGTCAGAAATCACAAGGATGCACTATAGAAACGCACTTTTTCGGTTCCTTCACCATTATAATCTCGATATTGACACATTCGTCAAGACAAGTCCAAAAGATATCGAAAACCTATTGATAGATTATATGGTATTACTAAGGAGAAATAAAAAGTCGTTATCCTCTCTTAATATTATAACTTCGGCAGTTACCCACTTTTGTGTCATGAATGACATTAGTATAATGAATAAAAAGGTCAATAAATTCAAGGGGGAAAATGAAACTTCGGGAAGCGGAAACGACCGGGGATATTCTACTGAAGAGATCCAAATTTTGTTGAACTCTTCTCCGCTAAGAATGAAAATGATTTTCTTAATTCTCTGTAGCACTGGCATAAGGATTGGTGCGCTTCCTATTCTCCGACTAAAACACATAAAAAAGTTAGAGGATCAAGACCTTTACCAATTTACAATCTATGCTACTAGTCCTGATCACCGCTATGAAACATATTGCACTCCTGAATGCGCTGCTGTTATCGATTCTTACCTTCAATACCGAGAAAGGTTTGGAGAGAAAATAACGCCGGATTCTGATTCTTATTTGCTCAGACAAGATTTTGATATAAACGACCTGGAACAAATAAGGAAAAATGGCGGTATCCCCGTTACGGTGGAAAGTCTAAGGTCGACTGTAAGAACCTATCTTATTAAAACTGGTCTTCGGGTTCCCTATCTTGACCTAGATCATAACGGCAAACGTCATGAAGTAGCACAAAGCCACGGATTCAGAAAATTCTTTGAAACTAGATTGATTGAATCTGATTTGAACCCAATGGCTGTCCTAAGATTGGTCGGTCATAAAGGGGGCCTTGACAACAAAAGTTACTTCAGACCAAAAGAAGATTTCATTATTTCAGAATATGAGAAGGCCATTGACGCACTCACCATAGATCCTGCAAACAGGTTACGTAAGCGTGTTGAGAAGTTGGAAGTTGAAAAGAATGACTTTGACCGCCTAAAGTCAAGGCTAGAAGACATTGAACTAATGCTCGGAAAGTCTTAATTAATTTATTTTTTTTTGTTATATTGAATAGTTCTCTTGTTGTAGGATCCTACTACTAATCTCCCAAAAGTTTAGGGGGATAATTTTTCGCGTGTCTTATCTTCGCTTTCCATAATTCCTTTTTGATACTTCTATCAAATGCGAGATAGTTCAAGTCAATATTCCTAAACTCCTTACGAGCTGCTTCAGCCAATGTATTGAAAAACTGTTCCGAATCCGGGCCGATGTATTCCTTGATCAAGTCTCTAATTTCTTGCACTTCATCTAAATACCATTTAGGTAAAGTCTTGCCCTTCAATATTGATTCTAAAACTGCGAACTCTGTTTCACTCCACATATCAAGGATATCTACAAAACCCGCTATGGGTTTTAATGCTTCAGCGGCCCGTCGAATTTGTCCCTGATCATTTATTGGAAGGGAAGAGTTCTCAAGGGCCGATACATACTTCCCAATAATCTTTCGAGTGTGATTGCATTTGTCGTATATCCTTTGGAAGTGTTTTATCTGCTCATAGAAAGGGTGATTTGTTAGATCTTCGTCTTTAACAAGATCGTTGATATAACAATCTTTTGAATTACATTCTGGACACCTAAAACTTCTATCGTCGTGCCTGAAATAGTAATATTTGTTAGAGGGAAAACTCTTTGGATACCGAAATCCTATAATCTTGCAGCACGGACAAGGTTCTTTCGTTCGGTTCTTTCGTGGTCGTGCCAAGGGTTTTGACCTAAAAAAGTGTGTTATAAACAACTTAAAAAACTTATAATTTCATGCTAGAAACGAACCCCAGGAAGATCAAACTGATTGGCGTCACGTATGAAAATTATCTCCGTTTAAAAAAATGCGGACAGGCAGGGGATTCCTTCAATGACGTAGTCACTATGTTGTTGCTGAAGCACGCGTCGGATGGGATTCGGGTAATTCGAAATGTCTAAAGAAGACAATTCAGCAGTAGTTCAGAAAACTCAGAAGATACTTGACGCTATTAAGGCACATTTAGCGGAAAAACCGAATTGTTCTCACACTTTGCGTGAAATATTGTCTGACCGATAGATAGGTGAAAGGTAGAAAATGAATTTTACTATTTTTAGAAATAAGAAAGGTGTGGCCGTGAATCGGAAGGCCAGGGCCGACACCAGGGACGAATCGACGCACCCATTAGTGTGGTTAGTCAAAAATGGATGGCAAGAGATTATTTCACAATCGCAAAGATAAGTCTTTTCCTATAGACTGGAATCGGCTTTTAATTGAAATATGGCGGTATTTCAGCCGACCTTCTATCTATGAGCTGGAGGAGGCCTGAAGTTTGGAAGAAACCAGGCCGACAACGACAACGACAGCAGTGGAAATTATACCGAGACTTGGAAGATGAAACGGAAAAAAAACAGTGGCTAAAAAGAAGAATGAACAAACCTTTCCCCAAACCATACAGGCCCTATTCTCCAATAGTAGTTTCTTACAGGTGGCAACGAAAGAATGACGGAAGTTGACGATCCGAATTTTCAAACTATAAAAGAAGATAACGCCCGTCTCGAGCAGGAACTTACCCGGCCCCAATTCGAGCAGGAATTAATTAGAAAATATCATTTCAAATGTATGAAGGATACAGACGAACTTTACTATTTTGAAGACAGTCTAGGCGTTTATATAAACGGCGGCGAATGGCTGATAAAAAGTGAATGCCTGAAATACGATCCCGAAATCAAGCCGGGAGAAGTTGACGAAAGCATAAAAAGAATAATGTGGTCTAATTACAGAGATAGGTCAGATTTTGATTCTAACTTAAAATGGATTTCTTGCAAGAATTGTATGGTTAACCTGCTAACGGGGGAAACGAAACCAAACGGCCCTGAATATATGGCGATAACCCAGATTCCTCATGTGTATTCCTTCCAGGCGGTTAACTATCCGTTTAAAATTATGCAGTTTTTCCGTCAAGTTATGACTAGAGAAGACATAGAAACAGTCTTAGATTTTATCGCCTATTGCCTATGGCGCGACCTTCCCTTTCACAGGTGGTTATTGTTTAATGGTTCAGGTAGGAACGGCAAGGGTGTGACTACGCAGCTCGTGACCTATATCCTCGGACATCAAAATGTTTCAAATGAAACATTGCACAGATTAACAAACAACCGTTTTGCTTCGGCCAATTTGTTTGGAATGATGGCCAACATTGACGCTGATATGTCAAAAGAAGAATTGAAGTTTACTGGAATGCTTAAGATGTTGACAGGGGGCGACGACATACCCGCAGAATTTAAATTCAAAGGGGCGTTCAGTTTCAAAAACTATGCTAAACTAATCTTTTCAGCGAACCAGATACCCGTAACACCTGATGAGTCGGACGCTTTCTTTGCCCGTCTTATAATAATCAATTTTACAAATCAATTTCTTGGAGATAAGGCCAACCCGAACCTAATACACGAATTAACTACCGAATCCGAATTGTCGGGCTTCTTTACTTTCATTATAAGAAGAATACCTGGTCTTTTAGAAAAGGGAATATCTTACGCCGACAGTCATACAATTGAAGATAATTATTCAAAGTATATGCAAAGTTCTGATCCGATTAGGTTCTTCATAGAAACTGCAATTCGCAAGACAAACGACAAAGAGGATTGCTATGAGACAAAAACGGCGGTTCATGAATCGTATAGCAGGTTTTGTGACAAGAATAAACTTCCCATAGAGTCAACTTACACCTTTAGCAGGAGATTAAAGGTCGATGGTTACATTGACGAACTAAAGAGAGTCCAAGGGGACAGAACCCGGGTTTGGAAAAATATCAAATTAATTGATTGGACTAAACCGGACGACGAAGACCAGGAAACCTTCTAAATTTAAGTTGTCATTTTGTCTAGGGTGTCACAACATTGTCACAACATTGCGGCATGAGGGAAATGTGTCAAATGACCCATTTTCCCTCACGAATTTGCAAAGTGTCACAACTGTCACAACATTGCGGCATTTCTGTTTCCCTATTTACCCCCTTTTCCCTCTCAAATTTCCCCAGATTTTCAGCATAGTGTTTTTCTCGTGGAAGTTGTGACAGTTGTGACAAAACCAGAAGATTCTTCTATCTCCACCCGGGGCGAAATTCCTTTGAATAACAACAAACCTTCTCTTGAAAAGAAAATGAAATACTGTAAAATCTGCAAATGTGAAGAACCCTACCACCTTATAGATTGCAAGTTTCCAAATTGGAGTTTGCTTTAGTTCAGTTCGACCTAATTTGACATGAAGAAATACAGATCTTCTAATGAGAGTTGGAGAGAGATACTGAAATTATTGAATGATACTGGTGGCAATGGTCTTAATAAAACACAAATCAAATCCCAGGCGTCTCTAACTTCGAGACAAATGAGAGTATATATTCCCGAATTGATTCGTGATGATTTTATTCAGTTTGATGAAAAAACCAGGAATTACAAGGTCACAGAGCACGGCTTGAAATTCCTTGATTTTGATATTGGTAAAATATTTGAACAAGCAATGAATATTGTCAGAGAGAAAGGGTTATCCAGATTTCCTGATAATGTATATTCTTTAGAATACCAACACGACAACGGTAATTATGATTTTAAAGAGTATAGAGATAAGACAAGAATTACCCAGACTATGCTAGAAGCTGCGGTTAATGGTATCAACAAGACGCAAATGAAGTTCAGAGCTTCTTTATCGTCAAGACAGGTCACTACATATCTTTCTAAAAAAATTAGATCAGGATTTATAGAGTTTGATGAAACAACTAGGTTATACAAGACTACTAGTAAGGGTTTGAAATTGTTAGAAGGTTTTAGAAAAATTGACATGGAAGAATAAATAGAATAGGTGCAATTTGTACAATTTGAGATTTGCACCTAGAAATGTTCTAGTAGATGCGTAACAAGTCTAGGAAATCACTTTTAAGCTAACGACGCCTTATTCTCATTGATAATAGTTAATGCCATCAGCTCAGTTTGATCTTCTTCTAGCCGTTAAATCTCAAGGCGCGCCACAAGTTGCTAGTGAGATAAAGGGAATCGGAACCGCGTCCCAGGGAGCGGCAACTCAAACTAATCAACTACCAACATCATTCGCAAAAGTGACACAGACTTCCAGCGGAATGATGACCCAGATAACTAAAACTAACCAGGTAATGGGTGCGACAGTTCAAACAGTTTCCAATTCCACTAAGGCAACAACTTCCTGGACTTCCGTTTTAAAGAATAATGTCCTTGCCATAGCATCGGTTGCTTCTGGTGTCATAGGTCTGGTTACCCAATACACGCAACTACAAAAGACCCAGATACAAGCACAGAAGGCGGCAGTTCAAGAGATTACAACAAAGAACAAGGTTATCGACCTTACTAACAAGTTAACAGCTGTCCAACAGAAATACGGTCAAAATTCAACTCAAGCAGCGAAGGCACAGAGGGACTTGACGGCAGCACAAGAAAAGGCGTCAATAGCTGCAGAGCGTAATTCCGTTATACAACAGTCACTAAGTGAAAGAACGGCTGATTTCGCAGTTAACATATTACCTAATTTAATCGGGGTTGGCAGCGGTGTTATCCAGGTCTTGCAGGGCATGCGATCAGCTCAACAAGAAGTCGCAGCAGTTACAACAATAACAGGTGACGCTGTGTCTGTCGCTAACGCGCAAATGGCGATAAGCAAAGTTTCAGCTGGTGAATTAGCACTTGCGAATAAAGGCCTGGCAGCGTCAGAAATTGCAACAGGAGAGGCCGCAACAGTAGCCGGTTCAGCTATGAGAACCGCCCTAATCAGGACGGGAATTGGTGCGCTGTTGGTTGCAGCTGGAACCGCCCTGATTGCATTTACTCAAAACTGGTATGGATTCAGGGACGCCGTTAACGCAGCAGGGAAAGCATTAGGTGATTTCCTTCCGTTCTTAAGACCTGTCCTGGATTTCCTTGGTGGCACTGTGGGACAAGGGTTATTGAAGTTATTAGGCGCTGACATTCCTCAAGCTGCGGGCGCAAGCGCAGACGCTTTAGAGAGCGTCGGAGCTGCAGGAACAAAGGCGGCCCAGGAAGCATCTCAGGCCGCGCAAGAAGTAGCATCCGCCTGGTCTAACATATTCAAATCAATAGATATCAGCGGCTTCAGTGGTTCTAAAAAATTCAAAGATCAATTCAGGGCGATTAGTGATTTAGGATTTGGTAAAGGCGGGGTTCATAAAATTAAATTCGCCCTCGAACTGGCAGATACTGAACAATCCTTCTTTTCCAAGATATCTAAAGCGATAGGAATCATAAGGACATTCCACCTTCCGGCAAGTGATCAAAAAGCCTGGGCCAAGAATATCACCAGTGATTTATCAAAGGCGATAAAAGAGGAACCTGCCCTTAAAAACATCTTACAACCATTAATCGATATCATAAAGGCAAATAAGACAAGTGCGAACCTGGGGCCGTTAGTAGCGTCTTACTTTAACAGTTTACCCGAAGATATCAAACAAGTTTTGGCGGCCAATCAAGTCGATATTCCTGGTTTGATAAAGAATATGGGTTTCACCCCTTCTGCTTTATCAGCTGCGGTCAAAGCAACATTCCAGACGCCAGCATTCACTAATGCGATAGGAGATGTTTCGGATTGGATAATGGGCGGCGGAGGGAAAGGCACAACTAGTGGATCCGCTGCTAAAGACACCGCCGGAACAGCACAAGGTAAATCATTTGTCACAAACTTTGTCACCAGTGTTCAATCCCAGGCTACACAGATTGGATCAACACTGGACAAAGTGATCACTAACGTAGCAAAAGGATGGGACATTATCGCACAATTAGCCGGCGTTAAAGACGCAGCCTTATTTTCCCAAGGATGGCAATCATTTAAAGAATTTGGTGGTCAAGTTGGCGCGTGGGTAACTTCAGCTTTAGGTTCAGTCAATGCAACAATTCAGGGTATTGGAGTGGGGGCGGCTAATTGGTTTTCAATAGGATGGAAGTCGTTTAATGATTTAGGCAATATTCTAAACAGCTGGATAGCAGCTGCGCAGAACGTAACAATTCCATTTATTACAGCAATCGGTCAAACAGCGGCATCTAATTTTGCAGCTGGTTGGAAGACATTCACCGATATTGGAACTGCAATCTACGATTGGTTAAAGGCTGGTGTGGATAAAGCATGGCAACAAATCAAAGCAGTCGGAACTTCAATCGCGCAACAAATTCAGTTTGGAATTGGTGATTTCTTCACCACTAACCCTGTTAGTAAAGCAATATTCGGGACAGGCGGGCCACTAGGGGGGCCACAAACTGCAGGGGGAGAAACAGGGATAACCACGCCAACCACGTCAACCACGCCAACACCACCGGGACAAAAAGAAATGCCCGTAGTAGATCAAACAAAATACCAAAAGGGCCTACAACTGGCAATTAACAACGCCGCTCAAACAGTTCAGTTAATAGCTGCGACATTGGCAAAGATATCTTCTATTCGGATCCCCACACCAATCGAAACTGTATATCAAAAGGGTTTACAACTGGCAATTAACAACGCGGCGCAAACTGTTACTTTAATAAATACAGCATTGAAAAAAGTTTCTAAGATTGTGATACCTTCTCCTAATGAAGCAAGTAAATATCAAAAAGGGTTGCAATTAGCAATTAACAACGCCGCCCAGACTGTCAAACTCATAGACAAAGAATTGAAAAAAGTGTCAAAGATAACTATTCCTAGTCCGGATCTTCACAACTTTGAATCTGCCCTAAGTCAAATGGTAAGTGACTCCAAACGGGCCGTCAGAGCGGTAGACGCCGCGTTAAAACACCGTTCAAGCGGTGGCGGCGGTAGTGGTCAGGGTCACGGCCCAGGCGCAACAACAGGCCCGTTTGCGACAGGGGGAATAATCAGAAGTTTCGCCCCTGGAGGAATTACTACCACACACGGCCCGCAGCTTGCGCTATTCGGGGACAACCCCGGCGGTGGAGTCGAGACTCATGCATTCATTCCACATAACGATCCTATGCCAACATTGATGAATCTAATGAAAATGTTCGTCGGGGCTGGCGGTCAAGGTCAAGGAGGGGAAGGAAGGGATATTATCATAAACAATGTAACAAGGATAGACGGCAACGGAATCATAAACGATAGAGTATTCGAAAGCACAATCAGGGGAACTATGGGCAAGTCGTTGAACATGAATAAGTTCAAACACTAGGATATTTTTTATTCCACTTATCTTTAATTTTCCGATATCTATTTTCAAAATCTGGTCGTTTATCTTAGCCCTGGAGTAAGATCTTGCAGTAAAAAATAGCGCAGTTGACGAGATTATTATTGCTGCAACGCCAAGTATTTGTGTTGAAATTTCTGCCGCCATAATGGAAGACACAGCGCTTCTGCTAAATCTATTTCGTTGAAAAGAAACGCGTTGATAAACGTAAGATGAGATTTATTTATTGGTCGTCCTCCTTCTTTTCCGGCATAATATGTTCAATCCAGTCCGCCAAGTGTTCCCCGCCATCCCTGAGTGTCTCTAGATCTCTTACAACAAGATTAGAAACATAGTCGTCAAAGTTTCTGTATCCGAACACTTGACCAATAGCAGCGGCCATCTTGTAATATTCTTGTGGTAATTCCAGGGTTACGAATACAGATGCACATGCACATGTGATTTTTTTCTTCTGTGCTTCTTCGTCTTCAGGTGGTTGTTCATTCGGGTCTATCCCGTGTTCTCTCATCCATTTTTCGCCTTCCTTGAATGTCTGCTTGACAAAATGGTCTGCACTTTTTATGGTCATTTCTTATCACCCTGGCCCTGGAATACTACTGATTCCAATCTTGAAAGTCTAGTCTCTATCGACATTGCTGCAGTGAGCGGTGTTTCCTTTTCTGTAGGTTGATTCTTTACGGGAGTAACCGTAGATACTCCCGTATTAGACTTCATTCTTTTTTGCTCTTGAATTTGTGGTTCCTGTTTGTTAGTTGGTTTTTCTTCTTTGTCAACCAGTTTGTATATTCCATTTTCATCTTTCACATACATTTTTGTCATTAGCATTTCCATAGTATGCGTAATATATATCAGTTATGTGCTACGCATACTTTAAATACTGAGTATGTATAAATATGCAGGATAGATAATGGAAGAAGAGATCAATTTGGGAAGGACTACGATCGTTGTAGATACCAGCACTAGGGATAAGTTGAAGGAATTTGGAACCAAAGGTCAGACTTACGAAGAAATCATTTTGAAGTTAATGAAGTTCTATGAAAGTAAGGGCAGGGCTAAGTGAGTAAGACATGACTCATAAACTAATAGCTCTCATAGTTAAAGCAGCAAATGAAACAGAAGCAGAAGAGAAATCATGGTCAACCATAGAAAGAGTATGTAGCGGAGAAGGATGCGAGGATTTTGGTTTTGTGCTTGAAAGTAAAATATATGTAGAAAGAGCGAAAATGACAGAAGAAGATACCCGTAGATGGAAAATTGTAGACGAATCTAATCCACGTTATCAAGAAACCAAACATATACGAATATGCCAGGTTGATTCAGAAGACGCACAGAAATTAATAAGGACTTCGTTTCCTCCAACCGACCCAATACAGAAGAAGGAATTGGAGAATCTTAAATACAAAATTGGTGGTATGAGCACGTTGTCTGCTCCTGTTGGTTACTTCATTCGTGATGAGAACTACAATTATATGAAACAGGACGATGCACGTCTACAATCCAAAGAATATTTCGTAGTCCCGATAGATATTCATACTTAAGCCATAGGAAAAATAAATTGTTGCGCGCTCTTTTCCCAATTTTACTTGTAATCGTAAGCGTCATATCCCCAGCTCTTGTCTTTGCGCAAGGGAAATTAACTATGGATTCGATATTATCTACAGCATTTTCAGACGATTATTTCTATTCTAAACACACTATTTTTAATTTCACTAAAGGAAATAGCATTTGTCCATCTGATGATTGTAAGGTGATTCTAGATAGTTCTACTGATTCTATGCTATTTCAGTTGGATAATAATAGTAATATGATGGTGTTGGTAATTAAAATTAGACTACAAGATGATAGTAGTAACCATCAATTTACACCGAAAAAACAAATCCTTGTAGAAAACGTCGATATTGGCGCAACCTGCTTCATAAACGATATCCAAGAAGGAAAGGGAAATACGAGATACGTCTGCAACTCTGGTTCTGTGAATCTTAATCGTGTGTTTAATCATACGTCCTATGACTATAATTTAGATAATATGACATTTGACTTGCCGAGTAGACATCTAGTTATTCAAGCTCAAGAAAAATAATCATTATGACCAAAAAGAAGAAGAAAGAGAAAAGAAAATTACCATATCTTCACGGGTTATCTTCATCTTCTTAATAGTCTAGTCTGCCAGCAACATAAATTCTAATATCTTCTAACTTGTGGCATTCTGGTAATTTTACTATCATATCTTGTAAGTAGGTTTTAGCGTCCTTTTCTGGGTCATTACTTTTTGCTAGAGAAGATGAAGGTAAATTTAGGGTTCCATACACGACAAAACTAAATCTGGTCAATTAGCAGCACAGTAAACAAATACTATCTAAAATCCTTAAGATTAAAACATTCGTCACAATACCATTCTACCAATTGCGCTCCCTTTAACTGATAAATTACTTTCTTTGTTGGAATTTTAGGTTCATTACATCGACAATACCCACCTGCGATATTTCTAATCATCTTTGTCTTGTTGGTATGCAAAGTATTCTTATCTGATAGGAATTTGTTTAACATTTCTAGCTGATCAGCTGGTATCGATATCGGTGTTACAACCGGTTTACCTCTTCGGACATTCACTTTTTTTTATCCTACTCTGGATTACACACTAAGCTAATTGTTTAATTACTTTATCTTGTCCAAAAACAAAAACAAACAAAAACGGAATAAGTTTTATGTATGAGATGATGCTTAATTATCTACACGATGACAAAAAGAGAATCCTTTGTTCCGGTTGCTGCCGAAGAAGAACCGAACGGAAAACCCTACTTACAGTATTCCGGTCAGAAAACCATCAAGTCATATCAGGATAACAAATTGGAGGTTCCTGAATTTCCCGGGCCTACTGGCACAGACGAACCAGAAAGATTCTTGTATGAAGTTCATCCTAAAACTAAGCCAATCCAACGTGTCATAAGGGTAATGATTAGACAAAAGAATAGACAGCCCGATCCCAACTCGAAGACGGGCGTAAAAAAAATGAAATTGGGTGAATATCTAGTTTATTATGAAGACTGGTATGGAGTGAATTATCTAGGTGCAAAGATAGCTCCTGCAACGAGCGTTGTTCAAGGGATGTGGCATGAACAGGAGAAGGAGCAAGAGACTCAACTTGACGACCGGACTGGTGTAAGAAGGGTAGTGGGCTACTACAGAAAAGCCGAGTATCCAATTTGCGATATCCCTTTCAACAAAAAGACAGTAGATGATATTATTGACGAGGTAGATGGCGACAAATATGATATCAAGTATTATGCAAAGTTTGGAACCGATTCACACTATACCTCAATAAGGAACGGCGACTATACTTATGAACAGTTTACGAATTTAACTTTCGAAGAACTGTATAAATTAGCAAGTCAACCAGGTGGGCCTCAAGGGAGATCCATCCCGCCCCCTGCAGCTAAATTGGGCGACGGCGTAGGCTAACCCATCATATCATAATATTTCCATTCTATCCAGCCTATCTTTCGCGACGAAGATTACTTAGATTGACCTGGATTAAAAAGAACGACTGGTTACTAGAATCATGTTACTTTCATTGCTTCGTATGCGGTGCTGAGCTGTTACCACCCAAACTAAATAACCATGGAAAACTAGAGGGGCGTGCATTATGTCTTAACCTGGTTAATGACAAATATGGTTCTACGGTTGAAACTGAAGAAAGAATT
>JBBRRH010000051.1:0-28457 GCA_038201105.1 Nitrososphaera sp. | reverse complement strand
GTAAAGAGATTCTGAAACTAAATGATCTGCCGCTCCTTCAAAACAGAGTTGATTAGAATTTTCTGTTAAATGTTTGAACACATTTGCAAGATATTTCCTCGATGGTAATAAGATAGCAAAGTGAAACAGTCCTGCTCTTCGCGCTGATGTTCTCTCTCCTTCAATTAACCTGTGTTCCTTACTGACTTTTGAAAGGTGTATTAGATAATTTCCATCACCACTTCCATCCACGGAGAGTAGTGCGTTTCCATCAGTCTTCCTTACCAACTTAAAACCAAGTAACCCATCGTAAAAGAGAAGTGATCTTTCTATACTGTAGACCCTAAGTCTTACACGCGATACTTGAGTACCAGGACTTATCTCAAACGATTTCGTAGTCTCACCAGATCCACTATTCACTAGATTACCAGGACTAAAGACCATACCTACATAATACCAAGTTGCTTCATCATTCCTACCACATCATAGAACAGATTTTCCTCAACTATCCTACCGTTCTTCCATTTGGCTACAGCGCAAAAATCTACCTTGAATCTCTTATTGGTAGGGTCGATATTTTTTCCGTCAACTCCCATCATTGGACCTTTGTGAGTACCAGTAAATTCCGCTATAGAGCAGGTCCAGTCGCCTTGACCGAAGAAGACCTTATACGGATCGTTTCCGACATGATTGTCAGGGAATGTCCTAAAGAAATATTCTCCCTCCTTCCTGTGCGCTTCTATTCCTTCGGTAGGTGGTTGCGCTGGCCAGCGCACGATTACATCATCCGCATGTCGTTTGCTAAAAGTATCCCAGTCCTGAGAGTTCCATGCGTCATCCAAGGTTTTCATCAGTCTCATATTTTCTTCAACATTCATATCTTTAATTGGCACTTGGAAATAATAAAGACTTGTATCAGGGTGTTTAAGAATAATGCATGGGTTATGACGTTTGTTCGATGTAATCATATATCCTTACTGCATTGAAGTAATTCGTGCCTTGTGGCTATGAGATTCTAAATATTGTGTCAGCCTCGGCTGGAATATCAGTTTCAGTTACATGTACCTTTGAAACAGTTAACATATTCCTCCTTGCCAATTTCTTTTAGCGTGCTACGGTATACTAGTACGACCTGCTGAATTTCACTATTCGCTAAAGTATCCTTCCATAATTATTTCTGACAGTGGTTTTCTATCCGATGGTTGTTCCCTTTGCTGAATCTCAGACGGTAATATTTCTTTTGGCGCCGGCTTCCCAATCGCAACCATTGCCATCACATCATATCCCTCAGGTATTGAAAGATCCTTCTTGGCCTTCTCATAATCAAATCCCTGCATTCCATGTGTTACAAGTCCTTGTGTTTCTCCTTGTAGAGCCAGATTTTCCCATGCAGCACCTGTATCAAATTGGTGAGTAACAGATGGCTGTTCATTACTCTCGAAATTCTTTCTTGATATTATAACTATCAGAACGGCAGCATTTTTTGCCCAAGACTTATTGAAATCAACCATCAAATTGAATAGTCTATCCCAGAATTCTGTATTTCTCTTAGCATAGATAAACCTCCATGGCTGCCCATTGTATGATGACGAGGCCCATCTGGCTGCTTCAAATAGACGCATGAGATCGGAATCAGGGATTTCTTCACCTGACATGGCTCTTGGGGACCATCTATTGAGAATCAAGGGATTAATATCGTAATCCGGATGTCTTACTTGTCTTACTATAGACTCTGAGTGCGGTTGCGACATATATAGTAAAGGTTAACTTATGATTTTAGAGTTACTATCTGTAAAGTTACTAAAAGTTATTATCCCATTATTGAATTTCTGATAGTTTATCATAGTTATTCTTCAATTATTTGTTATTTGCAATAATTAAATTAATTATGGCATCCAGATAGGCCTAGATTATATAAAATAAAGCCAACTGATCTTAAAACTAAAATCAACATTGCGAATCCTATGTCGAGGTAACATATGATCATTTATCTGTGCCTGCGCATATCTATCTTCTTTTCCTTTTCCTGTTGTACGTGACGTAGTCTATCTTCGCCATGTAAGAATTCCATTCCACAATTACGGCACTTTGTAATAGATTGATAATGCACTTTCCTTGCATGTTGTATCAAGTCTTCACGTCGATCAAATTTCTCATGACATGTCTCACAGTGGTTTTTCTCACGATGTAGGAAGCCCATGTTCTTATGCTGTATGCATATTATCTGATTTCTCCGATATAGGGTTTCCGTATGATTTTCCTATCTTATTTCTTCTCTTTCCGGTTAACAATACGTAGTAACTCCTATAGGCTGAAAACAGGTTAAAAACTCCTATATCTTATCGTTCTGCCTTTAATCCCTTTTGGGATTCGAACGGATTCATCCATGGTTGGCATACTCATTTTTTTAAATTAAAACAATCCGAAAATAACAAATAAACTTCAAATACGCTTATAGTTGATCCATATCAAAAATGTTAAGAATCATGGTCGTATGTAAAAAATGTGGTTTTAAACACCCCCCGTCTATTCAAATGAAGAGGAGACTAGAAAATGATAGTGAACAATGTCCATCCTGTAGGCAGATGTCAATCTACAATAAAGAGGACTATCTTTTTGAATGATATTAACTTCAGTAATTTTAATTTCCCTGATGGGTCCGATTGGTCCGACATACCCCCAACATGACGTCATTTTTATTCTAATGAAATGGGATAAACATAACCGTATGTTTTGGTTGCTTTCAATAACTCATCAGGGTGATCTTGTGAAGTTTTGGTACATGTCTATCCGCCGTAGCAATTTCCAATTAAAAGACCATGGATTTTTCGTGTTGTATATATTGTTAGGTAATCTGAAATACTTTTTCTATAGAGTAGACATGCAGATGAACCTATCTAGATATGGTGATCGATTTAAGAGAAATAGGAAGAAGGGCAAAAAACTTCAAGCAAGGATTGTTTCGTAATATGTATGATGATTATTATTTTTTTTATGAGATTATCTCAGATAAGTTCAAGTTACCGTATAAACTATTGATTAGTTTCCATGAGCAATGATGAATTTGAGCGAATTAGAACTAAAATTCAACACTTTGCAGGTGATGAAAGAAAACGCATAAACAAAATTTCAGATGGGATGAAGCAAAATTTAGGGTACATTACCGAAATAGATGAGGCTAAGGAAGAGGTTATAAATTCAATCAACGAATTCGAATCAAGGATACTGGATTATCTTCCAAAACGAGATCGGCTAACTAAATAATATCACTAGTTATTGCATGTTTTTAGAATCACATAATTTCGTTGTTGCTTGTTTGTTTGCAGACCTGCAATACAACATTTGGGTAACGAAACAATGTCAATTCATTGAGAAGTTACATCCAAGATCATTACTAAGATTACTGCCACGACTACTGGTGCGGAATTCTATTGAATAAAATTTGAGCGGTTTATAATCAATGAAAACAAATAGAAGGATTAAGGAGATTAGATTGGTCCGGAAGTATGAGAAGAACCTGTGTCGGAGTCATAAAGGATCGTAAAAACTTTAATTTCTTATAAGATAACGAGTTTGAAAATGCCTAAGAATTATAATAACTCTAATGGCAATACAATTCTAATACTAATTACACTCTTTCAAGTCTTGTCAGGGAAGTTAAACCAATGTTCTAAGAAATGCACGAAAAAAATTAGTTACAACACAGCGCCACTCGCTCTGTCTAAGTAAAACAAAACCACACGATTCTAGTATGTCTCTTCAGAGATTAGAAGTTCCTTTCCAACCATCTCCTTGAGGCCACTATATCTTGTTGTACAAGGTTATGTCCAGAGTCTTGCCACTCGAGAGTTGCATCAGAACGGGCTTTGGTAAATAATCTTAACAAATTTTCTGCCTCTCCTCTACTAACAATTGGATCATGCAGACCTTGCGATAGTAGAATGTGTTTCTTCGATAGGTCAGCTAGCACCGTTGGAATGAAAGGTACCATAGCTCGAAACAAGATCGCACCTGTAAGGACCTCTGGCCGTCTTAGTAAAAGGCTAGCACCAATATTTGCGCCGTTTGAAAATCCTACTGCAATAATTCTTTCCAGATCAAACTCATATATTGAAGAAGAATTTAATATGAAGTCTGCCAGTTCATTAGTTCTCAGGTTAAGATCCTCCAAGTCGAAAACTCCTTCTTTTATTCTTTTAAAAAATCTGGACATCCCATTTTCGAGAACTTTGCCCCGCACACTCAAGATTGAGGCGTTAGATGCCAATTCTTTTCCCAAAGGGATAAAGTCCTCCTCATTACCACCTGTGCCGTGCAGAAGCAATAGGGTCAGGTCAGTTTGTTTTGCTTTACTATTCGCAGGAATGAATCGGTGAATGAAACCAAGCTCAGTATTTTTCATATTTTTTCAAACTCCTGATTTGGTACTTGCTTGGAATGATATTAGCGCCGATTTAATCTTTTCTAGATTCTTTCAGTGTCAGCCCCATATATCATTCGGTGAGCGCAAAGTACAGATATTTTTTTAATCTGTTAAGCCCGGAAGATTCGTTGAAATTTCACAGAAAAATCTCCTGGTTCTCTGAAATAAATAGAATGAAAATATGTTCGATCAATTTGTGCTTGTTTTTCAGGGTATCAACGGAGATTAATATTTTTACAACAAATTGTTTGCTACTGACCACTTGTCCGACAAAATGTAACGGCGCGCAACTGGAACATATTTTGATTCAACGATTATGTCCCTCCGTTTTAGCGTTATTGAGGAACAAAGGAAAATAATTGGTTGTGTCAGGGTGCTTGAAAATAGGTCATATTATATATCCCTACGTTGCAAAGTGTAGTGATTTTTTTGACACAAAATAGTTTTCCAATGCGGGACTGGCATGTAAAGAATATGGAGAATATTGTTGTAAAATATGTGACAGGATTATCTGAAAATGCTACTAGATATGAAGTAAAAATACACAAGAGATACGGTGGTATTGAAAAGGTTTGCAGAAGGATCAAATATGATATGCGACATGGAGTAAAAAACGATGAAGTCTTGTCATTTTTAGAGAGAATACGCACAGATTCGTCATTCTCGCACCTTCGTGAACTGGACGTCTATCTCGATAGATTGAATGAGATTGAAGCACATTTCGTTAATAACATAACATAAACAAAATGGTTCACCGTTTAAGGACATTTTTGTTATAAAGAAGTCTATAACAAACTGTTCAATTTGGGGAAATAATTCTAATGACATGTAAAGGAAGATGTATTCGCCTTAGAGCTCAAAAACCAACCGGAGTTGGACGGTATATGGTAGGGCAGAAGCGATGTCAAGTATGCGATGTATTTATTATGTGGGATGGATTCTGGTGTCCTTGTTGTGGCTATCGATTGAGGACAAGACCAAGAAACAAGAAGTACAAGTCAAAATTGAACGCCAGCATTTTAGAGAAACTGTGAAAAAAGAGTTCCATCTAACTTATTAGCGTAGTAGGAGGATTTGGTTAAAAATTGAAAGTACGAGCATGTGGAGTTCAAAATCATAATCATGCATGAATTGATATGGTAAAGAGCCAATTTCAATCTCATGAACCATGATACTTTATGATCACGGATTGGGATGCAATGAGAGTTAATTTTGATCGCAACTACAGATCTCTTGTTTTATTTATCAATAAACTCATCAATGGTAATTATGTTCTCCTAGTCATTATAGGTCGGCTGGTCTATGGATCATATCAATTCCATATATTTGTCCATAACGGCGAAACTAAATTCTCTAAATCCACGTCCTTTAGAGCACCGATATCTCTACCGCTGCTGCAGAAGACATGAACCATGGAATTAAAATAGAAAATACTTTGTAGAGTGAGTTAGTAGAAAAGAATTCCGATCATAGTAATTATGTTGGGTCAATCCTAACTACAGAACACTCCTTGTTATTTAGATTTCCTTGACAACAAGCTCCAGATATAATTTGGAGGCCCAGAAGTAACAATTCTTATTATTCTTTGTGGATAATAATGGAAAATTAAGGATGGACCAACCAGATTATAAATAAAATGCAGTAAACATCTTACAGTGTGCTTTTCATTAGTACTTTAACGAAGTACGAAAGAAATCTTGCGTAAACTTCTTCCGAATCAATAGGATTGGTATTTAGAATTGTTGTTTGGGATTGGACGACGGTATCGATATAAAAATCATTATGCATCTTGAATCTGGATCTGAGAGACCGCATATTTTCAATTGTGCCACATGAGCAGAATGTCAAATGCAACTTTTGTGATTTTGAGTTTACCCTCGCAAAGATCATCCTGTGGTCAGGGCAGAAGTTATTATAGTAAAACTTGTCCTGAGATATGGCGTTGTTGTTTAACGAATAGAAAGCTGTCCCAAGCTAAAGATAAGTTAGCATTTCTGCCAATTGTTTCGTGTTCATCAAAGTGGGCTTCCGAATAAACTTACAAAAATTGAACCATTTGCGAAAAATGAGTCTCTGACATTCGCAGGAGAGTTAGCTAATTATTTTCATTAGTACAAATGATCTATCTTATACTTATACTTTCGCCCTTGCATGTGACACAAAATATACTATACTGCCTTCCAAAGTATACTGCCATATTCATTTTTGCCCTATAAAGGTTGTTTATTCTAGTATTACTCTACTTTACGCTAAATTAGCCATATATAGATATTCTAAGATATCGTGAATGGCAAGCGATGGAAAAACTTCCAGAATTAGAGAATATACTAGTGGCCATTGCAGACAGAAAATCACTAGATATATTTTGTTCTATAGCTGAAGGTATAGGAGAGAGCGACAAGCTGAAATGTGAAAGAGGACTATCTAGAAAGCAATATTATTCTAGGACTGGACGCATGTTGAGAGCAGGACTTATCAAGCGAAGAAGAGGCTGTTTTTTACTGAGCACGTTAGGGGTGATAGTATATCAAGCCCAGCTTGAAATAGATAGTGGAGTAAAAAACTACTGGAAGCTTAAGGCGATTGATTCCATTGAAGCATCACATAACATGAGCCAACAAGAACGTTCAAAGATCGTTAAGACCATTATAAATGATGAAAAGATAGGAAATATACTCGAAAAGCGAATTGAAGCCGATAAGTAACAGTAGTTAAATTATTAACAGTGCCTCATTCGTGAATAGGCCAAATATCAATACACTATACAATCAGTGGATTGGTTAATATTCATAGTGGGCATTACACAAACATGTACTTTTTATTCGCAATTACGCTTAGGCAACAAATGACAATTCAGATTTACGGCCGAAATATGAACCTAACAATGTATCATGAATGTTCTTCTTGATACAAACATACGATAGTCTTTGTGCCAATAAGGCATTTAGGATTGCAATTAAATTCCCTTGCCTTCCCGAAGGTCTTTCATCATTCGAATCAGAAGGTCAAAATCTTTTTGATCAAGTACTTCTATTTTGTTTATTCTTTCTTTTATGAGCCTTTTTGTGTCATCCCTGACTGTGGGGACGTCTTTTTTCAATTTCTCTGATATTAGTTTTGCACCTACTGTGGAAATGAACGTACCCAGAATTCCGATTCCTGCAAACATAATAATTGTTGCGATTATTCTACCCTCTGTAGTAACAGGATATACGTCGCCATAACCTACGGTTGATATGGTGCTTACTGACCACCAAAACGCATCATCCAAGTTTTTTATATTGGCACCTGGGCTACCCGGTTCAACAAGGTAGATACCAATAGCGCCAAAAACTATAGCAAATATTGAGAATCCTGCGAGAAGGATAAATTCACTTCCACCAATAAGTGAGAGTAGGTTATAAAGCCGGATCACCCTGAATAGGGTAATAATTCTGAGATTATGTATTATAACACCAACAAACAAAGACGTATCCCCCACAGTGTAAAGAATTAATGGCAACATTGCAGGGAACTCGTACCAGTGTCTTAGAATGAAGCTCCCCCTATTGGACGAAGCTTTTACTCTAAGACTGAAGTCCCATGCGAGAAGAATGACTACTACCAAATCAAATAAGTAAATTGCTAATTTTTGGATTGTAGAGAGCGTAAGTATGTAGTCGATTAATACTATAACTAAAGAAATAACGGTTAGGGAAGCTACGATTATATCAATCCATTTATTCACCCCCTGATTATAGAGACATATTCTAAAAGGAAGAAACGTCTACCAAACTTGATCGATAGGAGAATTTGTTCAATGCTGGTTATTTCGTGTTAACGTGTACGTCGTGACACATGCCTAAAATCGTGTTGTACCTTATCTCCACTCGCAAATTACTTGCTTTTCACCATTACCGTCAGGTGTGTTCAGTTTAATCTTTGATTACAGATTGATAATTGCTGACCCTTTGATCATGAGCCTTTGATTTATATGAGACATAGGAAAGTTAGCTTCCTATTACATCATTCGAGGTGTTAGTAACTTTATCTCTGTCGGAGTTGCATTGACTAGCTTATAGATTGGATTTAAACCAAACAAGCAAAAATAAAATGAAAGTTGAAATTAAAGTCATGTGAATGATATATGTTTCTCGGTACGTTAATTCTGGTTACTTTAGATAGATTCAGCCGTTGCGGGGGAATTTGGGCTTGACCTTAACACTCTTGACGACAGCTTCAGCGCAGGAATGATTGTGTTTGTTATAGATCATTTTAGGAGGCAGTAAATCGTAACAGTAGAATTAAAAATAATTCGTGTCCCTCTAATCAGGGGTGAGCCCGTCTTCTCATTTTCACTATTTGGTTTGTCATTACCCATTTTTCCGATTAGTAATTTATTTCGCCTGTTACCATAGATGTCATCATTAATTCATGACGATGGAAATCATCAATACATTTATGACGATAACATATATTTTACTACCCTTGCCCGCAATTTTCAGGAGGAAACCATTAACATAGCCCGTCATTCAAATGCCCTTTTCATAATTTCCTACAGAGTAAAGCAACATTATTAACGGCACTGGACAATTTACGACGCACTAATTACTTAATACCGGATCTTGATACGAGATTGAGTCAGTACAAATACACATTAATGGTAAAGCAATGGCTTATCCTCGATGAATAATTTCACAATCATCACTAACTTGATCTCCATCGACACTGGAATTAATCCACACTTCATCCTGCCCATCTCCGCAGACGACCAAATCTTTACTTCCATCAGTCGTTGTTGAATTTAAAAACGCATGATAAATCTTGTCATCCCCATCCTGTCCGTTCATTATATCAGTTCCCATTTCACCAACTATCAAATCATCAGTGGGACCCCCCATAATGGTGTCCCCACCGTCGCCGCCAAAAATGGTGTCATTACCTTCTCCACCAATTATCTCGTCCGCCCCGGAGCCGCCAGAGATTTCGTCGTTTCCGGTACTCCCAATTATATCATCACTCCCATTTCCACCTGCAATAGTGTCATCGCCTTCGCCCCCTATCATACGATTGGTTATCCAATCATACTTGAGGAGGTCTCACAGTGATTTGATGCACCTTGTAGAACATGGCGCTAACATAAGACTTGTGAAAGGCGCTTACAGTCAGGATCGAATCAACGCATTCCAGGCACCGCGAGAAATTGACAACAATTTTTCAATGCTGATGAGATTCATGCTTGACCACTTGCGCTCGGATGAAATTCTAGCCATAGCCACTCATGACTCACAATTGGTTAAGGAGGCAATATCACTATTGAAGGGCCGGGAAATAATAAAGAGCATCCAGTTTCAGTTTTTGAAAGGAATAAGAGATGAACTAAAACGTGAACTTGTTCATAACGGATTTAGTGTCTGGGAGTACGCTCCATATGGAGAAAGATGGCTCACCTATTCAGCTAGGAGAATTCGTGAAAGAAAGAGGAACACAATTTTATTGGCAAGGTCGTTGATTCAGTCCTAATTTGAATCTTATACAACATGAATCTATTTTTCAGTAATATTCAGGTTAATGCTAGAATTGTTCAATCAATTAATCTCCGGAAGTATGGAAATTCAGACATTTCGGGTATCAAACAGGGTCTACACAAATTCATAAGAATCAGTTACAACCTCCTTTCATGTTAAAGTAGAAATTTGAAAAATGATAAATTACCACCGAGCCATTCTCAATTAGATGATTTAGCAATTAAGTTTGTCCTGAAAAAAATCAAGTGATTATGAAGAAAATTCATATCAAAAGGTTGTAATGGATTGGGTGCAAAGCACAGTGAGAGTGTTATTACAAATCTCCTATCGCCGGTGATAAAACTGCTGTCATCAAACCCCGGGATCCAACAACTTTAGCTACTTCTCAGGACTGCCTTTCCGTTCTAGCGGGGTTGTTTTCACCAATCTTGTTAACGGTCGTCGACTTGGTCTATCAATCGGTTTATGAGTGGTCACATTAACAAGGATCATAGTTTTTTAGCTCTGTGGTAAAAGAACTAGCTAATGGTAACCCAGCCGCATTGATGCACTGTAAACACATAATCCTTCCAAACCATTTGATCCGCGACAGATACTTACGTGCATAGTTCGTCCCTAATATTAGTAAAGATGTGGATGTAACAAATCTTTTATCTCATTATAACTTGAACTTGGTTTTTAATTAAGGAATATTCTGTGGCTTCGGTTTCTTATACGCAGCAAGAAGAAGTATTGTAAGAGCAAATATGAGGACCCCATTTGAAAGGTGGGTGGCTACAAGTAGTGCTTGCAGGTTGGTATACACTACAAACATTCCAATGAAAATTTCTGCCACGATACATGATAATGCTATGACTGCTATTTTCTTGAACTTAGACTTATTCAAAATTGAAATGGTAGTTGTTAACGACACTGTAATTGCAGCCATGATTGCAAGCAATCTATGAACATTCTCTGAAAAGAATTTTGGACCTGGGAACATAAATCCGTTGGGACAAAGTGGCCAGGATGTGCATGATAACGCTTGTCTCGAGGCAGTAATTGACCTTCCCGAGATCATGGTGCTAAAAATTAGAACTAATGAAATTAGTGTCAGTACAAAGATCTTGTTCAAATGTCTACGTAATCTTAAAAAATTGAAGGATTTGAATCTACCCAAAACAAATGATCCGCCATTAGTTGAGTATCTGCGCTGGAGTAACATACTGATTAAAATATCACTAGTGATATACCTTTTTGTAACTTTGTTATGTCTGTCGAAAGCACTCATGAACAATCTTTGGTTACTGAAGCAAGTGTAGTTTTCTTTCCATGAATATGCTGAAATCAGTACTCTATTCTTGGTTATGCTTGGTTATGGGGAAATGGATCTGTCCCTTGATTGCAATGATCCACATACTATGATGGTACGGGTCAAGTAATTTTCTTCTCTTGCTAAATAAATATAGGATGATTGAAAAGAATACGGTAGCATAAAAAAAAGAGGAGGTATATCGTCTGTGTATTCAAACAGACATTTGCTCGATTGTTCGGATGGCAAAAATATTTTAGATAAGGACAAGTTTTGATCTACATCTACAGTACCCCTGTAAGTGTTTTGTCCTATCGCTTTTATTCGTAGGAGGCGGAGAATTATGTGATAAATTACAAAGGAACTCAGAGATGATTCCTATTAAAACTCAGTAAGATTACTTAGGAATAACAATGCATTTTGAATACCAAGAACTTAAATAGAATACTAGTCACACACAAGACAAATAAAATTTCGAAGAGTAACGTTCTCATTGATCTCGTTACCAATTTGCACTGTTAGATATATGAAGTCCTGCAGCTTGATTGTATCGTGCAGTTATTTTGAATATTGTAATTTCGTATAATCTGAGCTAATTAAGGAAAAATGAAACCATGATCACTTGCTAAATCAGAACTGCAAGCTAACCCAACTGTTATATCGTCACCGCTACCCTGCGATGAGGTTTTACAAAGTAAATCTTCCAGAATATCCTCTAGAAAATCGCAGCCAAGGATCCTTATCAAGTCTCGGTAAGCAATTCCAACCTTAAAGAACTCTTGATAACTCTTAAACGAGTTTGAATATCCATCTGTCGATGTAAGCACAAGCACAGGATTTGCTCCGTTATTTTTTTCAACAACAATCCTGAAATCATCGGATGCTCCTTGCGTACAGAGAGATTTAGTCTGATAACGTGATAACTGCACATCATCACGTAGCGGCTTCCTGACATTCCCCGTGTCATCTACCACCAAAATATCTCCATCTCCAATCTGGAGATACAACATAAAATCTCCGTAGGATGCAACCACAATTAGAGTGGTTCCGTAGCCGATTTTAGGATCTAATCTGACGTAGTCCACAAACGACTCATTCTTTACTTCATCGTACAAAGCGCCTAATTCATCTGATGAGAATTTCTTATTCTTGTGATCGAGTAGAACTCTGCTATTCCATTCTCTAGTAATTAATGTAGGATATTTGCTTATCTTGTTAGGCACTTTTATGTCTGTCTCCCTGACTGATGAAAGTATATCAACTGCAGTATCAACGGCCATTTTAGAACCAACTTCACTACGAAAATGGACTGGAGACCCGTGACCATCTGCCAAGGCAATTATGACAGGTTTATTGTCTTTGCCGATGTAAATTCTAAGAGCATCCTGATTCGGCAGACCAGATAACCTGTGCTCACGCCCGCGAACACTCTTGCCAAAACAATAAAAACTCAATTTTAACTGAATAATGATGGAATGCGTTATTTGTGCTTTACCACGGAGCCATTTCTAACAAGTTTTAATTCTTCAGATAATAAATGAAGAATAATGTTTTTTGAAAACATTTAATTTCGCAGAAGATACAATTTAAAATCGGTTGGAATTTTTTTAGACTTTCAAGAAACGTAAATCTAACAACAAATTAAAATTAAAGGAAATATGTGCACAATTTGTTTACTAACTAAATTGGATGTAAGAATTAGTTTGAATATTAAATGCACTAAAGGGCTATTTACTATTTCTTAGCCAGAGGAATAATAAAATCCTGTATATTTTTCTATTTGGTCATCCCATGTCTTTCGTTCTTTAATTGTACTTATTCAGCCATGGTAACACTCAGCTAGCCAGTTGTAGCGCTCTGCATCGATTCTTGGGCAGTGGAATTGCAAATCACATCGCCATTAAAAGTATCTTCGATACCAAGAGGATTATTAGACTGTAATTGCACAGTAATTACAACATTTTGTCCGCATACGCCGGTGAGTGAAATAGGAGTAAACAGAGGAGGATTACATAACTTGATTTCTTCTTTAATGTTGTGCGTATCACCAATCATATCGTACTGACTGATTGAGGCATTGCCACTATAGATCGTACCTTTACTTAAAACCGTCCCTGGGTTAACGGGATCGTTAAAATTATCCAGTGTCCAATTTCCTGTTGCTGATCCATTTACAACGAGTACTATGAACGCAATGTCGGATGGGGCTTGCGAACCATCAGTACATTCGATACTTCCTGAGCCTCCTCCATGAATGATGACCGAATCGGCAAATGTTTCGAGATAATCTAACGAAGTCTGAATGAGTAACAAACAAGCTAAAATTAGAACTGTATATGTGTTTACTATTCGACTTTTAATTACCGGTATGTTTTTCAACTACTTGTGGAGATTATTTGCAACTTATAAAAGATTCCTTTGAAAAGTAGTATCATTCTCATTGTTATCATAGCTACTTCTCAAATCCGTCCCATGTAACATTGTGATAACTTATTACCCTAATTCAAATAATTTATTCGGATATGTTCCAATTCAAAGATAGACTATGGAATGTACTCGGCAGTTTCTATCATCAGAAAAGGGATGTCATAAAAATCTCCCAAAGGAAACTAAAATCATGGTATATTAATCTAGGTTAACCAGCTGATGTACTTAGGCTATGAATTTTTCCTTCTTATTATTTTGGCAATGCCCCTACTCTTTTTGGATTTTTCAGGCTTCTTTTTATTGGTAATTTTTTTCTTGTTTTCTTCCTTTGTTGCTGTTGATTTTGACGATCTAGTTTTTGTTGCAGTAGATACTGTATTGCTGTTAGCCTTCTGGTAACTTAAGAACTTTGTTAATCTCTCAACATTCTCCGGATGCAATGTTTTCCTCCACTTATCTAAATGAATTCCTTTGCTAGCCGCAGTGTAAACGTTCAAAAAACCAACCTGAAGAAGCTCGGCTTTCGAGAAACCTCGTCCTGTCCTGTCACTACGCATCCCGTGATGGAAAATTTTCACAATCGGCGCTTCTACATTGTTTTCCAAATCTACCTGGTGTAATTGAAGAGGAGATTAAAAGGTTTTGATGCGATATAGTATGGAAATACTGTAGGTTGAGAAGTAAGGCTAGAGGTATCATATTAACTCGAATTTAGACCTGGCCCATTTACTATAAATGAAGTATTAAGCGGGAATAAGGTCAAATCGCTATTTCATAATCTATCCAAAAAAGTTTTCTAAACACGCAGAAAATTTGACACGATATTTAGAAGTAGAGATTGTATAGTACGCCTTCTCACATGGATCTGAATATTGAAGATACCCATTTAACATCCGTAAAAAAGGGAAAAAGTTGTACTCAAAGAATTACCTTTGTTGAAAGACAAGTTATTTCTAGTTATGATTATGTTCTAGAAATTAGAAAACACTTACGATGATCTCCTAGGGATTGTCACTGAATGTAATTACCTTTGCTTTCAGTCTGGGAACGCGTCATCTGTCAGAAATAATTGTAGGTCGTGTACTGGACCATGATGAATGATTTGTTCTTCCTTGGGAGATCGTCAGATAACCCGGAATTGAACGTATGAATAATCAAACCGAATTTGTTTTTCTATTCTTGTTTCTGACCTGCCATTAAGAATCTCATATTAGTGGTGACTTTATCCCTTATTGATTTCGCTGGAACTCCAGCCACGATGTCTCCGTCAACAACGTCATGAATTACACCTGCCGATGCCGCTACAATAACATTGTTACCAATTTTAATATTATCCTTTATCATAGAGTTCAGTCCTGTCCAGACCATGTCACCTAATATGGTACTGCCACCAATTATCGTACCAGCAGTCAATTCACAATATTTCCCTATTTTGACGTTATGTGCCACATGAACTAATGCATCTAACTTACTTCCATCCCCAATAACGGTGTCTGACAGCGATCCTCTTGCAACAGAAGAGTTCGCAGATATCTCTACATTTTTTCCAATCTTAACGCCCATAATGTGGGGAAAACGTTCAAGGTTTCCACTTGTATCGCGTTCAAACGCAAACCCGTCTGCACCAAGTGTTACGCCTTGTTGAATTACACAAGCGTCGCCTAAGGTACAGTTTTGAACCATACTAACTCGGTCATAAACTATTGAATCGTCTCCTATTTCGCAATTGTCACCGATCACAGTAAAATCCCCAATGTAACAATTTTTTCCTATCTTTGCAGTAGGAGATACAGATGCTCTTGACGATATGCCCATCAATTTTTTCTTGTTATAAATCAATTTTAAAGCGCGTACGAACGCCAATCGGGGATTATTAGTGAAAACAAGTAGTTGTTTAGTTCCTTCAGAGTTCACCTTTGGACTTATCAAGCCTTCCATAGATGAATTACAGATAATTATCCCTGCATTAGATTGTGATATCAAAGAAAATCCTTTTTCCCCAACATGATAACAAAACGAAAGGTCTGTATCCTCCGCAACAGAAATAGCTGCAGCTCCTTTGACTTTTCTATCCGTACCAGCACAAGTATATGAAATATCTTGACTCTCAAGAAGAGATTTAATGTCCCACTCCATTTGCTCAATGAATACGAGGACTAATCAATTAAAGTATTCGGCAACCCCAAACATTCTAAGCATTTTTTTCGCTAATTTTCCAAAATGCTCTAGAAGTAATTGCATGTGTTCTTCGCTTTAGACTGGGAAAGGGAATTAGGTTTAAGTACACTATTTACTTTTGTCAATGAAACATTGAAAACATTTTGTAAATTGAAGGCCTTTAGGACAATTAACTACGATATCCATACATTCGTAGCATAGATCTCTTCATAGGAGAAAATGGAGTATCTACTTAGCTATTCTCCAGAGGATCTGGATTGATAACATAATCAGTCATAACCGAGCAGACTACCATGAAGGTATCAATCTTTGTGTTGGCTAATAATTGATCTTAGTTCTTTATCCTCAATTAGTGTTTCAGTCAGTTTATTGAATTCTTCGACAGGAAGACCATTAGTTGCCACAAATGAGTCTAAAGCCCTCAACTTCCAATAACTTAGTAAGGCGCTATCAATAGTATGTTGTGCATGCAGAACAATCTTTCCAAAGGAAGTAAGGTAATATCTGGCATTCCTGCGTTCAATAACTCCGACTTTTAAAAGACGATTCATCCTGGTGTAAAATCCCTTTGGTGTAAGGCTCAAATCTGACATAAGTATATCACTGTCAGCATTAAATAAAGAAGTCGCACGCAACAACTGGAGTGATTTTATATCCGATAAAGAGCTCAATACGTCAGATACTTTTTTTTCTTCATCCTGATGGACTGTACTTAATATATTTTGCATTGATCTATCTGACCCAGTTGTATCATGTGTGGAGTGTAGTTGGATATAAATTTACTTGTTTTGGGGATCATACGATTGATGGGCTTATTTTAGGCACAATACACAGTTGATGTTCGGCGCGGGTTATTATAACTTCATAGAGGTCAACGATAAACGATAAACAATAAAGATTATGACCAGTGGAGCAGTAATAACGTGCTGAAATTTAATTGCTTTCGACTGCTCGCGTTTGAGTATTTCTAAGAAATCTCCCTACTGTTCCAAGCCATCAATACGTTTTCTGACGTTTTTAAATCATTGTATATTGACAAAATTTGGGTATTAGTCAATCCTCCAATCGAGGATAATGACGTTATCTTTACATGTCTAACAATTTACCTGACATGAAAGCCGAAAAGTGAGAACATTAATACACGCAATGTTATACTTATAATTCTCACATCTCCTTTTGCTGAAAAGATCTGTTATGAAATCATCGCATGGAATAAGATTTCCTTGAAATCTTTTTGAAATTAACTTCAGATGTCATAGGGGCAGGGAAGGAACTACAAGAGACAAAGCTGACAAACTTGAATTGCGATATTGTACTTTCTTCACCTAAAATTTCTACTTTTATCTTTCAATTGGAGTAGGCAGCTAATAATTCTCCCGAGTTTCTCCAATTAGAGCTCGTCATCCAACTCTTCAAATGCAGTTGCCTTTGAGATCTCATGCAACCGCATAGCTACTATCCTCTCATATTCCTTTACGTTAAGAATACCCCGTTCAGCAAGTAAATTCACAAGAGCGCTTAATCTTGCACTTATTTCTTCGACTTCTGTCAATTCTCTTCCGGTCGTTATTCGTGCTCTACGTGGTTCTTTTTCACCGCGGCTAGACGAAGGTTTTTCTTTTTTCATATTCTGATAGTATTAAAGTTCATATTTTAAGCAAGATGTGAAATTCATTCCTTCAAGTATACACATTTTGCTATTACCCATGACTGCCTTATGACTAGTTCCAGGATTTAAAATTGATCCGTTGGACGCAGGTATGATTAAATCGCTTTCATCTTCCTGAATGATAATATTCCAAGTATGCCAAGTACAAATGTAAAAAAAAGCAAAACCAATGTGTCAGTTTGAAAAGAGTTTATACCTTGTCCGAGAATCACTCCTCTGAGGGCATCTACTGCATAGGTTGCCGGATTAAGTTGTGTTAAAATATTCAGCCAACCCGGAAGATTATTTATTGGGAATAATGCTCCGCTCAAAAAAAATAGCGGGAATACTACAAAACTTACTATAAGTTGAAAACCTTCCAGACTTTCAATAAAGCTTCCGAATGTAAGTCCAACTGAAGTTAGCGTAAACGACAAAATTAGGACTATGACCACAGTTTGGCTGATCGAAAGAGGATCGAAGTGAATTCCAATTATGTATCCTACAACCAGCAGGATGGCGACTTGAACTAAGGAGTTTGTCATACCCCCTAACGTCTTCCCCACAAAAACAGTTGTTCTAGTTGCTGGTGACACCATGACACTTTTAAGGAAATCGAATTTTCTGTCCCATATTATGTATGAACCAAAAAAAACCGAGGTGAAAATTATCGACATACATATTATCCCTGGAAAAATAAATAGTTGGTAGTTTGCACCTGTATTCATAGGGTTGGTCGATCCTAACCCCGAACCCATAACAAATAGCCATAACAGGGGAGTGAATATCGAGGCGACTAATCTGCTTCGTTCTCGTACAAATACTTTAAACTCTCTTAGCCACAAGGCATAGAGTTGTCCAAATTCTCTGTTTAAATTATGACTTATTGTACCTAGCATATCTCTCCATAAAACCTCCCTCTGCATCATCGTCATTAACCTTCGGATTACCGGCAACTCGAAGAAAAAGGTCGTTGAGCGTTGGCTTCTTGTATTCAATCCAGTTCACCTTATCTAGGTAACTTAGAATTTTGGGAATGTTCTTGTTTGCGTTCTTCACAGTAATCACCAACCAATTGTCGGTATAGCTCACAGTGTGAACAAAGTCCAACAAAGATAGTCTTTCAATATTTGATAAAACTGAGCTTTGATTTACATTGTCTTCAAATTTTATCCTGATTATGTCACCACTCAAGGTTTCCTTCAATTTTGCTGGAGAATCCACCGCAGTTATTCTTCCATTATTGATGAAACATATTCTGTCACATAATTGATCGGCCTCTTCCATGTAGTGTGTAGTAAGTATAATTGTAACATTTTCTTCTTCTACCAGTTTTCTTATGTATTGCCACATGTTGTCTCTACTACTCGGATCGAGGCCCAAGGTCGGTTCGTCTAAGAATAGAACCCTTGGCTTGTGAACAAGACCCCTAGCTATCTCTAATCTCCTCCGCATTCCGCCAGAGTATTTTTTAACTTGATCGTCTTTTCTACTAGTTAGACCAACTAGATCAAGTACTTCAGAAATTCTCTTTTCCCTCCACTCTTTTGGGATTCCATATAGTAACGCGTGTACTTTTATATTCTCATATCCAGTTAGAATATCATCACTACTTGGCGCCTGAAAAACTACTCCTATACTAGACCGTACTTTACAGGGATCATCTAGAATATTATTCCCGTTAACCACAGCATATCCGGAAGATGGCTTGATCAAAGTAGCTAGGATGTGAATGAGTGTAGTTTTACCTGCACCGTTTGGTCCCAAAAGACCAAATACTTCATTCTCAGATACGTCCAGGCTGAAGTTATCAAGCGCAGTAAGATTTCCATAAGTCTTAGTCACATTTTTTATAGATATCAAAGAGTGCCTACTCTTAGCTAGAATCCCTCTAAATTAAACTTCTCCTATCTCCCGTTATTCATATTTTATACGGAGATCTCGAGTGCACCAAAAGAACTATCTTTAGTAAATCTAAAATCAGAAATATTTAAATCGGTGTTTTTATTTGTTCGGCTATTCAATAATACTCCTTGGTCCTATTACCACTTGTTCTTTTACAGTTTTGAAACCATATTATGAAAGTTTTGTAAGGTTTGGAAATTAAAATCAACCTGGATAAAACTGAGAAGCTCAAATGGAAAATTTATTCACTGATCAGATGCGCTAATTCTATCAATGTTGCTCCTTATTTCATCGATGCGCCACGCAATTTCGGATAGTCCGTCTGCGGTCAGTGTGTCCCCCCATGAGTCGAGTACAGAGCGTAATATTTCTGTAGAGTGGTAAAGCAAAAGCGAATAGGGATGATGTTCTGTTGTCGAGTAAGCAAGGTCAAGTATTTCCGATACCGCCGATAGCGCTCGTTTAAGTTCATTTGTATTATTCAAGTATATTCGCACGATTCCGTTTTCTTCGTCAACATTCAATGTCGTAATGATGCCTTTTGCTTTAACACTATCTAGAAGTAATCTGACTTCTTGAAAGAGGGTCTTCATGGGGTCAATTTCTGTCTTTTTGTCTTCTTCATTGCTATACTCGTTTCCATCTCCTTTCAATATTCGAACCATTAAATTATTTCACCCTTTCCACAGACTCTCACTCCACTTGCATCAGGTTTTATAACAACAAAATGCTGACCCGGAGAGAAAACAAGTGGTTTAAGAAGCTCTAGTTCAATCTGATCTTCTAGGAATCTAATTTTAATAGGTTTCAGCTGAAGTCCGACAGCGAGCAAGTACGTATGTGTTTCACTCATCTCTTCTTTGAAGTATGGATTTTTCTTAAATTTTGCTTTAACCAAAGAAGTTGAAGTACTGAGATACCCTGGATCGCAAATTACGTCACCTCTTGAGATGTCGATAGCAGATATCCCTTTTAGTGCAAGCCCTACCCTAGCAGGACTCGTGGCTTCCTCTGCGGAATCATCATGCATCTGAATTGACTTCACAAATACTTTTTTCCCTTGTGGAAGAATTGTTAGCTCGTCATGAACACTAACCTTCCCTTGTTTGACAACTCCGAGGATGACAGTACCGACACCTTTGACATCAAACGAGTGATCTATAGGTATTACCAAAGAACCTTCTTTCCGTTTTGGTTCCAGATTTGACATTTTCCCTCTCAACTCATCTGAGTCAGCTATGAAATCATAGTTTTTTATCTCCGTGGTCTTTATCATTGACTTAAGTCTATCTTGATCCACGTCGTAGGAATGTAATATGTAACCCTGGCTCATCGATAAGTGATCAAGCGCGATAATTTGTTCGCCTACAAATTTGTCCAACTTAGTCACATTCAAGATAGCATATTCGGCAATGTTTATCGCCTGAATAAGAGATTGTATTTTATCCGGATATGTTATCGGAACAGTCCATGTCAGAATTGCATCGGAAGTCTTTTTATCATAAATTGATATATCGGTAGTCGTACCTTTTTTCCCAAGCTCTTCTGCAAAGCTAGCGTCACCCAATAAAACAAAGTTAATATTCTTCACAATTCACCGTGCACTAAAGGTGATAAATCATTTACTATTAACCGAGTTAATGAAGTAAACCGTCAATCAACGTCAACTAAAAATGCATGCGGATATTGTCGTATGTCATGAAATTTGAATACAGCGTGTTGGAAATTTCTGGGTTGGACACTTCCTATAAAAATCACTTTGTCAGGTGAGTTAACGTAAGTAACTCCGCCGCTTAATGTTTTGGATCGTGACACTCTGCTGTACCTCTACATCTTTATTCGTTATCGTCATTGCGTATACGGACTTCGTTGACACAGGTTGAAACTTCTCATTTCCACATTTATGAAAATGGGAAATAAATTTCAAGTGTCCTTTAACATGAAGAAGTTATCTGAGTTATTTCACTATGACCATTCGTTACTATATTCCGAATCGTGAACAAATGTATTGCGTAGGCAAAGTTTGTTAATAAATCTTGGTAATCGTCATTCCTTTAACAGTCTACCTGAACAAGATTGTCAATTACGTAAAAAACTACTTCATGCACAGCAGTCTGAAACCCCGAACCAAAGAGAACAAAATATAGTGAACTCTTTAGTCGAATCAAGTCTTACTGTCGATTTAGAGTAAGTTTGAGTACTGTCTCGCCGGAGCATAACAACAAATGCGAAAAGCATAGTACGGAAGGACTCTTATTTTAAAGCCTATCATATTTTCGTGATTAATAATAAATAACACGGTGTCCTGTTAGAAAGTAAAAATGTTCTTCAGAAAGAAGAAAACGCAAACAAGGATTCCTGTAAGAAGAATGGTAGTTCTTGCACGGCAAGCAGCTGACGGAGTTATAACATATGCTAAATCTTGCCATCCAAACGAAGGCATCTTAATATTGCAAGGAAAACATAAGGAAAATACAACATTTATAACAGGATTAGTTATTCCTCCTTTCTCGACTCATGGTCCTTTTTATTCAGGATTTTCAGGTTATGAGCTCCCTTTTGATCTCTCATATATAGGAACTGTACATTCTCATCCTAGCGGATCTATGAGGCCTTCCCTGGAAGATCTTCATAACTACTTTGGTGTTGTTTCATTAATAATTAGCCACCCATATGATTATCAGACTATTTCTGCATTCGATAGAAACGGCAATAGCTTAGATCTTGAGATATCGGCAGAATAAACTGCTAGTATGAGTTCGTGACTAGAAATACTAAAATGAGTAACAATTTAACCTATACTAATTAATTGACATTAGAAGATTTACGTCAAAAGGCATTATTCCAAAACACTATTGATGTATGGATAATGTATTCTGAAGAAAAAAATTGGGACTGGTATGACATCGCTGGATACACGGACTTCATCCGCCACATTCGTTCAAATGCCGTAAAGATGCAGAAATTTCCCCTTTGTATTAAAGAATCGGGGGGAATGTTTGAAAGGGGAAAGGATAAGGCAAAATTTTTAGAAGAGCTATCTCACATTTCAGGGGAAGATGTTGCTGCATATACGCTAAAGTTAAGTAATGAGGTATTGCATGCAATTAGAAGTTACAAGAGGATGGATGTACCAAACAAATCAGATAAATAAAATGTTAATTCTGTGGGACATCAAGACTCTACACTTACGTGGAATTGTCTCCGCTTGCAAAGAATAGTACATTTGTTGCGTAGGTTCCCACCTTCAGCATGCCCCTATCTGAGCTGATAGAGAAATGCTGCCGTCATTGTGGCTAAATCGATTATTTTTTCTGAGCAACTTAGTAATAATTCGAATTCAACAAGCCTCAGAATTAAAAAATATATTTAATAATTTTATTGGGGATACTTCAGGGAAAAAATGTGGCATCCTTTTATAGTATAATCGATTAACAAGTTAATATCAATCCCCAAGAATATGTCATTAAGTGTCCGACAACTTAGGTACCGCGATTTTTGAAAACTCAAATAAAATGATTTTTGAGAACAAAATAATACGATTCGGAACAGAATTTTTTCTGTCTATTCCTATTGATTTAGCTAGTTCATTAACAATTAGAGATGGGGATGAATTCGAGATGTTAGTGAATGATGAAATGAATTTAATTTTAAGAAAGAAATCGGACTAAGCCTAGCTTTTCGTGTAATGGGAGGGTATTTTTTGCCATTTTGCAATCAATGCTTCTGTTCTGATGTGTAATGGTTCGTCATGTAATCTTCCTTTCGCCAATTTAGCATACTCGTTAATTATATCGATCCCGATATACCCTCTTAAAAAATGGTGGGCAACTTTAGTTGTTTGGCCACTACCGTTAAATGGATCAAGAATTACGTCTCCTTCGTAGGAATACAGTTTCATCAAACGATAGGGGATTTCCTCAGGAAAGGGGCACGGGTGATTTATAAATCCAGGTGGAACAGGCGCAATATGCCAGACTGAATTTGCTATTTCTTTTGTGAATTCCTCATGTTTAGCAGGAAGTGCATCATCGCGCTGAGTCCTCCCACTATTTACGTTTCCTTTTCTAAGAACAAGAATAAATTCATGCATGATATTTGCCCTAAAATATTTTGGATATGGATTTATTACAAATGAACCATATCTGTTAGTTCCCCCAGTAACTTTATGCCATATTATTTCTTCATGAAGGCTCCAGTTTCCAAACGGTTGAACCAGATTAGATAAAAGCATATGCGGTAATGGAATGATACTACCATTAACAACCTCATTTCCTATGACTATGCAACAGTAACCACCTTCTCGGGTAACTCTAAAAACATGATTGTTAAATATTTCAATCATGTCATTGAGGTATTCAGTAGTTGAAATGCGCGTACTCCCACGATAGTATCCATTTCCTTCTACGTGCATGCTGTAATCTATTGCGTTCCTATAAGGAGGGGAAGTTATAGTGAGTTGAATTGAGTCTGCAGGTAATTTTTCAAGAATATTCTTGCAATCTCCTGTCTGTATTGAATTTTCAAACCCTTGAAGTAACATTAGAGCCCATATTTGTCACGTATGCATCAATATTCGCCATACTCAAAAATAATAAACCGGATTATGAACAAAATTAGTTGAATATGGAGAGAGTAGACGATTATTTTTCTAAGATGAACTCATTGACCTGCATTCCGAAATGTCTTCCTGAAGTAGGTTTTGCATAGGTCACTATTTCGTCACCTATTTTTATCTCCGTAACAGGTATCAATTTCTTATCTTTAGATACCAACTGGATAGTCTCCGCATTCTGGACGATAACACTACCAAATTCGCCATTAGATTCTGCTCGAATCAACCTTAAGGGCCTCGTCTCTATCTTTGAACGTCCTACTGTGGACCTTCTTCCCACACCCTCATTATTAACAATCAGTACTTCTACTCCTGATTCCAATTCAGAAAGATATTTCGTTGTTCCGTTTGGCAAAATCGTATAACAATGAACTGCTCCAGCATTTACTCTGAATGGTCGCGGTGACGTAAATGATGATCCTATCGATTCATTATGTATCAAAAATAAAAAATTTGACTTATTACCAACAAGCATTCCTTCGCCATACACCATAATTGAAGCTGTGTCAACACATACTCTCTCGCCGACGCCTACATCTTTCACCTCAACTACCCTAGCATTTCCCAAGCTAAACAAAACATTCTCTAGATTGGACTTTGAATTTTCGACTTCCTTCAAGTCATCGGTAGTCAGTATTACACCATCAACACCAAGTTCTAGTACAGAGAACATTGTTCTAACTTCGTCAGAATTCTTTGCATTAGCAAATATCTTCGTTCCACTCGTCTGAAGTTTAGCAATTAAATTCTCAAGGGGAATTATCTTCCAATCTATAGCATCAACAATAACAAACTGAGCTCCTTCCTTTGAGGCTTCCGAAATCTCGTCAAGATCTTCCTTAGTGACAACCTTTTTGTAGTAGCCAACAGATTTGTTTTTCCTTTTAATTTTCCTCAATGATTCAATCGAATCGCATACTATAAGATCTGCATTTTCAGATGGAAATATTGTCTTAAATCTCTCATCTTTCACAAAATTAGGGTCAGCGTATATCAACGATATCCCAGCAAGATTTGAGATGAAATCATCTAAACTGGCTCCATTCATTATGGGTCGAACGATTAGTTCCTTAGTTTGTCGTTGATTTGTCAAGATCTTTTAACAATCCTTTTGGTTTTTTTCCCTCAAAGATAACTTTAGATAATGCTTTCAATATAGCGGGAGGATTTCTATGTTGAAAAATATTTCGACCGAAAGTTACCCCAATAGCTCCTGCCTCCATAGCACCAGCACACATGTCTAAGATTTCGGCATCTGTTGTAGCCTTTGGTCCTCCCGCAATTGCTATTGGTACAGGGCATCCTCTGATGACTTGCTTGAAGGAAGGAATATCTCCGGTATACACAGTCTTGACAATGTCAGCTCCAGCCTCAGCTCCAATCCTCGCAACATGTGCAACAATATTATGATCATGTGGGTTCTTTATGTTCTCACCCCTTGGGTACATCATAGCAATCAATGGGACATTCCATTCGTTACATTTGTCAGAAACCATACCCAATGCTTGAAGCATTTCTGGCTCCTCTCTGGCTCCGATATTAATGTGGACAGAGACGGCATCTGCACCTAGTCTTATAGACTCCTCCACACTTCCCATAAGCATTTTCTTGTTTGGATCCGGACCTAATGACGTACTACCGGACATATGAGCGATCACCCCAACGGTAGGTGGACGGGGAAGACTCTTGATAATTCCCTTATTAACAATGATGCATGTCAGACCTGTATTTTCGCACTGATAGATAGTATCATGAATATTCTCTATGCCGGATATAGGACCGTTTGTAATACCATGATCCATTGGAATACAGAGCATCTTACTTTTTTTAAGAATGCGACTCAATCTAATCTCTCTTCCAATACTCATGAACATCCAAGAACTTCTCCCCCCGACTTAAAAGTGATATGCTATCATCTTTTTCTAAAAGACAATAGAGGCCTAGAGTTTTTTAATTCGAGATCTCTGAGCTACGATTTACCCTGAGTTTATAATAATATCACACAAATACCAGGATTTGGTAGCAAATAAACTGTTATTCTTGGAGCAAACTAACTTATTGCCTCTTCTCCACGTGCCTTTGTGCCTATGTCAATTGCATCAATTACCGTCGATACAAAGATTTTGCCATCACCTGCTGAACCTGTGCTTATAGTGTCTAATATGGTTTTGATAACCTTTTCTAATCGGGAATCTTCGACTACAGTTACTACATTTGCTCTAACAGAGAATTCCGCAGCGAATCGAGCAGTGCCTCTCTGGGCTTCCACCATGGGTTTTTCTCCTTTTCCTCTTCCTTTGGCATCTAGTATCGTACATCCACCCACTCCAATTTGTTTCAAAGCAGCGTTTAATTCAGATATCTTTTCGCTAGCGATAATAGCTTCTATACGTTTCATAATTTGCTATAAAAAAAGGTCACAATATAAGGTTTTCAAATAAACTTTCATAAAGAAAAAATATAACTATTCTTGAATACTATTTAGTAATTATCATAGAATTCTTATTTTCCATAGCTTCAAATAAAGCTGTACCCTATGATGGCTTAATATGTCACCCTGAATCTTCGATCAATAGTTGTTCTCGCTTATAGCCTAAACCTTCCGCGATTAAGGTTTAAAGAATTTTTTTGTTGCTCCGAGTGTCACTATGTCTATGGGAGGGATTATTGCAACTATTGGAAGATCTCGGACCACTTTTCCCACGACTAAACAATGTCTCTGTGGAAGGGTTCTAACTACTGATTTTATAGTGTCGTTATCAATCAAAGAGACCCTCGATATCTTCTCAAGATCGGACTCATTAACAAAATTAAACAAAAAGATGTTGTCGACCTGACGATATATGCTATCTCCAAGGGCATCAGGTTGGTTCGTTATAAAAGTAGTGAATATTCCAAAATGCCTCATTCTAGTAATGATATCGTCCCAGTAAGTTTCCTTCACGTATAGATGTGCTTCTTCTGCGAACAAGAATATTGGAGGTATTAATTGCTTGTCTAGCAATTCTACTAGTTTGCTCAGGACAAGTTCCACAATCATCTTTCGAATTACTGCACTAACTTTATGTAAACTTATAATCAACGCCGCTCCATTTGGCTTGGTCTCGGTAATTTTTTCAAATTCAAGACCACTATTACCTGTTTCTAACGAAAACAATCCTGAGCTATGGAGTAAATGATGTCTTGATACGAGAGCATCACGTACTAGTTCATTCATGTTTTCGCGATTAATCATTTCACCCAGGGATTCCACATCGAGCTTCCCCGTACCTTGGAGCTTGTCCCAAATTCTCCCGAACTCCCTCAATGATGCTGACGGCATATCTAGAGAATTCTTGAGTATATTTGAGATCGTAAACTTACCACAATAATCCAGTCTAAATTTTAGTAGACCTCCTGGTTCTAGAATTAAGGTACGATCATTTATGGATGAAGGCTTGCCACTGTTGGTACATCCTAGACCTCCATACTCGTTGTTGAGATCGAATACTATCACATAGGCACCATGTTCTACTAAAGATTTTATCAACAGTTTCGATAAATGTGATTTACCTGATTCCTTCTTCCCCGTTATTATGTTTAGTTTTCCGTCCAAATCTTCAGCATAGATCTTAAAATTCTCACCTTTTTTTCCTGTTTGCCCAATATTAATTGAGAGGACACCAACACGATTCAACAGATCGCTCAATTCTGGTACGGACAGTTTTTTCACAGATGAAAAAACACGAGAAGGGATCCACGATATGTCGCTAGTAATTCTTCCGTTGATATCGATAGTCGACCTAATTTTTGTTCGGATCAGGCGTGCATCTCTAATTAATTTCGAGAGACTGCTTATATTTAGAGGATCATGTAGATTCTCCTCACTACAGGCTAATATTACTTCATCCCTTACTATATCCTCAAGCAAATTTTGGGAAGAAAGATAGTCTTCATCATAAATCTGGACTATCATCTTCCGGCTAAATTTTCTATCATCCACTATGAGATAATCTCCTTTATATACTACTTCATTTTTCATTGCAATGAGTGTGAGTTCATTCCCGTTTTTCGAGAGGATCTTCATATCTATATAGAGCCCAGCAGGTGTCTTCTTACATCGAGTGACGGTAATTCTACTACTTCATAGTTATTCAAAATGTGCCCTCGAATGCCGAATATTTCGCTGTTCGAGAAACACGAGATATGGTGAGCCATACTTAGACATTCTGGATACCCCGATGGAAGCAAATCATTACCGCGTATTTTGCCTAAAGAGCTTATCACCTCCTCATTATCCTTGGCTACAACATCAGCTCTCAGTACTAAACTGTTTTTAGCAAACTTTACCATGGTGTTGTATCCAAAGGTATTCTTTACGAGACTTTTGATTATGAAGCTTACATCAAGTACTGCTGGATAGTTAGTTGTCCTTAGATTACCCGATACCATATCGAGTATCTTAAATTTGGTACTCTTCCCAATTCCCAACAACGAATTTTTGT
>JBBRRH010000050.1:0-28729 GCA_038201105.1 Nitrososphaera sp. | reverse complement strand
ACCGTAACCTATAAGCCAAGCAAAGACTACGTAGGACAGGACAGCTTTACTTTCAAAGTAACCGATGATAAGGGAACTGATAGCAATATTGCTACCGTAACTATGGATGTTAAATCTGCTAATCAAGCTCCGGTAGCTGAAACTGGAGGCAACCAAGAGGTTGAACAAGGTACTACCGTAACTTTGGATGGTTCAAATAGTACCGACCCAAATAATGATTCCCTCAGTTATACTTGGGAACAACTAAGCGGACCGCTCGTAACCCTTGTCAATCCTGATGCAGCGATTATAGAATTTGTTGCACCGCAGGTTAACGAAGATACTACTCTGAAATTCAAGTTAACTGTAACTGACCAGGATGGAGATAAGGGTAGTAAGAAGATCGATGTAACAGTAAAGAATAGATCGAACGAGACAGCAACAGAACTTTCAGATCCAATTAGGGAGATCCCCAAAAACAGTAAACTAACCTTGCCTGAAAATCAAAGTCCCTCAGATGGGACTATTGGAAATCCAGTACCAGATCCCGATACATTAACGGCTCTAATAAAACAGAATGAAACAGGACTCCAGCATGAGATGATACTTAAATCTTATAGTAACATCGGTGGCCAAGTGGATAAATCTGCATCAAGCTATCCTAAACGTCCCTCGATAACTTTACAAAATGGATTCCCTATAACTTTAGCGTCCAATAATCCAGAGTTTACAATCTCATCTACGGAAGTAACATTGTACGACAAGAATGATGCTCCGGTTTACCTCCGGTCAGAAGGAGGAAATAACTGGATCCTCGATGTACCAACAGGCACTTACAAGTTAGAAGTTAAAACCGAATATACACCTAGTAATGACGATGTTGCTACATTCATCGATACCATAAGAGTTAAAGATGGAGACGTGAGTGTGAATAACCTTATTGACAAAAATCAATTTGGTGTGGACTTAGGAAAACTATTCAATAGAAAGTGAAGTTAAAATAGGATTAAACTGCACAGGACTATTGAAGAAATATGAATGATAACAGCTTGGTTCATGTTACCGACAAATCTTGGGATAGTGAAGTTCTAAAATCAGAATTGCCCGTGTTTGTAGACTTTTGGGCTGAATGGTGCGGGCCGTGCAGAATGGTTGGTCCTGCAATCGAACAACTAGCTCAAACAATGACGGGGAAGGTCAAATTTGCTAAATTGAATGTCGATGAAAATCGAGAAATAGCAGCCAAATACGGAATTCAATCGATACCCTCACTAATACTATTTAGACAAGGCAATGAAGTTGCACGCACAATTGGAGCTGCTCCGAAGGAAACATACCAAAAGTTCATAGAACAGTCTCTTGCAAAGTAAAGTTTAGGCAAATGCCAAAGGGATAATGATCATCAAATTCACTTTTAGCGGTAATGGATTACAAAGGCATTAATAATCTGCCTCAGTGGGTGTCTATGATTGCAAAAGCAAGATCTAATTAATCTCTTTTCTTCAAACTCTGACAAATATTATAGAGTTTCACTATTTGATAGGAATGGTTTCAAAAGACAGAGTTGTACGATCTGTCGAAAATTTTTCTGGTCAATTAACGACAGAAGATTTTGTCCTGATCATGAGAACTACAGCTTCATTGGCAATCCACCTACTTCAAAGAGGCTGGATTTTATTACTGCTTGGAATGAAATCAAAGAGTACTTTAGTGACAACAATCATACAATAATTCGAAGGTACCCTGTGGTTTGCCGATGGCGCGATGATCTCTATTTTACTATTGCCTCAATAGTTGATTTTCAGAGACTAATGAGAGGAAAAGTTGTTTTTGAATTGCCCGCCAATCCTCTAGTTGTTCCACAGATATGTCTAAGATTCAACGATATAGAAAATGTCGGCCTCACAGGTCGACATTACACTGGTTTTTGTATGATAGGACAAACTTGTGATGCTGATGCTCATGGAGGATATTGGAAGGATAGGTGCATTGAGCTTGACTATGGAATGCTCACGAATAAACTCGGAATCAAAGCAGATGAAATTACTTTTGTAGAAGATGTATGGATGGGAGCGGGTGCCTTCGGATGTTCTTTAGAGTACTATGTACGCGGACTTGAATTGGGAAACGCAGTTTTTACAGAATTTGAAGGAAGCGAAGGCAACTATCACGCTATGAATAACAAGATAATAGACATGGGGGCGGGCCTTGAACGACTCTCATGGATTACTATGGGAACTCCAACCAGTTATGATTGCAATTTTGGGAATGTCATAAAAAAACTAATTGAGTCGGTAGGAATAGAAGAGAATTCAGAATTTCTGTCAAAATATTTCGGGATCCTTTCATCTAAATATATTGACTATGAATTCGATATAAAATCTCTTAAGAATATCCTGGCGAGGGAGCTGAAGGTATCTACCGAGGAATTGTCGAAAATAGTTTCGCCCTACGAAGCCATTTACACGGTGGCAGATCATACCAGGACTCTTCTATTCGCAATTTATGATGGGTCCTTGCCCTCCAATGTTGGAGGAGGACATAACCTGAGAGTCATACTCCGGCGAGCACTTTCCATCCTGGATCGTCTAGGATGGAATATTGCGCTGGAGGATGTTGTAGACATGCATATTGATTATTTAAAGTCGATGTACCCAGAACTTCAAGAACATCAAGATGACGTTAGAACTATTCTTCAGATAGAATCAAGCAGGTACGTTGGTTCACGTGAACGAATGGACTCTATTGCGAAGTCACTAATAAAGGGTAACAAAACCATTACTGTCGAAGATCTTATCAGAATGTATGAGTCTGACGGAATAACACCCGATTTCCTGATGGAAATGGGTACGATAGATAGTATCCCGTCAGCATTTTATACCAAATTAGCTGAGCTACACAATTCCCAAAAAACAGTGCAAGAATTTAAAGCGTTTGAGCTTGTCGACAAAGTACGACCAACAAAACTCTTGTATTATGAAGATGAATCAATACGCGAATTTAATGCACGGGTCCTCAAAGTTATAGACAATCGTTACGTTATTCTGGATCAGACGGCGTTCTATCCAAGAGGTGGTGGACAAGAGCCCGATGGTGGAGAGGTAGAAGGAGTAAGAGTGACTGACGTAGTAAAACATATCGATGTTGTTATTCACAAAATTGACTTCCCCCACGATAAAGAAATATTTGTCGAAGGCAGACAGGTTCGAGCAGCTGTAAACGATCGTAGGAGAAACTCAATAACCAAACATCACAGTGCAACTCATATCCTGAATAGTTCTGCAAGAAATAATTTAGGTTCATGGGTATGGCAGAATTCCGCTTTCAAGGATGAAAATTATGCCCGACTGGATATAACTCACCACTCCGCATTGACCAGGGAAGAAATCGAGCGTATTGAGAAGACGGCTAACGATGTGGTTAGGAAAAATCTTCCTCTTACGATAAAGATTTATGAGAGAGGTGAAGCCGAACAAAAGTACACTTTCAGGATTTACCAAGGTGGAGTAGTACCATCCAGTAATGTTAGAATTGTAAACATAGAGGGATGGGATATCGAAGCATGTGGAGGAACTCACGTAGGCAAGACCGGGGAGATCGGACTCATAAAAATAGTGAAATCAGAAAGGATCCAAGATGGAGTGATAAGACTCGAATTTGTAGTCGGAGATAGTGCAATAAGATTTATTCAGACCCAAGAGACCCATCTAAATAAGATTGCTAATGTTCTCGGCTCAAGTAAAGACAAAGTGACGGAATCTCTTGAAAAGGTTATTGAAGATTCAGACGCGACAAAAAGAAGATTTAGGGCATTGTTGAAAAAAACATCCAACATAATTGCAGACAATATTACACATAACGCAAAGAATCTGTCAACAGGGCTTAAATTATACAGTACTCAAGATGATGTTTTGGGAGAAGAATATTTTATTGCAGTTGGAGAAAGAAGCATTGAAGCAGATCCTTTACTTATCTTTATTGCTCTCGTTATGAATAAGAATGGAATAAGAGTAATCGTCTTCGTTGGATCCCAAGCACAGAAAATAATAGGCGCAGGACGAATTGCCAAAGAAATTTCGGCTCAGCTTGGCGGATCGGGCGGAGGAAATGACAGGTTTGGACAAGGAGGAGGGAAGCTAGTTGATAGTATTGACAAATGTTTGAAGAACATAGAAGACACTATAGTTAACGCGTCTTCCAAAAATGACAAAAAAGATAAGTGATCAGAATGTCACACAATTTACATCAAGATGCAAAGGATCTTGATTGGAACTTGATAGAGGAAAAATGGCGAGGGCGATGGGAGGCAAGCAAAGTATTCGAAACCGAATTAAATTCAGAGAAAAAGAAATATTTCATAACTGTAGCCTACCCGTATCCTAATTCACCCCAGCATGTAGGTCATGGAAGGACCTACACGTTAGCTGACGTACATGCCCGGTACATGAGAATGAAAGGATATAATGTATTGTTTCCAATGGCATTCCACTATACAGGAACTCCAATTGTTGCAATGTCTCAGAGAGTTCTTAGGAAAGACATGGAATTGCTTAACACATTCCGCACAATTTATAATTTGTCTGATGAGGTCATATCGACTTTTGTAATTCCAGTAGAAATTGCTAGTTTTTTTCACAAGGAAATAAAACAAGGCATGAAAGAGATGGGTTATTCCATTGATTGGCGAAGAGAATTTACGACAATAGATAATGGGTATTCTAAATTCATTTCTTGGCAATTTCGACTTCTTCGCAAAAAGGGCCTTGTTGTACAAGGATCGCATCCTGTAGGTTGGTGTCCCAAGGATCATAATCCTGTGAGTCAACACGACACGATGGGCGACGTAGAGCCAGACTTTCTCGAATACTCATTAATCAAATTTAGTACTGAAGATGGATATATCCTTCCGACTGCTACATTAAGACCAGAAACAATCTTTGGAGTAACAAACCTTTGGATAAATCCAGATATTGATTATGTTAAGATATTAATTGATGACGATAAATGGATTGTAACTCAAGAAGCAGCGAAGAAATTGGAATTTTTAAATCACAATGTCAAGATAACGACTAAAATAAAAGGAAGCGAGCTTGTGGGCAAGTTAGCTAAACATATTTTTTTAGACGTCGGCATTCCGATATATCCTGCTTCATTTGTCGATCCTGACAACGGTACCGGCGTTGTGATGTCGGTTCCCGGTCACGCTCCTTATGATTATCAGGCTATAGAAGACTTGAAGAAGAGAGTTGACTTACAAGGCAAATATCACATGGATTTCACTGTTTCTCCAATAAAGATAATACAAAGCGATAACTATCAAGGCAATTCGGATGTTACGCCAGCAGAGATCATAACAAAGGAATATGCTATCAAGGATCAACAAGATCCAAAGCTTGAGGAAGCGACCAACAAGTTATATGGTGATGAATTTTATAGTGGGGTTCTTTTACCAATTACAGGTCGCTTTAGCGGACTCTCGGTAAAGGAAGCGCGGTTTAGAGTAAGAGAGGACATGTCTAGTAAAGGCTTGATCAGTATGATGTATGAACTTGAAAACAAAACAGTAAGATGTAGATGTGGAACTACCTGCGTGGTCAAATTATTAACAGATCAATGGTTTCTCGACTATGGAAACGAAGCGTGGAAGAAATTGGCACACGAATGTATTAATTCAATGGACGTAATACCTGAAGAAATTAGACTGGAATTCAATAATGTAATCGACTGGCTTAAAGAGCGAGCTTGTGCAAGAAAGATAGGCCTTGGGACAAAGGTGCCCTGGGATCTTGACTGGATAGTAGAAAGTCTTTCCGATTCAGTGATTTACATGATATACTACTTAATATCCAAATATCTTACTAATGATAATGATGATACTAATTCTGAATCGTTGATGCATTCAGATAATCTTAGTGATGAATTTTTCGATTATGTTTTGTTGGGAAAAGGCGATCCCGAGGAAATCGCAAAGCTATCAAGAATTTCTCCGAATGTCCTAAATAAAATTAGAAATGATTTCCTATATTTCTATCCGGTAGATTCGCGACATTCTGGTCGGGATCTAGTACCTAATCATCTTTCATTTTTTATCTTCAATCACGTTGCTATCTTTGGAAAAGAGTTTTGGCCAAAGCAAATTGTAATAAACGGATCTGTGCTTATGCAAGGTAAAAAAATGTCCAAATCGTTAGGAAATATAATACCTCTTCGAACAGCTGTTAAAGAATACGGAGCTGATGCTATTCGTCTTGCTATGCTAAGCACCTCAGAGCTTCTTCAAGATGCAGATTTTTCTTTTGATTTGGTCAAGGGAATTAGAAGCAAGTTACATGAGATATACAAAACAACGCTAGACCGTGCAACATCACTTCGAGATCCTATGACCAGTGGGATCAAAGAGGGTATATTTCAAATGGAATTGGAAGAGAAATGGCTGCTAAGCAGATTGCAATATGCTATTTCTGAAACAACTCGGTCGCTTGAAAGATTGCGAGTCAGAGAATCATTACAAATTGTATTATATTTTATGGATAGGGATCTACAATGGTACAAGAAAAGAAAAAAGGCAAAGAAAAGGGATCCATTAAAGAGTAAGGCTTTTGACGAATTTTTGAGTATTCGAGTCAGATTACTTGCACCTTTTGCTCCATTCATCAGTGAAGAGATTTGGGAGATAATCGATAGTAAAGGGTTTATAACTTCTGTTGCCTGGCCCCAGGTAGACAACGGAAAGATTGATGCAACAATCGAAGAAAATGAAGATCTCATAGAAAATACGATACTTGATATTCAAAAAATTACAAAAGTGACAAAAATTGTCCCCAAGAGAATTTTAATCTATACTGCATCAAAACACAAGTGGATTCTTTACAAGAAGATCCTAAGCGCGATGCAACTAGAATCACAGGTTAATTTTGGCGATTTGATGAAAGTATTGGTCAACGATAAAGAGGTAAGTGATATCGCTAAAACTGATCCAGGGTTGATTAAGAAGATTATTGCTGACATACTTTCCTATTCGACTGAAGTAAGAAAACGAAAGTTAGGACTTGAATCTTTTGATGAAGGAATACCGTTGAGGGATGCGCTAATATTGATTATGGAGCAAATAGGTTTTGAGGAAATTACCATCGATATAGTTTCTGAAGATCAGGATGACAGGTACGATCCAAAGGGCAAGTCCAGATTTGCAAGGCCATTTAAGCCTGCCCTTTACTTGGAATGAACATATTGCATAAAAGTTAGATTTAGCTTCGAATCGGTCAACATGATACTTTTAAGATAACACAGATCGGAAAAAAATTGTGTAAAGAGCATTTTAGATTTCGACTAAATTTATTTTTGATTGAATCTGTCAATGACGATATGGTTACTTTCTTTATATCTCGTTTCAGTCCAACTTGTTTTTTAATAAGGTTATGGAGTACTAATCCGAAGCTTTTCCTTGTAGTCTAAATGGAAGTTGTTGCGTTTGTTGCTACTGATTTTTTTATGGTACTCCAAGGCTTTGTTACTGAACTGATGAATTCTAAAATTCCTTATTTGTTGTGATCGAGCATATAGGAAATTGCCTATGCATGATGTGCACTTTTTATGCAATCTCAAGAGATTAAATATTCTCATTCCAATGTTCCAAAACATAAAATCCGAATTGGCGTTACAGGGGAATTCAAATATTTTGCAAGTTTATTTGGAAACTGAGGCTTTAATCCTTCGGTAGCCTCAATGGTTCTAGATTGGATCAATAGCTCAACTATTACTTATCAATCCTGTTTGTGTCATGAATCATGAATTTAAATACGGAGGAGGCAAATAAACTGGCATTCTATGCCTTACTATACTCTAGTATGCTCAACTTCTGATATAGCAAGCTCTACTGTCATAGATATTCTTATCAATTTACATAATTTTGCAAAGTTCGATGAGTCCACCTTTTATTCGAAGGAATATCCTAATGTACAATTGCATTTAACCACAAAATCATTGCTGTATGCAGATGAATTGGATGAAATCTATCCCGATTCGGATTGTTTCATTTTTATTTCTCAACATAGATCGGCCAGCAATATACCTACTTTGACTTGCCACACAACAGGGAATTTTGGTGAAAATTTATACGGTGGCAGATCTAAGGAGATGGGCATATGTTATCCATGGATCCAGAAACAATATCTTGTAGAATTGAACACCATGAAAAATCATGTTCCTAACTATGATATCACTATAGAAGCGAGCCATCATGGTCCAACTTCATTAAACAAACCCACCATTTTCATAGAAATTGGCTCGACGGAAATACAATGGACAGATAAAACTGCGGCTCAAACCGTATGTACGGCCCTCCTAAGGGTTGTATCCACAAAACCCAATTATTGTAAAAAAGTAGCAATAGGCCTGGGTGGAACACACTATCCAACCAAATTTAATAAACTTCTTTTAGAATCAGAATACGGTCTAGGCTCAGTAGCCGCAAGACACAATCTCCCGCTTGTCGAGGAATCAATGCTTAAACAAATGATATCTCGTAGTATTGAAGATGTTTCATGTGTTGTAATAGATGTTAAGGGGATGGGTGGTGAAAAGCATAGACTCTTGCCGCTTATAGAAAAAACAGGACTTGAACTTGTCAAGTTATAGACGCATAAAATAATGAATGTAACCACTCAATTATGAAAGACCTTGCCAAAATTGATTACCTGTACTTAGCGAAGCTAATAGAAAATGAGGGCGTGAATAGCAGCGGTAGCCGCATTATAGAATTCGCGAAGAATGGAACTAAAAATTATTAGGTAGTTGAGCTATGGGATCTCGCTTGCTTTGCTAGTTCTCTTAAGTGAGTAGAAGAGCGAACCTGACCACCCTTAATCTTTTTGTACATAACCCAATACACTTCCCTACTGATATCATTTCGATCCTTTAACACCCTGAGATGGCGTCTTAAAGATCTAACTTTAGCTACATAGACTTCTTTTTTACCAGTTCGAGCAGTTTTCTTGCCCTTCTTAGAACCTGAAGCCAGGCCACGCTTATGTCGTGTTTTTCGTTTCGCTTCAGCTCTCGCCCTCGACGTTCCTTTTTCTTTAACTGTCCATACGGTACCATTCTTTATCAACGAGCGCATATCATCCCGCGTTATCGCGTCACCGACATCCTCAAGCTTGTCAGGTTCGAATCTAACTCTATTGAGTCCTAGACCCAGTATACGAGCAATTAACTCTCTTTTTTTTCTTAGATTTACGACCATCAGGAGCTCGCCTCGTTTGGTTCACTTTCTAGTTTAGTAGTCTGTTTTACTTCAGGCTTGATTTGTTCTCCTTTTGCCTTACGTGGATTCAAAACCTTTAGCTTCATTCTGAGGGCTTCCGCCATTATTTCTTCTCTTTTTCTTCTTCCAACGGTACGACCAATTCGAACCGCGTCTTTGCCAGGATCGATTTTTGCCAAGTCATTCTTGTTAAAGACCATGACTTCGATATAGCCCGAGGGGTGTAATCCTCTGGCAGATCGTGGGCCTCTGTAGCCTATCTTAACCAATCGAGGGACGCCTGACACTTGAAGCCTCATCTTGTTATCCTTGCCCTTAGGCTTCCTCCAATTTGGTGCTAATCGATCATATCTCCAGCTTTCTTGTCGTACAAATTTTGGTCGTGTACGAGATACTTTCTTCCTTGTCTGGAGTAGATCCTTGTTTATAACCATAAATCTCGCAGTGTCAAAGTGACCAGTTTTAAATAAAAACGTTTCTAGGGGGTTTAGAACCCAACTAAAGGGGGAAACCTTTAGGGAGATAAGCGTAGTTCATAATAGACCAAGATCAGGTAGCGCAAGAATTAATAATTTCGAAGATTAGAACAATGCATGAAAAAATATGAGCTACCCGCGGTTCCGTATCCATATGATGCATTAGAACCACATATTGATGCAAAAACAATGGAAATACACCACACGAAACATCATCAAGCTTACACGGACAAACTCAATGCAGCACTCGAAAAATGTCCTCCTGAAATTCAAGAAAAAGACATAGTAGAAATATTATCAACTATTGACAAAGTTCCTGCTGAACAAAGAAGTGCTGTCAACTTTAATGGTGGAGGTTTTGATAATCACCGAATATTTTGGAACAACATGAAATCGAACGGTGGAAGTGAACCAAGCGGGACCATAGCTGATGCAATTAAAACATCTTTTGGAAGTTTTTCAGACTTTAAAGAGAAATTTTCTTCTACAACTGCAGTGATCCAAGGTAGCGGTTGGGGATGGCTTGTCTATAATCCATCTACCAATAAAGTCGAATACAAAGCGATGCCAAATCAAACGAGTCCACGAACCGAAGGGTTGATCCCTCTTCTCGGATGTGACGTATGGGAACACGCCTATTATCTAAAGTATCAGAACAAAAGACCTGATTACATTTCCGCATGGTGGAATGTTATAAACTGGGACGATGTGTCTGCTAGGTATGATAAGTCGAAAGGAAAATAGCTAAATATAGTCTACGAATAATGGCTGGGCACCATTTATTTGACTTATTTTTTATTATCCATTAATCGATCCTGTCGAAGACATTTATGAGAAAAAAGGAAGAAAATAGTTTTTTGTAGGTAGCAGCGCAACAGATTGCAGAGATTTGGGTCTTTGAGCTCAAGCCAATATGAAACAACGATGTATTACAATTAAAATATTGAAACATCAAAGATTCTGCACTATGTTAATGAATCCGAACTTTTCCCTTGTTGTTCTATTAACTGCCATATTGTAATCAAAAATTTTTTGTGAGTATTCGCTTAGGACCTTCATCATCGGATCTACTGACTTGTCTGTATAAAATCCTGGACAATCCCCTGTTAATTGAAATGAGGCATGAATGACTGGTTTTCCTTCCGAACTTACTTCCGTCCATGATGCGAATGGATAGAGCGAGCACACTCCAGGTTTTTCCGGATGTAACTTACAGCTTCCTTGATCGTCTAGGAATCTGCACGAGACTGGGACCCCATCTTCGGCGTCAGCTTCATTCAATTTTCTTTTAAGTGAAATCATGCTTAGCGTTGTGATCACGTTACCATTATTCCCAATTTCTTGCCAACTAGAAATTCTTGTTTCGTTTTTCAAAAAGCTACTGCGTGAAGAGTAACCTAGTTTTTGTGATATAGTCATAAGGTCATCTTTAGTAAGCGGTAGTCTTCCTTGACGATCACAACAATTATGACAATCCGGCCATAAGCACCCCCAGAGGATAAATAAATCATCATTTAGTAATTTCGGGATATGAAATACAACATTGTCAATTGTAAGAGGAACATCTAGGACGTCATTTCTCATTCCGATATGGAGATCATATATACACTGTTCTATCTTCCAATTTTTTCTTAAATTGTCAATTGCTTCCCTCACTCCATTAAGATCATCTTTCAATATTAGCGGAATGGAAGTCAAAACCCAAGTTTAAATGTGCCTGAGGTCCCACGTAATTTGGAAGGTCACTCCGAATTGGCGGCTCAGTTCAGTAGCAATACAGATAGGCAGTTAAGCCCACGGATAAAGGGAAAGCATGCATCATCTACGGAAAATCGTAGAATGGTGTGGGAAAATGTAATTTGGCCATTGATATTGGGTCTGAACCGATCATTTTTTACTCTGAAAGAGTATCAGGAAAGGAGGGATCATTATTGTCGCCTGCATAGAATCACACCCTCTAGAGTGGCAGGAGGGTTTGTATCACTTTTAGTGAAGGGCATAGTGATAAGAGAGAAGGAAATCTACTCTATCCATTATAGACTCATTCCATATATGAGGAAAAGAGCCCATTTAGAATACGGTCAGGTCATCAAGGAAATAAACACGAAACATTAAAACCGATTGGGGGCATATAAACAACCATCAAGTTTTGAGGGGAATAAACGATAACCTTCGCTATTGATATCTAATGGCATGTATATTTCATCACCTGACAGCTAACAATAACGTCACCCTGAGTTAACGGGCAAGCTCATCGCCTAAGGCCTTGACAGAACCTATCTTCTCACACTTTATATAGTACTCCAATATCTCAAATTTTTCAATAATCTCAGAAAAATAAAATCATTTGAAATTCAACGCTATCCTTTAGAATTTTATCATCTAATGAATTATTCTAAAGCGCTTGAGCAAATCATTACGTGACACGAATTCGACGGTATGTTAAAATATGCTATGCACTCCCCTAGTTAGCTACTTACCATACCCCGTAGAAAGGCAAATCATTTGAAAGAAAATCATGATAGCGCAGTTGAAGAGAATAACCCAAACCTAAGTGATCCTCCTGACAGCAATAGCCATGTTCACAGGTGCGAAACAATAGATGATGGGGCCGAAGCGTTCATGCATTGGATGAGTTCGCCTGATAGAAAGTCTCTTACTTCAGATAATCCAATAATCCTAATAAAATTCGTCAACGATGTGAATACAGTGCTTTATGATACATCCTTATCTAAGGAAGTTGATGTTAAATTTACTGGTGGCATACCGTACTGCAATTACTGTAAATCCGAAGACTGTGCACATGTTGGTTTCACCATATGTTTGGAACAACTAGAAGGACATAGACCTAGTGGCGAGGAAGAAACGGTAGATGATATTGTCGACAGTTGAATATTAAAAATGTATTCAACTGCTCTTTAGCGGATAACTATTAGATTACTTCTTCCTTCTCCAAAGGCGAATAGAAAATCTTCTTTCTGGAGTAGAGGCATAAGGAAAGAAATCGGTAAAAACAAATAACCCACTCATCAACTTTTGGTGTAGCTCGTGAATAGCCCGGTCGAACCTAGCACTGCGTGCAGGTGCCGAATCTAGTGGCCAATCTCCAGTGAGGGCTATGGATTTCAGGCTCTGGATCTCAACAGAGAATAGAAACCTGGAGACAGCAGTTCGAATCTGCTCCGGGCTACCTTTTCTTATACAGTTGGTCCGGATTTGGCCAAATCAGCTACAGTGTCACCAAACCTTTCAAAGTTTCTGACAAATAGCCCGGCCAATCGTTTTGCGGCTACCGCGTAATCTCGTTTGTCGGACCAAGTTGAGCTCGGATCCAATATTTCTGACGGGACACCTAGGCAGTACACGGGAATGTCTAGGTTGAAAATATCATCGTGCTTATAACTAACCGTATCTAGCTCACCGTTTATCGCAGCTGACACCATTTTTCTAGTATACTTTAGTTCCATTCTCTTTCCTATACCGTAAGGTCCTGCTGTCCAGCCGGTGTTTATGAGATAGACCATTGTCTTGTGGATTGAAATCCTTTCGCCTAACATTCTGGCATAGACTATCGGGTGTAAAGGCATAAAGGGTGCTCCAAAACATTGAGAGAATGTTTCCTTGGGCTCAGTTATCCCTCTTTCAGTTCCAGCCAACTTACTGGTATAACCCGATATGAAGTGGTACATTGCCCCCTCTTTGGTCAATTTTGCTATGGGAGGCATGACTCCAAAAGCATCGGCAGTCAAAAATATAATCACATTAGGATGTTTTGCAATACTTGGAACGACGGCGCCAGGAATGTAATCCAACGGGTAAGCCACTCTAGTATTTTCTGTCAATCTGCTGTCATCGAAATCCGGTTTTCGAGTATTATCATCAATAACTACATTTTCCATTACGGCTCCAAATTTAATGGCGTTCCAGATCTGTGGTTCATTTTCTTTCCTGAGGTTTATACATTTGGCGTAACATCCACCTTCGAAATTAAAGACTTTCTTATCAGACCAACCATGCTCATCATCCCCAACCAGGGCCCTTTGAGCATCGGCAGATAATGTCGTCTTCCCTGTACCAGATAGTCCAAAAAACAAAGCCGTGTCTCCGTTCCCTCCAACATTTGCCGAGCAATGCATAGGGAATACTCCCTTCAATGGCAAGAGAAAGTTCATAACGGTAAAGAACGCTTTTTTTATTTCTCCTGCATAGGAAGTCGAGCCAATTAGAATCATTTTTTTTGTGAAATTAATAATTATGAACGTCCCACTCCTTGTACCATCTATTTCTGGAATTGCTGAGAAATCGTTAACAGCTAAGAGTGTAAACCCGGGAATATGACTTTGTAATTCTCTGCTGTTGGGTCGTATAAATATCTGAGTGGCAAAAATGCTATGCCAGACTGAATCCGTAAGAACCCGGATAGGTAACCTCGTTTCTTGATCTGCGCCTACGAACCCATCGAAGATGAAGAATTCCCTTCCGGATATATGCTGTCTCATCCTGTTGAATATCCCCTCAAACTTTTCTGGAAGGAGTGGATGATTCACCTTTCCCCAGTTTACGAGATCATGCGTTGTGTCATCATCTACGATATACCTGTCTTCAGGAGATCTCCCTGTAAACTTCCCAGTATTAACCGCTAATGCCCCTGTACTCGAAAGGATCCCCTCATTTCTCTGGATGGCCAGCTCCGTTAATGTGGCCACAGGTAGGTTTCTATGGATTTTACCGAAATTGAAATTCATCTGGGCGAGTTGAATTTGGACGCCGTCTGGAGTGTTGTTGTTGTTGTCTTCACTCATTAGCACGAATTAACCTTCCTACTCGCTATTTAATTGATTTCATGCCGTCCTCGATTGATAATAAATCATAACTTTAACAGACAATTAGTCAGACTGCCTAAACCTCAAGTGATCAGTCTTTTTGAAATTGTTTATCTGTATTTTCCTAATTTACCCAAATTGGATTGTCTTTTATAATTGAGCAGATATGGCGCCTATTGCTCCATTCATTTAAACATTCTTTATCAAACTGACCATCTATAGTTCTAAGAATCTTCAATAGGATCTTTTCCTCTACCAACAATCTTACTATCCTCTCTTCTACTGTTTCCATCAACTCGATACTATTAACTTAGATTCGTATTTAGTTATTACTATAATTTAGTAACGAAGATTTATAACTAAATATTCTAGTAATACCAGTCTACTTATAATGTCGCAATACTTTATACCCTTCGATATCGAGATTTGCAAACCGATCATTATGTTTTATTTCGCGAGCATATGGGAAGCTCAAAACGCGATCACATTAATATTTCCAGATTCTTTTAATGCTTGTCAATTTTATTTGATATGCTTAATTCCTAATGTTTTAGAGGAATTAGCATTTTATTGTTCAGAAATCGTCGTTATCGCACGCGATGATAGCCTTGCTTGTATACTCAAAGATTGAAAACAACCCTATATGAACAATAGGTATAAATTTAGATCAATAACAATGTTTGATATGTTCTCAGCTCAAATAGATTGTAAAGCATTAACTATAACCAAGAGTCGCTCGCTTATTATTTTCTCGGTAATTACATTAGTCGCTTTCCTCTTCTTGTTGTCTTCTTTCTCGACATCTGCAACAGCGCAGGATAATTTGAATCAAAACAAGACCATAGTGACTTTGGTGGACTTTTCATTGCCAGATCTCTTTGACAAGGTCAAGGGTTCTGTTGTTCAGATAACCGTTACCAGTAAGGATGTACTAGCATCAGGTCTTGGTTCTGGTTTTGTATATGATAATATTGGACATATTATAACCAACAATCATGTAGTTACTGCTGGCGGTAACACTAATAATGTCTCGAGTGGTAATGTTAGTGTCACTTTTCTAAATGGCAAGATATATCAGGCTAAAGTTGTAGGAACCGACCCTTTTTCTGATATTGCAGTTCTGCAGCTCCAAAAAATAAATAATGAAAGCCTGGTACCGTTAAAGTTTACCAATTCGTCTAACTTGCGAATTGGTAATCATGTGGTGGCCATCGGCAATCCATTTGGTCTGTCGGGATCAATGACTGAAGGAATAATTAGTGGATTAGGTCGACTCATCCCTGCATCATCACAGACTCCAGAATTTCCAGATTTAAACCCAAATCAACAAATTTTACCTATCCCACAATCATCTTTTTCAATTCCTGAAATAATTCAGACTGACGCTGCAATTAATCCTGGCAACTCTGGAGGTCCGTTGTTGGATTTGCGAGGTGAAGTTGTGGGAATGAACACCGCCATTTTCTCCACCACCGGAGTTTATTCGGGGATTGGATTTGCTGTTCCCTCCAATACGATCAAAAAAATAGTGCCGATCCTAATTGCTCAACATTCCTACAAACATCCATGGATTGGGATCTCAGGGACCGATGTAACTCCTGAAATCGCGTCGGCATTGAAGTTGAATCAAACAACTGGCTTCCTAATTATCGATGTCACCCCAGGCAGTCCTGCAGCAAAGGCGGGTCTGCGCGGTGGAGATAGGGAGACTGATATTAATGGCAGGAAGATTAAACTCGGTGGAGATATCATAACAGCTGTAGACAACCAGAATGTATCTAAAATTGACGACATCCTGGTATATCTTGAAGAACATAAGAATGTAAATGACACTGTAAATATTTCTGCTCTGAGAAATGCCGAACCGCAAGACATTAAATTGACCCTAGGCGAAAGACCGACAAGTTCACAAAATCAGCCTTTGTGGATAGGGATCTCAGGGACCGATGTAACTCCTGAAATCGCGTCGGCATTGAAGTTGAATCAATCGAAGGGCATTCTTGTCGTCGGTGTTGTTGCAGACAGTCCGGCCGATAAGGCGGGAATTAAAGGCGGTTATATAATTCGGGACATTAATGGAACGAAAATAGAATTTGGAGGGGATGTGATAAGAGGTGCCGATAATCAAACAATGGACAATCTTTCTCAGCTTACAAACTACTTGTCAGAGAACAAGAAAGTAGGAGACAAGGTAACTCTTGACGTCCTGAGAGACGGCCAACCAAAGGAAATAACAGTGACCTTAGCGTCCAAACCAAGCCCAGCGCCAGTGCAATAGCCAGTCGCACTATCCCACATCAGCGAGTTCTCCATAACCCTCACCGAACTCTTTGTTCACATTGTTTAAGAGGGCCATGAATTTCTTGTCCTTAGAAAGTGTCTCCTTCATTTTGCGCTCTAATTCATAATATGCAACACTAGCATCTCCACGTTCAGACTTGGGATTTAGTGAAAGAATGTTAGATTCGATGTACATGATGGCGATCTTAAACCCAAGAGCTTTAGCGTTCCATTCTAATTCAAGAGCTAGACCTCTTGTCACCTCGTTAATGTAATCTGCATCATTCGAGCTCCCTACATCTTCTAGCCAGTAAGAAGTTGTTTTGCAACATTGTCGCAAATATTGCGTTATAACAGAATACAATCTTGCGGTTGTTGAATTTATTGTGTCAAATTCAAAGTAGGGGTATAGAAGGGTTAACAATACTGGATCTTCTTTATACTTTTTTAATAATATTGGAGAATAACTACGAGTCTCGGATAGTACATAGAATATGCCAAGAGAAGTTAGTTTATATCTTCTCAAGCCTCTAAGTAACCTGCTTTTCTTTTCTTCGAGTAAACCTTGAGTGATCAATCTCACAGCCACAGATTGTATTTCGACAGAATGATCCTTATCCCTAAATTTTAGGTATGAACCCAATTGACCCGTAAGGTCCAAATCGTTCATAATTCTAAATAATAAAGCCTTCTCTTGCTCGTTTACTTCCACTTTCTTGTATTTTGATAAGGCAGCAAAGTAATCTTTGTAATCCACTAACCTGTTACCCTCCATTGAATTGCTGTAATAGTAACGTATGAACTACATTTAAGAAGTTATTGATGCCTGGCTCAAGGTCGTGGCAAATTTGAGAAGGGATGAAAACCAACTTCTCATTATCGGGTCAGATTCTCAAAAAGGCCCTCTTACCTCACCAGTTAATATTCTCTAAAGCAAGAGACTTCTCTAGAAAATGTATAGATCATCTTGCGCGGGTGCAACAAAGGAGTACTTGGGATGGGGATAAAATCATCATTGAGGCACGATAATATCATTCTCATTACCGCCTAGGCATTCTTTAAGTTTAATAGTAGTCCCTTATTCTCACTTTTTGGGGGGCCATCGTCTAGCTTGGTCAAGGATACCAACTCAGTTGAGGTATAGGCCTGGGGCGCTGGCGGTCGTGGGTTCAAATCCCACTGGCCCCACTGTTATAGCAATTCTTATTATGATTCAAAATAAGAAGATAGTTCCGTGCTAGAAAAAAAATGATCTCTATATACCTGAACTAATAGAATTTAACATGGATCTTATAGCGATACTATGTTTTTACGTACTACAAAGGTCTGTTTTTCAACCAACTCTCCTTCGTGCAGGTATTAGAGGTAATATTTGGTAACGCGGGTAAAAGAGGTAATATGGATAAGATCAATCAATGATGACAACACCCACAATCTGGAATCCCAGAATCCACCCTATAACATATTAATGAGCCTACTAACGTGGCCAGAAAAAGAGAAAAAGGTTGTAGATCTACGAAAGAAAGAGGTATCTCCCAAGGAAATAGCTAGTCAACTTCACATGTCATTACGTGATGTATAGAAGATTCTAAAACGGGAATTCGGAGAAAAGGAAAAAGAGTTGACAACTGAGCTGAAGGCCATCGAACTTTACCAAAAAAAAAGTACCTGGTCGACGTTGCGTTAAAACTTCGTATTGCGCCTGAATTCCATTGTCATCTGTAAAGCAAGTAGACAGTTACGCTTATTGCGATCTCTCGGTGGACGGATAACAAAGTCACCTAGTTGCGTATCTGTACTTTCAAACGGCTTGCCTTACTTTTACGTTGAAGTGACGGGTGACAATGGAAGTCAATTTGGGATCCCGGCATATGGAGACGAAGCAATTGAGCTACATAATGAGGCTGTTCGGATGGAAGGTCTAGAAGTCATGATAAGATCTAGGTAAATATTTGGTGCGAAAGATAGTCTAATCTCCACAGAAAGAAAATGATGGTTAACATTGAAGTAAGTAGAATTGTCTAGTCGGGTTCATTTCCATCAGTGCAGGACTTGTGTGGTAATTTGCGAATGTGTTGGCAGTTTGGCGGATTGTACATCATTTATAAATTAACAGTGTCAAACTTGTAAGGATTATTGGATGCGGTAGATCGACATGTATTTGCTATTCTTCACTCTAAAATGAAATTGTCAAAGAATTCTTTCCGGGCACCTTAGTCATGCGTCTTGTATTTTGAAGCCTATACCTAAATTTCCTAATATGGTGTCTAGAAGGTTGCAAGAATGTATTGCCGCTTAGTCCGAGATACTGCCGATTATATTCTCTTCCAAGACTCGAGGCTGCTACAGGTACGGCATCAGCCATGAAATAAGCGATACAGGCTAGCTGGCTAACAATAAATCAGTCAGTGTTTGTGCCTCGGCAAGGATGGGTACATGTATAGAATATACCCATCAAAAATCAAAAAAATTTTTAGTAGGACTCAAACTGACGCCTGTTAATCATAGTTCTTGGCTAGTGGCTGTCTGCATCACTAATGCCAAGGAATAGCCTTGTTACTTTTTATACCAATTTAAATGTTTTAGAAATATGCTAGGAAAAGCCTATATCTGATGATTTTATAGCCATGTCACCATATTTCTGTTCCTGCGCTGAACACTTTTGTTGAGTTCTTCGTGGCGTTATTATTTTTAGATTTTACAACGCCAGAGTTGTGGATGGTCGTTGATTGTGGTTTCCCCACGCAAAATTTCCGATGTACTGGCCTTCGAAATGCGACCTTTTGATTGATGAGTTCTAGCTATTCTCTGAAGAATATTAAATTCCTCGTTTGTAATCTTGGTTGATACCACCTTGTGACTTTTGCGTCTTTCTTTGGATTCATTAATTAAACGATATTGTGGTATAAACAATAAAAACGTAGGTCTACAATTGGAAAAAGGTCTACAATTGGAAAAAGAAAATGTTTTCATTGTCTATTATCTCCGTCACATAGTGAGCCATTACTATTTGGAATCAGTAGGGTGATAGCAAGGGCCTTAGCACCAGAGGAATATGACGAAGACCTTAAAAGTAGTAACTACAATAATAGCGATACTGACAATGGTAAAGCCGAAACATTATTTCCTTGCATAGTAGTTAACAGATTTGCATGTCCGTACGAAAAAGACAAGAGAAAAGACAAGAAATTTGATGTCGATGACTTGTTTGCACTTGAAAGAATAGCATCCGTTGTTGAATCAGCATTTTTCACAGCGTATTCAATGTCGAAAAGTAATGAGATCGTCTATGAAGCTGACTTTAAGAAAGATGTAGTAAAAGAGATTCGGACATTGTATGGCGGTGGTCCATGGGCATGGGACATAGAATATCCCCTTGAAGAAAAGCTTGCAGAGGTAAAGAGGTTATCAATTATCCCAATAAGAAACGTCAATGATGTGCATGAAATATTAACAGACGGAGAAAAATTGGGCAAGATCTTAGAGCAAGGATTAGATGAACAATATATAAAGTATAAAGAAGAATTTGTAAAATTCCTTGAATCAATAAAACAGAATGTCAAAATTGAGGATTTGCGAGTCGCAGAGCCAGTTTGGAAATCAAGTAGACCAGCCAGTGAATGTGTGGTATGTAAACAATTCGCAAATATTCAATGTGTGAATTGCTACGATGTTTGGCTCTGTGTAGACCATTGGAAACAACATGGAAGTAATAGACATCTATGTTCTATAGCATAAGTATCGATACAGTAAAATATGAATACTGTAATAATGTCGCGATGTGCACGTCACTAACTGACCTCAGTTACTGTAGAGGGTATCAAGAGAAATATGCTCCGGATCAAAAGCATGTCTAGTCTTTCAAGCTTCAGTCTCAAGATTGTAGAACCTGTTAGCTATTTTGCTGTCTTTTTATATATATTTTTATTTTACCTCTAAGAACGTAAATAATAGAATAAACCAAACCCATTACTCTCAAACCGACTAGCGGAATCAAAACCGATGCTTCTTCTCGCTCCATGATGTTCATTATGAGATTATCAAAAGTCATAGATCAGTGATATATAATGTTAGTATGTTATGCCTTGCTTAACCATGTTACCTTTGATAATATTTAGGCTTTGTTGGGATGTTCATAAATCATCGTAATATCATAATTTGTAGATAGTCAAGAATAGTTACAAATATACTCATCCCTGAGACTATTTTATTACGGAATGACAATATGATTCTACTTTCAGAGATCTACTTTAATAGTCCAACACTCTTGAGCCTTATTATTCTCATTTAGATGTACGTACCTCAAATCTATTATACTAATATTACATACTTATGATGGCAACATGCCTCTTCTAACTTACAAGAGTTCTGCATAGAAGTTATAAAAACGAGCAAGTAATTCATTAAAATACTAAATCTTAGATTTAGTTGATTGTCCCTCAAACATTATATCCCAAACTATGTTTAGTTTATTTTGAAATGTTCAGAAAACTTCCGACAACAACAAAACTGGCCTTAGTATCTGTTTTGGGAATAGCTGCAATCCTAGTTATGGGTCCAGTAATGGCAAACCATGTATCTGCTTCTTCAGGAGAACATTATGGTAAGCACAACGATGGTAAGCACAACGATGGTAAACACAACGATGGTAAACACAACGATGGTAAACACAACGATGGTAAGCATCATCACAATAAAGAACACAGTCACCACAAATACAATAACAAGGAAGAAAGTAGTAATCGTAAGCACGAATTTAGTGGGAAAGAACAGGGCCAACACTAAATCATCCCATTTTTTTAAATGATCCAGATATCAGCAATGAATCAATAGCTATGAGACGTTAGTAGATAAAGTCTGATCGAATAGCGCCCATGTTAATACGCACAGAAAGGATCAAATTAATTAATTACATGGATATAATTATACAACATTAGCATTAGAAAAACCGAAGTATAATTAGCTACATGTATTTTTAAAAAGTAACGAAATACAAATAATAACACCGAAAAATAGCACTTATCATCAAATGTCTGTAGAATTTGAATAATAAATTGAACAACGGCATGAAGATGAAGTCCACAAAATAGCATTTGATTTATAGTGGTACAGACATAATATTATCAACGTTCTTTATAAAAAGATCTAGTTTTCTAAATCCTGCATACGTAAAAACGACAATACGTACAATACGTAAAAACGAGGTAAACACGGAATTAGCTAAGATTAATTATACTTAGATAGGTGTACCTCAACTTTTAACTACCTTGTTTCTAGAACAGAACTCATGAATACAAACCTGTTATTTGCTTTAAGCGCACTAGTTGTAACGACCAGTGGAATATCTTTAGGTGCGGCTATGGATGCCTTTGGTCAAGGGAATACTACAAACAATAGCAATGTCCTGTCAAGTACTGTAGATAAAGAAACAAATGATAGCCAAAACATGCAAATTGATCCGAACTTGGCAAACAATGTGAAAGTGCAGCCAGAACAAGCCAGAGGTACTGCCATGAGTAACGTCTCTGCACAGGCTTCAGATGTCAAATCAGTTAAACTCCAAGATGAAAATGGGAATCTGGTTTATTCTGTTATAATAATGAAGAGCAATAAAACTCTGGATGTAAAGGTAGATGCAATCAATGGTACCGTGGTTAGAATAGATCAAGATATCGATAATAACGATGGTGCTGGAGAGCAAGAAACTAATGATGACAATGCTTTCAGTAGAGGAACAAATAGCTCAGGTAATCTAGGAGTAGCGGGAGGAAATTACTCAAGGTAGAATTTCCAATATTCTATTCTAGATTTGAACATTTTACTAAAAGTTGATCTCGCATAATCCGACTTGTGAGGGCATATTAAACACAATTTCGGCAAAATATACCATCAAGATCCTGACTTATGGGTTCAGCTAAACTAAAGAAATATGAATCTCAAATTATTATGGATAAAGTCAAGCTAACACGTAAGCAATACTATTCAAGTATATCGAAACTAACACGTCGAAAATTTGGCAGAGATGGAATCTCGATATGTCTGCCTGTTATAAATGGTAATGATGTATATTCTTGAATAATTGAGCATGATTAATACTGGTGCCATCACTTCTACATCTCGAAAATAAAGCTATAATAAACCATATTACTTCCATCGTTTCATGTCTCAGGCCGAATGGTTTACTACTTATTTAGAGTATGAAACTCTCAAAGATATGTTGAAAGTCATTTTGTATACATCACAATCATTTATGAGTATCACACCATTGCTTTATTACATAAACTATCAAGATAGAGATATACTTTTTATTCACACGGGCATAGTCGGCGGCGTCGTTGCCCATTATCATATTATCAGTGAAAAACCGATCAAGAAATTTATTGAGTTAAACAAGTTGACGGGTGAGTTTGAATTTGTAGAAAATATTGGTAGCAATTCTCATTCAATCTACTTGCCAATAGTCGGTTTGACACGATCGACACTCAGGTTTCCTACGGAAATCAATAGCACCAATTCTCAATTATAGAATATTAGTTTAAGCAATGAAGGGACCGTCCAAGGGTCTAAATTGGTTCGCATAACTTTCCTCGACCAACAAGACAACTGATGGCTTGTAACAATCAAGCAATCCTGTAGCCAGCCATACACGCTACCGTTAATTCTGTCCAATCTCTTGATTGACGTTATAGTAGCCACGAGTTATTTGAAGATATGGGGATATGCTATAGGCAAACGTACAAAATTAACGAAGTTATAGATAGATTAGTTACTCATTAATCTTGGTTTTTATCACTGAAAGCAGCATAGAAAATTTGAAGGGCTTTAACAATACATCTTCTTGATTGATTCCAGTTGAATTCAGGACGTTTCTAATCTGACTCAATGGCAACGTCGTAGTGAGAACGATTCTTTGATTAGGCATCCTTTCATGTATTCTTGTAGCAAGGTCAAGTCCGCCAATGTCATTTAAATGGCTATCCAATATGATCATATCATAACCGTCACCGTCGGTATCGAAAGCCGACTCCAGGCATTTGTTACCACTTTCTACGGACACTACCTCTATACCTAGAGAATCCAAAAATGCGTCATAAAGATTACGGATATCCATTTCTGGTTCCGCAATAAGGATTCGTATCTGTTTTGTTTGTATCGCAGATAGTGGAAAATCCTTTTCCAAATCAATAGTACATGAATGCTGTGCACCAATCCGGCTCTTAATATCAAGAGATGGGTCTTCCATCAGAATGGAACTTGGATGAGGACAAATTAAGGTGATATCTTGATTATTTTTCATCCATTCTGTATGAACATCTTGCCACCATTTTTCTAACGCTACACATTCCCTAAATTGTCTATTGTGAGATAGGTAGCAAGCAGCGTCTGCAAAAACCATAATCGTGTCTCGTTTTCCCTCATTTATACGATGTAGCAATATCTTTTCTAATTCTATTTTTAACTTGATAAAAGGGGTGAAATCTCCCTTCAAGGCAGAATCATAATGAGGCCTAAAATTGACAATCTTAAGATTACCGTCCTCAATATTTTGATTATAGTTCGTAATTTTAGAAGAAAGTTTCGATAAGTGAGAACTATCGTACGCATTTACTGATGCGTATACACAAAATTGGCCATCCTTCAATCCATCATTGATACACGCCACTGCAGCTTCGCTACATCTGTCCTCAGTCTCATAAAGCAACATGACGTGCTGCTTAGATGACAAATCAACCAGACTTGGAGTCACTTTCTAATCATTACCTCCAATCTTCATTATTATATTTTTATACATGGACAGATTCTTACAAACCAGCAATCTTCACTCTCTATGTGTCTCTCATGCCTTTTTAATGTATCATCTTTATGACGGTCGTATAGGGATAGGTCTGTGCTAAGAAATATGGGCATAAAGAAGATGTAAATCAGGCCTCACCAACCTTCTACTGGGAGACATTTGAGAATATGTTTGTTCTAAAGTAGAGATGTAGCATAATCATCCACCATACAAATCGCTTATTTTTCTGTTGTTTACTTGCTCATTAAGCTTTTTACTCATCTTTTCGCAAGGTCGAAAGTCTTCAGTAACACCGCTATGTGGAGTTGGATCACTTATCTACAAGAATCAAATTTTATTCGCTAACTTTTTCATTATGATCGTCCATTTGCAAGGAGATTTTCTTCAAATTGTCTTGGTACACTAGCAATGGAGAACTATATACGATGTTATTTCTTTTTTTGATCCTTGATTAAAGTACCTGAAAGGAACTCTATCTGTGACTGTTGGTACTCCTTGACTGGAACTTTATACTTTCGCAAGACAGTCTCTGTTTGTAGTAAACTATCCAAACATCATTATTTTTGAATGCTTATGTGACTGAGGGGAGAAGATGCTGATAGGCATTTTTGTAACAACAAAGATGAGGAAGATATCTATCCCATCAACATCACAAAAACTAACCGTAATTAGAATCGTCTGAATTGGAATAAGACCCATGTACTATTCAGGGTAATGGCAATAGTGCACGATACTAGCGATTAGATATCTACACATACTAATGACGTAAAACCGTCATTACCCGAGCCGAAATGGAAAGAATTGGTGAGGACTTATTCTGATATCGCAGTATATTGGCGCGAATGAATACCATTTATCAAAAGTTTATAGAAATTAATTGAAATATCGACTTCACGAGGTAAGGGTTGGGAGTGCGTTACGAGATCAGTAAATAATCTTTCTCCATATCAATAGCAGACTACATTATGAATGCTATAACAAAGCCCAATATAATGAGTCTATTTCAGGGTATTGGATTCAATCGATGTCAAGTGACTTACATATTTTTCATTGAAAGACTTTATTATAATCCCGACAATAAGTCCATAAAATACGTTGAAGGGAAGCGCAAGAACTATAGTTTCCCAGACCGTTGCTTGTAAGCTGTTTGTATTTATACCAGATATGATACCGGTAGGTGTCTGCTGTAATATAACCATACTAATTTGACTAATTTCAGGCAAGACAACCATCAACGATATAGGAACGAAAAATATCGCCCAAATAACAAGACCGAAAATTGATCCATACAGTTCAGAATACTTTGTTAACTTTACGGAATATTGCTTGTTTCTCAAAAATGGAATAGCGATAATGAATCCCAATTCCAGTTACGATGTGAAGAATGAATCCGTAGGTTACATATGATACTGAGGTCGAGGAAGAAAGTAACAATGCATCAATTATTATGAGATAAAATGTCCCTACCGGAATGCCAATCACTTTTTCTGTTAAAAGGATCAACGAACTTACGCAAAGTGAAGAAATTGCTCCTGCAATCAAGCCAAACATCAAAACGTTGAGACACCAAGTCAGTATGTGATTCTTAAAACTAACTTGTGAAATATCCATAGTAACTATACCCTAAAGTAATATTTTTATCTTTCTGATCCGTTTCTTATAGAAATATATATTTATACTAGGAAATGACTATTAAGTGCAAGAAGTTTCAAAATATTTCGAATTTCTATTGATTATAAATTGACCTGGTGTGACATACTATTCCGTGGGCAGCCCGGGGGCAACACCTATGAAAAAAAGAATTCGAGGCCGACGTATTTATAATGTTTAACTATTGCTAGCTAAGTATGGGTGAAAGACGGTCCGCTGACAATACCAAATTCACAAGAAATAGGTATACAACGCACATGTTAAAAATAGACGACGACATTGCTTCCATAATTATGTCACTCTTAAACTATGACATGAAAACATCGTACGCGGTTTTAGGAGTACAGTTGTCACAAATTGAACATCCTTACCTTGCCTTTCAAACAACTAAAATGCTAGGGTTCGCAACAGGTTTGAATGTTCCCAAGGTCTCGATAGATTACATCTCGGAAGGGTACGATTTTCTAAAGAACCTGTGGCCTAAATTAATACCCCCAATATGTAGATGGTGGCAAACCAATAAGGGTAGGGAAAGAAAGGAACTCGTCAAGGGCACTTGTGGTGTTATCACTTATGTATTACCGCCCCCTTACAACCTAATTCAAGGACTAGTATTGATCATTTCAGTTATAGTCATAAAATATGGATTAGACAAGATCTGTATTCATAAGACTATACAACCTCCATATCCTTAGTCAGCAAGAGAATAGGTCCAACTTTCTAAAAGTAGTCAAGATCAATAGCTCAAAATAGCCCAGGTAGCTCCCTATTTTGGGCCTAAATTACTTATTTATAACGACTTTTTTTTACATAACCTGACATGGACTATATGTCTACTAATGACTTGATCAATCAATCTAATTCAAGATAGCAACACATTCTTATCAATGAAGTGATGATTATCATTGCCAGTTGTCAGACAAAATAAAATGTTCCCATATTCTTGTCAAAAAACAAAGTGAAGCAATTGCCATAATTGATAGATTAAAGAAAGGTGATAGTTTTGCAAATTTAGCCAGGGAGCTTTCCACAGACAAGGGAAGTGGAAAAAGAGGAGGAGACTTAGGGTTATTTGGAAGAGGAGTCATGGTAAAAACTTTTGAGGACGCTGCTTTTAAACTCAAGAAGGGAGAGATATCAGAACCGGTGAAAACAGAATTTGGATATCACATCATCAAGAGGGCTGGAAGCTAGATAAGATTTTCATAGTGGTTCAATAAAACAATCTTGCTGACGATAACAATTGAAAAAGTGGTCTCATGAAATGATTCTATCTATTTTTGGTAGGTTACAAATTTCATGCGGCATAATGTAGTAACTCAATAAATCCTAGAATTGAAAAACAAGTCCTTGGACGAATTTTTGGTTTAAGCTTAGTAGATAAACTAGTCTAGTCTCTCAATATCGTTACAAAAAAAATGGCATTTAGTATACTCAGCGTTTTGTTTTTCGAATTTATTTATCCAGCAGTCTGTAATTTCGTACGATTCCTTATTTTTTAGTTTTAATAATAATTGGTATTTTGGGACCTCCGATGAGGCTTCCTTTATTTCATTTGCTATAGCTGCTAAGCCAGGATCGGATGAACTAAGAACGAAATGACCCTCGAATTTTGCGCCGGTTCCAGGAAAAAAGAATAGTTCCTGGACACTCAACAATCTATTGGACACAATAACACTGCATGCCGTGCTTATTTAAATTCTAATGTATTCCTATATTTTGATCGAAGCAACCGAAGGAATAATAATATTAGCTCCAATGTGTGCGACACAAGATTATCGACTAAAATAACAGATGATAGCGGTAGCAATATTCTGACTATTTGAGAATGTATCCTTAGTCGAATGATCGCTTAAGTGATTAATAATTGAAATATTTGGAAAGCATCATGGCAAACCCAAAATCATTTAAATTGAATTTGGTTTTTGCTAGAGTATGGTGGTTCCAAACTTGAATTATTCAATGTCAGGAACAAACTGAGCTTACTTACCTTCCAACGGTTAACGGCTGCATGAATTACGCTACCCACAACGATCCACGATTAACCTGTTATTCGGTTCAACCTGCATACAAATAAAACCCCAAGTCTTTACCAAGATCAATCAAAAATAATGCTTCGTAAAAGCTCCTAAACCGGCTCGCGATGCATATTGATAATATCCCATTGTTCATGTTCTAGGCTTTTAAGGTCTTTTCACAAATTCTCAAAAACTCTACACACTACCCCAGAGTTTTCAAGAGACCATTGACTGAATCTTGTCCCACATATCCTTGGATGTGGGAGGCAATCAGAATTAATTTATTGAGACCTATTAACAAAAATACCGATTAAAAAGAGACTGAAAAGACTATTAATTTTGTGTGCCTCGGACAAGATGCATCATTGCGATAGCTATACCAATAACAATAGTAAATGGAGAGTGACCAACTTTAACAATACTGGAAGCCAATATTTACTATT